>JANPBZ010000013.1:0-26715 GCA_031430695.1 Ilumatobacteraceae bacterium
TCGAAACTGGCGCTGGCGTCGGAGCCAGCTTCAGCGATGCCGACTACCGCTCCGCAGGTGCGCAGATCGTGCCGGGCGCCGCCGATGCGTGGTCGCAGAGCATGGTCGTGAAGGTGAAGGAGCCCAAGGCCGAGGAATTCCCGTTCCTGCGCGCCGACCTGACCCTGTTCACATATCTGCACCTCGCCGCCTATCCGGTGGTGGCAGAGGCGTTGATCGAGACGCGTTGTACCGGGCTGGCCTACGAAACGGTGCAGCTCGACACTGGCGCACTCCCCCTGCTGGCGCCGATGAGTGAGGTCGCCGGGCGCCTGGCCCCGCAGATCGGTGCTCACTATCTCGAGCGTCACAACGGTGGCCGGGGCGTGCTGATGGGTGGTGCGCCGGGTGTGCAACCGGCGAAGGTTGTGGTGCTCGGCGCCGGCAACGTCGGGTGGAACTCGGCGTGGATCGCCGCCGGCATGGAGGCAGAGGTCGTGCTGTTCGACAAGAACCTCGACAGGCTTCGTTGGGTCGACCAGATCAACAAAGGGCGGATCGTCACCCTGGCTTCGAACCGCGGTGCCCTCGAGCGCAACATTGCCGACGCCGACCTCGTGATCGGCGCGGTGCTCGTCGCCGGCGGACGGGCGCCGGTCGTCGTCACCGAAGACATGGTGCGCACGATGAAGACCGGCGCGGTGATCGTCGACGTCGCGATCGACCAGGGTGGGTGCATCGAGACCATTCATGAGACCACTCACAACGAACCGGTCTACGAGCTGCACGGCGTGTTGCACTACGGCGTCGGCAACATGCCCGGCGCTGTTCCGCACACGAGCACATATGCGCTGACCAACGCGACCCTGCCCTATCAGCTCGAGGTCGCCATCCATGGCGCCGCCGGTGGATGTCGGCGCGACCCGGCCCTGTCGCACGGACTCAACACCTATGCCGGTCAGGTCACCAATGGGCCAGTCGCTGAATTCCTCGGCACTCCCTTCATCGAGCCGCTCGCTGCGTTGAACTGAGCCGTCGCGACATAGCGTTCCCGCATGGCAACGCTTGCTTCAGAACTCGACCTGCCGGAGGTCGCCCTCGCCAACGGTGACTTCGAGGAGCGTCGCGCCTTGCGCCTATCGCTCGCCACCGACCACTGGCTCGTTCGCAATCTGTTCGGTTACGAGGTGCTGCGCTACGAAGACGCCACAGCAGTACTACGCGACAAGCGGTGGCACAGCGCAACCAGCAGAATCCCTGAGCTGATGGGGATCACCAACCCCGCGTTCCTCGAGCGCCAACAGGTCAGCATCCTGTCCGCGGAGGGCGACGTGCACACCAGGTTGCGCCGCCTGGTCGCCCCGGCATTTTCACCGCGCGCGGCCGATCGACTTCGTCCGTTCATGCGCGAGGTGATGAATGGTTTGATCGACAACGTGGCCGACACCGGACGAGCCGACTTCACCACTGACATCTGCGAGCCATACCCCATTCCCATCATCTGCGAACTGCTCGGTGCACCGAAGAAGGACTGGCAACTGTTCAGCCGATTGGCCAGTGACGTCTTGGAGATCTTCTCGGCCGACGTGGTCGACAAGCTCGACGTGATCATGAAAGCGCAAGAGGAGCTCGGCGACTACAGCCGTGGCCTGATTGCCGAGCGGCGAAACAAGCCGGCCGACGATTTGCTGACCGACCTGATCGCCGCGGAGGAGGCGGGTGACAAGCTGAGCAACGACGAGTTGGTGATGATGGTCAACGCCGTCATCGTCGGCGGCACCGACACCACCCGCAACCAATTGGGCTGCGCTGTGGCGGTGTTCGCCGATCATCCAGATCAGTGGGCGCTGCTGGCCGAGCGGCCCAACCTGGCGCCGCGTGCTGTCGAGGAATCAATGCGTTACTTCGGTGCGGTGCGCGGTACGGCCCGGTTCGCAAGTTGTGACATCGAGTACCGCGACGTCGTGTTCCCCGCAGGCACCTTCATCGCGATTGGATTGGCCGACGCGAACCGGGATCCCGCTGTTTTCACCGAGCCAGGGGCCTTCGACATCACCTCCGAAGCGTCAAGCCAACCGCAGCTGACCTTTGGTTCCGGCATCCACTACTGCCTTGGCGCTGCGCTGGCCAGGGCCGAGCTGCAAGAGGCCCTGCCCCTACTGGCACAACGGATGCCGAAGCTCGCGATCGACGGTGACATCACGTGGAAGCCGGACGGCGTCGGCATCTTCGGCCCCGCCCACATGCATATCACCTTCGCGTGAGCCGGTACGCGTGAGCCGGTACGCCTTCGGCGTGCCGTCTCACCCGCGGTTCAACATGCCGTAGGCGTGCGTCGGCTTCAGAGTGACGACCACTCGCCTGTCAGCCACCATCGCCCTGCGGTAGTCGTCCCAATCGGGATGCTCGCCGGCGAGCGACCGGTAGTAGTCGACCAGTTCATCGACGCCCAGATCATCGGTCTTGGTAGCAACCGCAGACATCTCGGCGTCACCCTCGATCACGACATAGCCCCAGAAGTCTTCCTGGGTGACATACAGCGAAGCATGGGGATTGCGTACGAGGTTGACGTACTTGGCGCGGCCGGCAGTGATCGAGATCTTGACCATGCCATTGACGATCCCATACGTGATGTTGGACAGCTGCGGACGTCCGTCTCTCTTCTGGGTGGCCAGCACCCCGTTCTTGCGTGCACCGGCAAAGTCCAAGGCCTCAGAAATATCCATGCCGACGACAACGCTCCGCCCCGGTCCGGTGTTCCCGACGTACGATTGTTGGATCGGGTCACAGGCATGACGGCAGCCGCCACCACACAGTTTCCACAACACGGCCACCGCCCAGGTAGCGCCAGGGCCGCGCTTGCCTACCCCGATTTCCGCACGATGTGGATCGGCTCGTTCGCCTCGAACATCGGCACGTGGATGCAGAACGTCGTGCTGCCCGCCTACATCTACCAGCGCACGGGCAAGGCGTCGATCGTCGCTCTGTTGGTGTTCGCCCAGCTCGGGCCGCTGTTGATCCTGGCCGTTCCCGGCGGGGTGATCGCCGACCGCTTCGACCGTCGCAAGTGGTTGATCGCCATGCAAACGGTGCAGTTGGTGTTCTCGGCCGCACTGGCTCCCCTCGCTGCACACGATGCTGCGATCTGGGCGCTCTTCATGGTGCAACTCGGCGTCGGGATCGGCAATGCCTTGAACATGCCAGCGTGGTCAGCGGTGCTGCCGACACTCGTCAATCGACAGGACCTGCCGGGCGCGATCTCGCTGAACTCGACCAACATCAACGGGTCACGGGTCGTCGGCCCGATCATCGTCGCCGGTCTCAGTGTGGTGGGTGTCACCACGGCGCAGTTCTTCCTCATCAATGCGGCGACATACCTGTTCGTGATCGGCGCGCTGTTCTCGATGCGCATCGCCGGTCCGATCCACGTTCCTCACGAGACCGGGAGGCGGCTGCTCACATCGGGGATTCGCCTCGTTCGCTCCAACCCGGTGTCGGCACGCATCCTGCTGGCGCTGACGACCTTCTCGTTGATCTCGCTCCCCTACGTCGGGCTGTTTCCCGCCGTCGCCCGGCTCAATTTCGGCATCGTCGAGAAGTCGCCGACATACAACTGGCTGTACGCCACGTGGGGGCTCGGCGCCTGCCTCGGCGCACTCGCGGTCGGAACAGTCTTCGTCGAGTGGGACAAGCGCCGCTTGATCCGGCTGGGCTTCGCACTGTTCGCCGTGTCGATGACCGCGTTCGCATTGTCACGCGAGCCGATCGGCGCATTCATATCGGGCTTCTTCTTGGGCATCGCCTACTTCGGCACGACGACATCGATGCTCACCGTGTTGCAGAGCCGCCTGCACGATCACGAACGTGGTCGGGTTATGAGTCTGTGGTTCATGGCGTTCGGTGGCACGGTGACGATCGGGCTGTTGATCTTCGGACCAGTGGTCGATGCCATCGGTGCCCGCTGGGTCCTGCTGGGCGGCGCGGTCTGGGCTGGGTTCCTGTGGTGGTGGTGCGACGTCGCGGCGATCGACGAATCAGCCGGCTACCAGGAGCGCAGCGAGCTTTTCGAGCCCGGCCACGCGACTGCCTTTGACGAGTACGGCGTCGTCGCCGGAGACTGAGCCGAGCGCCGCAGTTACGTCGGTCGACGGCTGCACGCCGTAGAGATCGGTTCCGATTGCGATCACCTCGACGTGACGCTCGGCCGCGTACGCCGCTACCGCTCGGTGCTCCGATGCAGCGTCGCTGATCTCGGCCATCACGCCGAGAATCGCGACGCGGCGCTTGGCCGGAAGATCGACGAGCGCGTCGATAGCGGCGCGCATCGAGGTGGGATTGGCGTTGTAGGAATCGTTCAAGATGATCGCGCCCGATCGGGCCCGTTCAACCTGCATGCGCATCGCCGTCAGGCCCACGCCCGACAGCGCTGCAGCACCGGCAAACACGTCTCCGCCGACCGCTCCAACACATGCCAACGCGGCCGCAGCATTTGCCACCATGTGCCTGCCGCTGATCGCCAGACGCACGTCTGCCCTACCCCACGGGGTGTCGACGACGAACGACGGCCGAGCAAGCTCATCGAGCACAACCCGATGCACACGAACATCTGCGTCGCTCGACTCGCCGAAGTAGAGACACGCCGCCGACGTCAGTCCGCTCATCGACCGCACGTAGTGATCATCGGCGTTCAGAATCGCGACCCCGTCTGCGGGCAGTGCCTCGATCAGTTCTCCCTTGGCCCGGGCGACTCCGTCGATTCCGCCGACTCGGTCGCTGTGCGCCTCGGCCACGCGAGTGACGACACCTACCTGCGGTGAAGCGATCCGGCACAGCGCAGCAATTTCGCCGAACCCGCGCATGCCCATTTCAAGAATCAGCACCTCGGTGTCGTCGGGTGTGTTGAGGATCGTGGTGGGCAAGCCCTGCTCGTTGTTGAAGCTGCGTTCGTTTGCGTTCGTCCGCCTCCCGACGGCCAACGCTGCCCACGCCATGTCCTTGGTGCTGGTCTTTCCCACCGAGCCGGTGATGCCGATCACCGTGCCAGTGAACAATCGACGCCGGTTCGCCGCCAGTTCCATCAGCGCTCGCAACGTGTCGTCGACCTCGATGGCGCTACCGCCTGCCCCCGGCACCGACGTGAGATATGCGGCGGCGTCCGCGTGCCGAGCATCGGCGATGAAATCGTGGCCATCGCGCTCGGCCACCAAGGGCACGAACAGTTGGCCACGTCGCAGCGTGCGGGTATCGAAACAGGCGCCATCGATGTCGACGTCGGGCCCTACCAATCGGCCGCCGGTTGCCGCGGCAACATCGCTTGCCCTGAATCGCATCGCCGCACACGGTACCGTCGGGGCGGCATGGGAACAGGCGATCGAATCAGGCTGGTGGTGTTGTTCGGGGGCCAATCGGCCGAGCACGACGTCAGTTGCACCACGGCGGCCCATGTGTTGCGCGCCGCCGATCCGACCAAGTACGACATCACGCCAGTAGGCATCTCCCGCGACGGCTCCTGGGCGTTGGCCGACGGTGCCCGCTCCGCCTTGGCCGCAGGTCCGGCGGCGTTGCCCGGCCACCTGGACCCGACCGGCACTGCGATCATGCCGGCCGACGTGATCAGCAACACCTCGCAAACCGTTGTCGTACCCCTGTTGCACGGCCCTATGGGCGAGGACGGCACCGTGCAAGGCCTGCTGGAGTTGGCCAACATTCCGTATGTCGGGTCGGGCGTACTGGGCTCGGCGCTGGCGATGGACAAGGCAATGGCCAAGCAAGTGCTGTCGGCCAACGGCATAGCGCAGGCCCGGTACCGGTCGTTTCGAGCACATGAGATCACGCCCGGCCTCCCCGCCGCGCTGGTCGAAGAGCTCGGCCTGCCGTTGTTCGTCAAGCCGGCCAACATGGGTTCGTCGGTGGGTGTGTCGAAGGCCAAGACCGTCGAGGCGGTGCGCGACGCGATCGATACGGCACTGACCTACGACGAGTGGGTTGTGGTCGAGGAGGCAATCGTCGGTCGCGAGATCGAGGTCGCGGTGCTCGGCAATCTCGAGCCCCGCGCCAGCCTGCCGGGCGAGATCGTCCCCGGTGCCGAGTTCTACGACTACGCCGACAAATATCTCGACGATGGTTCGCAGACGTTGGTGCCGGCGTCGCTGACGCCCGAGCAGAGCGACGCCGTTCGCGCCATGTCCGTGCAGGTCTTCACCGTGCTGCGCTGTGAAGGTTTGGCCCGGGTCGACTTCTTCTTCGAGGAGCACGGGCGTGGCTTCCTGTGCAACGAGGTCAACACCATGCCCGGGTTCACCCCCATCTCGATGTATCCGAAGATGTGGATTGCCAGCGGACTGTCATACCCGGAACTCATCGACGAACTGGTTCAGCTCGCCATCGAACGCCACGGCCGGCAACGTCGCAATACGTCTCACTGAGCAGGCCACTGAGCGGATCTCAATCAGCTGACGGGCAACTCCGGGTAGTCGTCGTGGTTCAGCACCCACCCGGGTTTCGACGAGAAGTCGAGCCGCGGCGGACAGAAGATGTCGACCAGTTGATGCCGATGGTCGCCAACACCTTGGCTGGTGTGCACCGTCGGCGGCGGGATGACGATCAGTGCCGGGCTGGTGCAGAGTTGATGCTCGTCGTCGCGCCAGTCGGCCAGGTTCGTAATCCACGGGGTGCGGATGTGGTGTACGTAGTCGCCATCGATCTGCAGTGACAGTTGCTCGAAATCATCATGAAAATGCGGCGACATCTTCGCCGGGTTACGTGCGCCAGGGTCAGCCGCGATGACGTTGACCATGACCGTGCGGCAGCGATAGATGTTGCCGAACCGAAGCGCATCGACCGGTGCTTCGGCGAGCCGATAGACCCGCAACTGATCACCGTCGGGCGCGGCCGGCCAAGCGGTGAAAGGCGCAGTATGCGGGTGTGATTCGCTGTGGGCCTGCGCGTTGCGAGCGCCGGCGACAACATCGGTGGCCCGATTGGAGAAGACGCGAACAACGACACCCGGCGAGGTCACGACGACCTCGCTCCTCCCAGGTGGGACAACCACGACGGCATCGTCGTCGATCGAGGCGCGCTGGTCGTTGGCGACGATGTCGACGTGTGCTGGCGGCCGCGACGGTGTGGAGACCAACAGGGTCACGTACTCGTCGGGTTGATCGGTGCGGGTGAATCGCTCTCCCGTCACGGCGACGGAATAGGTGACGCAACTCGTCTGGGTTCTCACCGACCACGAACGGGTGCCGAGTGATGTCACCTCGTCGGGCTCGAGCATCGAAAGCTCGAAGTACTCGGGTGGTGCTGCGATGTCGGATGCCGTGGCCCGGCGTGGTGCAGTGGTGACGGTGGCAAGTTGGGAGCGCGGGTCGTTCGGGTCGTACGGCATCGCCAACGATTCTTGCGCGTGCGGCAACGGCTACCTTGCCCGTAGATGCCGGGCGAGCCGGATTGTGAGATTTCGAGGGGTTGCCGTGAGGGATTGGACCGAGTTCGGGTTGCGACCGCTGCCGGTCATGTCAGCACGCTCGCGCGTAGTCAGCGTGCCGCCAATCCAAGGGGCAATCGACGCGTTGTACGCCGAGTGCAATGCCGCGCTGGAGGTTCCGCTCCGCGGCATCACGACCGACGGCAACGTCGTTCCCGGGCTGTCTGGCGTGCAACGTGGTTTCGTCGATGCCGCGCCGATCCGTGACGCCGCTCTTGCATTTCTCCAGTCACTCGATCCGGCCGTGCGGGCGGCGACCATCTTTCCGCTCGACGGAAGCGAGCGCCGGGATTGGTTCAACGTGCACATGAATTTCTTCCGCCACGGCGTGATGCTCGAAGACCTGCCGACGGCGCAACGCGAACTCGGCCTCGACATGCTGCGAGCGACCCTGTCGGCTCGCGGGTTCACGCAGGTACGCAACATCATGCGGTTGAACGAAGTTCTAGCCCAGGCCAGCGAGAGCCACGACGAGTTCGGCGAGTGGCCGTACTTCATCTCGATCTTCGGCGCGCCATCGCCGGACGAGCCGTGGGGCTGGCAGTTCGATGGGCACCACATCAACGTCAACTGTTTCGTGTTCGGCGACGCGATCGTGCTGACGCCCACGTTCATGGGATCCGAGCCGTGCAAAGTGACATCGGGGCCTTTCGCCGGGATCGAGGTGTTCGGCCCCGAGCAGCAAGTGGGAATCGATCTGATCCGCTCGCTCGACGCGACGCAGCACGACACCGCCGTGATCTATCAATCCATCATGCCGGGCACCCTGCCGCAGCATCTCGAGCATTGGATCGACGGGCGCATGCAGGCCGGCGCGTTCAAGGACAACATCGTGTTGCCGTACCAGGGCCTGCGGGCCGACTCACTCACCGACGGTCAGCGGCGATTGCTGCGCAGTGCCATCGGCACCTACCTCGGTTGGGGTCGCGACGATCACGCTGTGCTGCATGCCGCAGAGGTCGACGCCCACCTCGACGAGACCTGGTTCTCGTGGTTCGGTGGCACCGGTGACGAGGACCCGTTCTACTACCGCATCCACAGCCCGGTCGTTCTGATCGAGTTCGACCATCATCCCGGTGTTGTGTTCGACAACGAGGAGCCATCGCATCACCACATCCACACGATCCTGCGCACGCCGAACGGTGGCGACTACGGCACGGATCTGCTCGCCCGCCACCACGCCGAGTTCGACCACACCCACGCCGACCACACCCACGCCGACCACCACCATGCCGACCACCACCACTGAGCTGGTCCATCCGAGTGTTTCCGTCCATACCGGGGTGGCTCGAAACACTCGGATGCTCTGCTACGGGGCGAGCGCGGCGCGCAGGAAGGCCAAGAGCTCGTTGCGGAGTCGTCGCAGCCCGGCAGCGGAGGGTTGCCAACCGACCACGCGCAGTGCCTCGGGTTCGGTGGCGATACCGGTGACGGTGGCATAACACAGCGATGCCACCAATCGCGGGTCGGCCTGTCGAAGCCGACCGGCATCCATCTCCTGTTGCAGATACGCCACGGCGCGATCGACCAACGGGGTGAGATCAGCGGTCAATCGATCGCCGACCGCCGATGGCAGCCGACTGACTTCGCGCACCAATCCCAACAGCGCCGGCCGCCGCACGGCAGGACGGAACACGGCGCGGATCACCGCCTCGATGCGATCCAGCGGATCGTCGGTCGCGGCTCGTACGGCGGCGTCGATCACCACCGACAACTCGTGGGCCGCAGCGACCAGTACTGCTCGCACCAAGTCGTCCTTGCTGGGGAACCAATACAGCAACGTCTGCTTGGCGACACCTACCTCGGCGGCGATCACATCGAGCGACACGGCATCGACCCCGCGTGTACCGAACAGATCGGTGGCGGCGTCGAGAATGCGGTCGCGTGTCGGTGCTTTCATACCTCTCTACCAAATGGTAGACGAAATGTGCTAGACAGTCTGGCGAATGATCCGCCAGAACCTTGCCAACAAACGCATCGCCATCACGGGAAGCACCGGATTCGTCGGTACCGCCCTGGTCGAACGTCTCCTGCGGGCCGTTCCGGAGTGCGAGTTGGTGCTGCTGGTGCGGCCCAGCAAGCGTCACGACGTGACCGAGCGAGTACGGCGCGAGATCTTCAAGAACGATGCATTCGACCGCCTGCGCAGCGAACTCAAGGACACCGCTGAGTCCTTCGAGGCGATGGTTGCCCGCCGTGTCGTGGCTGTAGCAGGCGACGTGAGCAACGACGGCCTCGGGCTCAGCGACATCGACCTCGCCACCTTCACCGGGTGCGACCTCGTGATCCACTCGGCAGCGGCCGTAGCGTTCGACTCCCCCCTCGACAGCGCCGTCGAGATCAACCTGCTCGGCCCCAGTCGCATCGTCGACACGTTGAACGCTGCCGGCGTCGCCCCTCATCTGGTCGCGGTCAGCACGTGCTACGTCGCCGGCAACCGCCGCGGCAGTGCGCCGGAAGAACTCGTCAGCGAGGGCCCGTTCGATCTCGGGCTCAATTGGCGCAAGGAAGTGGCCGCGGCCAGACGGCTGCGCAGCGACACCGAGGCGATCAGTCGCCAGCCCGACAAGCTGACCCACTTCCGCAAAGAAGCGCACAAGGAGCTCGGCGCGGCCGGCGCGCCGGCGCTGGCCGCCAAGACCGAGAGCGTGCGCGAAGACTGGGTGAAGCAGCAGCTGATCGAAGCCGGTCGAGCGCGGGCAGGAAGCGTGGGCTGGCCCGACGCCTATGCCTACACCAAGGCGCTCGGCGAGCAGGCGCTGACCGAAGTCAAGGGCACCGTGCCGGTGTCGATCGTGCGACCGTCGATCATCGAGTCGGCGCTCGCCGAGCCATTCCCTGGTTGGATCCGCGGATTCCGCATGGCCGAGCCGGTCATTCTCAGCTACGCCCGCGGATTGCTGAAGGAGTTTCCCGGAGTGCCAGAGGGCACGGTCGACGTCATCCCCGTCGACCTCGTCGTCGCCGCGATCATCGCGGTCGCCGCACTCGGCCCGGCCGAGGCCCCACGCATCACTCACGTCGCAAGCGGTGGCATCAATCCGTTGAAGTACCAGATCCTCGTCGACAACGTGCGCAGCTGGTTCACCGAACACCCGCTGTACGACGCCGAGGGGCAACCGATTGTCGTTCCGGAGTGGCAGTTCCCGGCCCGGGGTCGCGTGAAGAAGCAGCTACAACGAGCCAAGATGATGGCCGAGAAAACCGAGCGGGTACTGCAGGCGCTGCCACTGCGCGGCAAGCAGGCAACGTGGGCCGCCAAGCTCGACGAGACCAAGACCGACATCGACCGAGCCTTCCAGTACGTGCAGTTGTATGGGCTGTACACGGAATGCGAGGCGATCTATCAGGTCGACCATCTGATGGCCATTCACGCCAGCCTGGATGCCGCCGACCAGGCCGCGTTCAACATCGACCCGCGCACCGTCGACTGGCCGACGTACGTCAGCACCATCCACCTGCCGTCGATCGTGCATCACTCGCGCGCCAAGACCAAGCCGGGCAAGAGCCGCAATGACCGTGCCGACCGCCTGCGCCGCAGCGTGCTGTCGCCCGATCGCCACGTTGCCGCGTTCGACTTGGAGAACACGCTGATCGCCAGCAACGTGGTGGAGAGCTACACCTGGTTGGCCACGCGGCGGCTGAATGCGCCCGAGCGGATCCGATATGTCCTGCGCACCCTGGCCGAGGCACCCAGCCTCAGCGCGATGGACCGCAAGGATCGTGGCGACTTCCTGCGGTTCTTCTACCGCCGTTACGAGGACGCCCCCGTCAGTCAGATCGACGAAGACTCCAACGAGCTGTTGACCAACCTCATCCTCACCAAGAGCTTCCCGCGCGGCATCCGCCGAGTGCGCGAGCACCGGGCGCTCGGCCATCGCACCATCTTGATCACGGGTGCACTCGACTTCGCTGTACAGGGATTGCGGCCGTTGTTCGACGAGATCATTGCCGCCGAGATGACGGTGAAGCCTGATGGCACCTACAGCGGCCACCTCTCGCAGGTGCCGCCCACCGGCGAGACGCGCGCCCAGCTCCTGGCCGATTACTGCGCAGCGGAAGGGCTGAGGATGGATCAATCGATCGCCTACGCCGACTCGACCAGCGACCTGCCGATGCTCGAAGCTGTCGGCTTTCCCGTTGCAGTCAATCCTGAGACCCGCCTGGCGGCGATTGCCCGCAAGCGCGGCTGGCTGGTCGAGCACTGGTCAAAGGCCGCCGGCGGGCCGCGCCCGTTGCTGCCGATCGGGCCGCTGCTGCACGAGAGCGAGCGGAGGCGGAAGTTCGTATGAGGTTGATCTTCGAGCGCAAGCCCGTGAAGTTCGCGGCGGCCCGGTTAGCGGGCACATTGGCACCCGGCAGGGGCGCAGTCGTCGGCCCGTTGAAACTCGAGTCGAATGAGCCGCTGCCCCTGCCGGGTCCCGATTGGGTGAGACTCACGCCTCGACTGTCGGGCATCTGCGGATCCGACCTGGCAATGATCGACGGTACGGCGTCGGCGTACTTCGATCCGCTGGTCAGCTACCCCTTCGTGCCCGGCCACGAGGTCGTCGCGACAACCGAGCGCGGCCGTCGGGTCGCACTGGTCCCGGTGCTGTCGTGCGTGACACGCGGCATCAATCCGATATGCGGGCAATGCGCTGCCAGGCGCACCAACCTGTGCGAGCGGTCGGCTTTCGGACATCTCGAGCCCGGTCTGCAGAGCGGATTCTGCACCGACACGGGTGGAGGCTGGAGCACGTGGATGGTTGCGCACACCAGCCAGTTGGTCGAGGTGCCCGACGACCTCAGCGACGAGGCCGCAGTGATGATCGAACCAACTGCCTGCGCTGCCCACGCCGCGCTGCGATACGAGGGCCACGAGACGGTGATCATCGGTGCCGGCACGGTAGGACTGCTCACCCTGGCGGCAATCACTGCCACCCGCGACAAGGACCGCAGCGGTCCGTTGATCGTCACCGCGCGCTACGCCGAGCAACGCCGTCTGGCGAAAGAGCTCGGCGCCGACATCGCGTGCACTCCCGATGAACTCCCCCGCTGGGTCCGCTCGACAACGAAGTCGATGGTGCTGGCCGACCAACTGACCTCGGGATTCCGAAGCGTCGTCGACTGCGTGGGATCGAGCGAATCGTTGCGGCAAGGGCTGCGAGTTGTCGCCCCTGGCGGCGAGGTGTTGCTCGTTGGAATGCCGGGCAACGTCTCGCTCGAACTGACCTCGCTGTGGCATCGCGAGGTCGCCATCCGCGGCTGCTACGCATACAGCCGCAACGACTTCATGGCGGCGATCGAGGTCGTCCGCCGATTCGACCTTGGCCGGCTTGTGTCGGCCACATATCCACTCGACGACTACAAGGATGCGATCGCGCACGCCGCCTCGGCCGGCCGTCGCGGCGCCGTGAAGGTGGCCTTCGACATGAGAGAGAACTGACCTATGCCTCGTCCTGGATTCGTCCTCGAAGTGGATCGCTCCACTCCCCCGATCATGTTCTGGCGCGGCGAGAACTTCAGCCTGGAGAAGCTTCCTGCCGGCCGCAGCCGAGTGATCTATCCGCCGGAGCCCCTTGCGCCGATCGAAGACATCGATAGAGCAGTCCGCGACGCGTTGCTCCATCCCCACGACCAGGATCCACTGCCGGCGCAGCTGTTCCCAGGCATGAAGTTGACGATCGCATTCGACGACGTCAGCCTGCCGTTGCCGAAGATGCGCACGCCCGACAATCGTCAACGTGTGATCGAGGCGGTACTCGACCTGGCCGCCGACGCGGGAGTCGACGACGTACACATCATCGCCGCATTGGGGCTGCACCGTCGCATGCACGAGTACGAGTTGCGTCACGCGCTCGGCGATCGCATCTACGACGCCTTCCATCCGCGCGGAACGTTGTATCAACACGACGCCGAAGACCTCGACAACCTCACTGTGATCGGCACCACTCCAGAGGGCGAGGTGCTCGAGATCAGCAAACGGGCCGCCGACAGCGATTTGATCGTGTACGTCAACATCAACTCGGTGGCGATGGACGGTGGATGGAAGAGCATCACCACGGGTCTCGCCAGCTACCGCAGTCTCGCCTTCCACCACAACCCGGAGACGCTGCAGAACACACGCAGCCTGATGGACCGCCACAAGAGCGAGTTGCACAAGAGTGTGTGGCGCCTCGGCACGATCATGCGCGAGCACGGTCCGCAGGTGTTCCAGATCGAGTCGACCTTGAACACCGACATGTTCCCGTCGCCGTTCGATTTTCTGTCAAAGCGCGAGTGGGAATGGAAGGCCAAGGATCGAGCCACCTTCCTGGCCACCAGCAAGTCGCTCAGCCGCACGCCGAGTCGGCTGGCGCGCAAGATCTTCCACTCCATCGAGGGTCCGCATCAGATGACCAGCGTGCAGGCGGGCGACACCGAGGCGGTGCACAAGATCACGCTCGAATGGGTGCACAAGCAGCAGTTGGTCGAGGTGCATGGCCAGACCGACATCTTGACCCTTGGCATCCCCTACGTGTGCCCGTACAACCCCGACGGGATCATGAACCCGGTACTGGTGATGTGCATGGGTCTTGGCTACCTGTTCAACATGTACCGCAACAAGCCGCTGGTGCGTGAAGGCGGCGTGATCATCATGACGCACCCGACGTACCGTGAATTCCACCCGGTGCACCATCCGAGCTACATCGACTTCTTCGAGCAGGTGTTGGCCGACACGACCGACCCGGCCACGATGTCGCGCAAGTGGGAGAAGCAGTACGCCGAGGACGAGTGGTATCGCCACTTGTACCGCACCGGCAACGCCTATCACGGTGTGCACCCGTTCTACGCGTGGTATTGGGGCGCGCACGGCCTGCAGCACGCCGGCAAGGTGATCATCGTCGGCGGCGAACCGCCGACAGTTCGCCGCCTCGGCTACACGCCTGCATCGACCATGGACGATGCATTCGAGATTGCCAGCGATGTGGTCGGGCGCGCGCCGACTGTCAGTCACCTTCACGTCCCAGCGCTCCTGGTGGCCGACGTGCAATGAGCAAGCGCACGATCCCCTACTCGTTGACCGGGTTGCGCCGCGCCACCCGCCTCGGCGATGTCGCCAGTTCGACGTTGCAACGCGCCCTGAAGCCGGCACGCAATCTCGGATTTCCATACCGCAAGCCGAGTGTTCCCAGAGGTGTGGTGGTTCCGCCGGATCCATCCAAGCTTGGAGCTAACTTCGAGACCGCGTGGGCCCGCCGTGGGCCAGCGAAGGCGGCTCGCAAGGTCATCACCAACGGTCCACTGCGACTGATCGTGCACGGCCTGGCCCGCCCCGAGATCTACGGCGCCGATCGCCTCGAGGATCTTCGGGTTCGTGAGGAGCCGCCACCGTTGATCTTCGCTCCGACTCACCACAGCCATCTCGACACGCCCTTGTCGATCATCGCCATTCCTGAGCCGTGGCGGTCGAAACTGGTCGTCGCTGCAGCGGCCGACTTCTTCTTCGACGTTCGCTGGAAGGGCATCATCGCTGCGCTGTCGTTGAACGCCATCCCCATCGATCGTGAGGTCACCGGGCGCAAGACCAGTGATCAGCTGAAGCGGCTGATCGAGGATGGGTGGAGCCTGGTGATCTACCCGGAAGGTGGCCGCTCGCCCGATGGGTGGGGCCAGGAGTACAAGGGTGGCGCCGCCTACCTCTCGTCGCGAACCGGGGCTGCCGTGGTGCCGATGTTCATCGACGGCTCCGGCGCCATCTATGGCAAGGGTATGAAGCGCCCGAAACCTGGCAAGACGAAGGTGGTGTTCGGCTCGCCGATGCCGCCCGTCGAAGGCGAGTCGACGCGCCGCTTCAACGCACGCATCGAAGCGGCGGCCGCGACGCTTGGCGACGAGGCACTGACGGACTTCTGGACCTCACGCCGACGTCGGGCAGCTGGAACCAACCCGAAGCTGACCGGCCCCGACTACAACGGCTGGCGACGACAATGGGCACTCGCCGAGCATCGCAAGTTGGGCAAGGCCGGCGTCCGCCGTCGCCAGAAACGGCGCTGGCCCGACCTCGGCTAATCATCTAGTGGAGTGTTTCACGCCACCCCGGGTGGGCGCGTGACACTCCATTGACGCTTCATCGCTTCGGCGATCTCTGCGGAGGGACCGCCGACATCACTCAACCCGGCGATCGTCCCGGCAATGTCGGCCGCGGGTCTGTTCTGGCTGAGCTTGCGTTTGGCCTGGATTGAAGTGATGTGCAACTCGATGCCCACGATGGCGTTGAGCATCGAGTCGATGTAGTCCGCCGGCGCGTCGGTGACAGCCCATGGGTTGAGGAACTGTGACTCGTGATGCTGCGTCAGGCGGGTGACGAGTGCGCGCTTCCATTCGGGCTCGTCGTGCACCACGAAGCGGCCGCGGATGTGGACCGTCTCGTAGTTCCACGTCGGAACAACCTTGCCGTGTTCGGCCTTCGAGGGGTACCAGTTCGGTGAGACGTACGCATTCGAACCGGTGAAGATCGCCAGCGCCTCGACCAGCGGCGTTGCGTTGACCCACTGCCGATTGGCTCGGGCGACGTGACCCGCCAGTGAACCCATACCATCGGTGGCAGGCTCGTACAGCATTGGCAGCGGCGTCGCGACCAGGCCGTCGTCGGTCATCGTCACGAGCTGTGCCATCGGGTGTTGCGCCAGAAAGGCGGCAACGACTTCCGGACGATCCTCGCCAAACGCAGCAGGGGTGTACATGGCCGCGCCTAGAGCAGGTCCGCCAGCGCGGATTCGAGCTTGGCAACCCGCTCCTCGAGTTGGGCGACTCGGTCAGAAATGCTGCCTGCAACCGCCGACGGTACGACGGCCATGGGCGCGGCCACCGGCTCTGCCTCGTCGGCGATCAACTGCTGCCACCGCTGTTCCTTCTGCCCCGTTTGGCGATCCAGCAGTCGCACGAGAGCGCTCTCGGCCAGGTTGTGCAGGCAGCTGTCGACTTCGCCCGTCGATTCGAACGTGTGCAGTCGCTCCGTACGCGACCGCAACTCGGCCACGGTCTGCGGACCCCGGACGAGCAGCACCGCAACAATGGCCGCAGCCGCTTCGTCGAGCTCGAGCTTCTCATCAGCAACCTGCCGATAGCGGGTGACACTGCGGCCGTGAGATGGGTGGACGATGCGAACCAGTCCCTGCAATTTCATCGAAGTGATCGACGCGTCGACCTCGAACTCGTCGAGCGCCATGATCGGCTCACGCGACGACGACTGATTGCATGCCGAGACAAGGGCGTTCATCGACAGTGGGTACTGATCGGGAACGGTGCGTTCCTTCTCCATCAGACAACCGAGCACTCGGCCTTCGATCACCGTAAGCATGTCTTGGAACCTACCGCCGCCCAACGATGACTGCGAGCAAGCCGATCTCTACCATGCATGCCGTGATCCGCCTCCGCCAGGTTGTCGTCGCCGCCCGTGACCTCGATTCGACGGTCGATCGCCTCTGCACCGACCTCGGGCTCAGTGTCTGTTTCCGGGACCCCGGCGTGGCCGAGTTCGGTCTGCACAACGCACTGTTCAGCGTCGGCGACCAGTTCATCGAGGTCGTATCGCCGATCGCCGACAACACCGCCGCCGGACGTCTGCTCGACCGTCGACAGGCCAGCGCGACCGCATACATGGTGATGTTCGAGGTTGACGACCTCGACGCTCGAATGACGTCGCTGACCGATGCCGGCGTACGCACAGTTTGGACCGGTGACTTCCCGATGATTCGAGGCAGGCACCTGCATCCGGCCGACATCGGCGGGGCCATCGTCAGCCTCGACCAAGCCACTCCGCCGGGATCGTGGCTGTGGGGCGGACCGACGTGGACCGCACACACCGACAACTCCGTCGTGACCGCGATCGCCGGATACACGATCGCCGTCGATGATCCGGCTGCGATCACGACTCGTTGGTCGGATTACGGACTGCTGCAGAGTGTGAGCTTCGTCGACGGAACCGAGTCGACGATCGACCTCACCGCCACCGATCGCAGCAACCTCGGATGCACGATCACGCTCGACCAGGTGACGCTGCGCCTGGTGTGATCTCACCGCCTCAGACACGCAGATCGCCGTCCCGTTGGTTGGGCGCGATTTGGGTACTGGCACTACCCATCTCGACCCCGTAGGGCCTCGTCGGGCGCGATTTCGGTAGCGGGGCGGCCACTTTCGCGCCCGACCAGCAATGTGCGGACGACTAGCAGTCGGCCTTTGGCGGGGTCTTGATCTTCAGGCCCGGGTAGAAGGCGCTGTAGCCCTGGGTATTGGCGTTGGCCGCGTTGAGTGCCTCGACAGTGGTGTCCAGCTTTGTGGCCACCCTGCCCAAGAAGTCGCCCTCCACGATCGTGTACTCGCCAGGGGCGCATGTCGACTGGCCACCAGCGATCGTGGTGGTCGCCTCGCCGGTTGGCGTCGTGCCGGTCGGAGTTTCGACCGTGCCCGGCTCAGTCCAGCCCGGCGGGATCTTGATCGTCGTGCCGACGGCCGGATACTCGGGGACTTGATCGCCAACCAGTGTCCACCCGTTGATAGCCAACAAGTCAGCGAACACCACCTTGTACTTGTTGGCGATCGTCGATGGGAAATCCCCGGTGGCAATCACGTAGCTGCCTTCTTCGGGGTGCACGAGACCAGGTGTACCCACTGCACCGGCAAGCGTGGTCGGGGTGAGCGTAGTCGGCGTCTGTGTGACCGTTACGTAGTTGGTCGCGGTGAGACCCAGCGTTGTCTGATCGGGTGCCGAGCCGTTGGCTGCGCCACACGAAGCCAAGACCGCGGCAGAGAGCGCGATCAGCACGACGTTCGATTTCATGGGGATCAGCCTACGCGCTGGCGTTACGCGAGTGGTCGCGCTGTGGGCGCAATGGGCGCGGGAAGTTGCGTCTCGCCCATCAGCCAGGCGTCCACACCGGCTGCACACGACCGCCCTTCGGCGATGGCCCACACGATCAGGCTCTGTCCACGACCCATGTCACCGGCAACGAAAACACCGGGCACGTTGCTCATGTACCGACCGTCGCGGGCCACATTCCCGCGCTCGTCGAACGACACGCCGAGGAGATCGAGCCACGTCCCCTTCTCGGGCCCGAGGAAGCCCATCGCCAAGAACACGAAGTCGGCCGGCAACTCGCGCTCGCTGCCTTCGATCTTCTGGAAGCGACCGTCGACCATCTCCGCCTCGTGCAACAGCAGTGCGCTCACTCGGCCATTGCCATCGTCCAAGAACCGCTCGGTGTCGACGCTGTACAACCGGTCGCCACCCTCCTCGTGCGCCGATGAAACCCGGTAGACCAGGCTCCATTGCGGCCACGGATTGTTGTCGGCACGATCGTCGGGCGGCCGGGGCATGATCTCCAACTGGGTCACACTTGCGGCGCCCTGGCGGTGCGATGTGCCAAGGCAGTCGGCACCGGTGTCGCCGCCGCCGATGATCACCACGTGCTTGCCGTGCACATCGATCGGCGACACGTCGATATCGCTCTCCTGTACCCGGTTGGCCAGCGGTAGGTACTCCATCGCCTGGTGGATGCCGCTCAACTCTCGCCCTGGGATCGGTAAGTCGCGTGCCGCCGTCGCACCACACGCCAACACGATCGCGTCGTACGACGCCAGGAGTACCTCGATATCGATGCCGTCGCCGACCGTGGCGTTGGTACGGAACTCGGTGCCCTCGGCCTCCATCTGGGCGATGCGACGGGTCAGGTGGCGCTTCTCCATCTTGAACTCGGGAATCCCGTATCGCAGCAAGCCGCCGATGCGGTCGGCGCGTTCGAGCACGACGGTCTCATGTCCGGCGCGGGTCAGCTGTTGCGCGGCCGCCAGCCCGGACGGACCGGAACCGATCACGACGATCCGCTTGCCGGTCTTGACACTCGGCAACTGCGGCTCGACCCAGCCCTCGTCCCATGCGCGATCGATGATCTCCACCTCGACCTGCTTGATCGTCACCGGATCGGCGTTGATGCCGAGCACGCACGCGGCCTCGCACGGCGCTGGACACAACCGGCCGGTGAACTCGGGAAAGTTGTTCGTGGCATGCAAGCGGTCGATGGCGTCACGCCAGTGCTCGCGGTAGACGAGGTCGTTCCAGTCTGGGATCAGGTTGCCGAGCGGGCAGCCGTTGTTGCAGAACGGGATGCCGCAGTCCATGCAGCGCCCGGCCTGCGTCTGCACCTTGTCGAGTGCGAAGTCGTTGTAGACCTCTTTCCAGTCGCGCAGCCGCACCGGAACATCGCGCCGTGATGGCAACTCGCGTTGCCACTTCAGAAACCCAGTGACCTCACCCACGTGCCGCCTCCATGATTCGCTCGGAGGTTTGCTGCTCGTCGAGACCATCGGCATCGGCCTGCTTCATCACGCCAAGCACCCGGGCGTAGTCGATCGGCATCACCTTCTTGAAGTGTGCGACCTCACTCTCCCAGCCGGTGAGGATCGCGCCAGCCACAGCCGAGTCGGTGTGCGCGAGATGACCCTGCACGGTGGTGTGAACGAACTCGCGGTCGTCATCGTCGAGTTGTTGCAATTGCACCATCTCGGCGTTGAGCTTGGCACCGAACACGTCGTTCGGATCGTAGACGTAGGCGATGCCACCACTCATGCCTGCACCGAAGTTGCGGCCAGTCGGACCCAGCACCACGACGCGTCCACCGGTCATGTACTCGCATCCATGATCGCCCACTCCCTCGACGACGGCGGTGGCGCCCGAGTTACGAACGCAGAAGCGCTCGCCGACCGCACCGCGCAGGAAGATCTCTCCGCCCGTTGCGCCGTAACCGATCACGTTGCCGGCGATCGTGTGCTCTTCCGCAGCAAAGTGAGCACGACGGTCGGGCCTGACGACGATCCGTCCACCCGACAGGCCCTTGGCGACGTAGTCGTTGGCGTCGCCCTCGAGGCGCAGCGTGATACCCGAGGGAACGAAAGCGCCGAAGCTCTGACCGGCCGACCCTCGGAAGTGGATGTCGATGGTGCCGTCAGGCAGGCCTGCGCCGCCATATCGCGTTGTCACAGCGTTGCCCAGCATGGTGCCCACCGTGCGGTTGACGTTGCGGATCGCCATCTCGAGGTGCACCGGCTCGCCGCGCTCGATCGCCGGCTCGCATGCCGCAAGCAACTGCTGGTCGAGGGCCTCGTGCAGGCCATGCTCCTGTCCGACCGACTGGTGCATCGTCTGACCATATGGATTCGCAGGTGTCGCCAGGATCGGGCTGATGTCGAGGCCCTTGGCCTTCCAGTGGGTGATCGCCGCCTTGGTATCGAGCGCCTCGACGTGACCGATCATCTCCTGCACCGTGCGGAAGCCAAGCGAGGCCATGTGCTCTCGCACCTCTTCGGCGATGTACTCCATGAAGTTGACGACGAACTCGGGCTTGCCGCTGAACTTGGCGCGCAGCTCCGGGTTCTGGGTAGCCACGCCAACTGGACAGGTATCGAGATGGCAGACACGCATCATGACGCATCCGCTGACCACCAGCGGCGCGGTTGCAAAGCCGAACTCCTCGGCGCCCAGCAGCGCCGCGATTACCACGTCGCGGCCCGTCTTCAGCTGTCCATCGGCCTGCACGACGATGCGGTCACGCAACCCGTTGAGCAGCAGCGTCTGCTGTGTCTCGGCAAGGCCGAGCTCCCAGGGCGCGCCGGCGTGCTTCAGCGACGTCAACGGGCTGGCGCCCGTGCCACCGTCGTGACCGCTGATCAAGACGACATCGGCCTTTGCCTTGCTCACACCGGCAGCCACCGTGCCGACGCCCACCTCGGCGACGAGCTTCACGTTGACCCGGGCTGCAGGGTTGGCGTTCTTGAGATCGTGGATGAGTTGCTTGAGATCCTCGATCGAGTAGATGTCGTGGTGCGGCGGCGGGCTGATCAGGCCGACACCAGGGGTCGAGTGCCGAGTGGCCGCGATCCACGGATATACCTTGTGTCCGGGCAATTGTCCGCCCTCGCCGGGCTTGGCTCCCTGGGCCATCTTGATCTGCAGATCGGTGGCATTGACGAGGTACTCGCTGGTGACGCCGAAGCGACCACTCGCCACCTGCTTGATAGCGCTGCGTCGCTGCGGGTCGTAGAGCCGGTCGCTGTCCTCGCCACCTTCACCTGTGTTGCTCTTGCCGCCGATCGAGTTCATCGCGATCGCCAGCGTCTCGTGGGCTTCGGCAGAGATGGAGCCGTAGCTCATCGCGCCGGTCGAGAAGCGTTTGACGATCTCACTGACCGGCTCGACCTCGTCGATGGAGACCGCCTGACGCGAACCGAGCTTGAACTCGAACAGCCCACGCAACGTCGCCAGCTTCTTCGCTTGATCGTCGACCAGCGCCGTGTACTGCTTGAAGATGTCGTACCTGCGGGCACGGGTCGCGTGCTGCAGTTTGAACACGGTCTCGGGATTGAACAGGTGCAGCTCGCCCTCGCGGCGCCACTGGTACTCGCCTCCGAGCTCGAGCTTGCGGTGGGCCCGCTCGGCCGGGCGCGGTGGATGGGCCACCTTGTGGCGGGCGGCAACCTCGGCAGCGACCTGGTCGAGGCTGATGCCACCGAGACGGCTGACCGTGCCGGTGAAGTACTCGTCGACCAGGTCGTGACCGAGGCCGATGGCTTCGAAGATCTGCGCACCCGTATAGCTGGCGACGGTGCTGGCGCCCATCTTGCTCATCACCTTCAGCACACCTTTGCCTGCAGCCTTGATGTACTTCTTCACGGCCAGGTGCGGGTCGACGCCGCCTAGACCGTGCAGGTCTTCGCGAACCATGTCTTCGATCGATTCGAACGCGAGATATGGGTTGATCGCACCGGCGCCGTACCCGATCAGCAAGGCCATGTGGTGCACCTCGCGTGCATCGCCGCTCTCGACGATCAAGCCAACCTTGGTGCGCTGTTTCTCGCGGATCAGGTGGTGATGCACCGCCGACGTCAATAGCAACGACGGGATCGGTGCATACACATCGTCACTGTTGCGATCGCTGAGTACGACGATGCGCGCCCCATCGGCAATCGCCTTGCTGATCTCGGCAAAGATCGCGTCGAGGGCTCGCTTCAATGCCAGTCCCCCGCCGGCCACTCGATAGAGACCCGTGATCACGACGGCCGACAACTCGGGGTAGGTCTCGTCGTCGTTGATGTGGATGATCTTGGCCAGCTCGTCGTTGTCGATCACTGGAAACGGCAAGGTCAGCTGACGGCAGCTCTCGGGTCCGGGTTGAAGCAGGTTGGCCTCGGGACCGACCGATCCGCTGACTGAGGTGACGACCTCCTCGCGAATTGCATCGAGTGGTGGATTGGTGACCTGGGCGAACAGCTGCTGGAAGTAGTCGAACAACAACCTCGGTCGTTCGCTGAGCACGGCGATGGGGGTATCAGTTCCCATCGACCCGATCGGCTCGGCCCCGGCCTTGGCCATCGGGGCGACGATGATCTTCAACTCCTCGTGGGTGTACCCGAACACCTGCTGGCGACGGAGCACGCTCTGGTGGCTGAACACCACGTGCTCACGCTCGGGCAGTTCGTCGAGCTCGACCACACCCTCTTCCAGCCACTCGGCGTACGGCTGGGCCTCGGCCAGTGTGCGCTTGATCTCGTCGTCCTCGACGATTCGCCCCTGCGCGGTATCGATCAGGAACATGCGGCCTGGCTGCAGACGACCCTTGCGAACGATCTTGGCGGGGTCGATGTCGAGCACACCGACCTCGCTGGCCATCACCACCAGATCGTCGTCGGTGACCCAGTAGCGGCTGGGGCGCAAACCGTTGCGATCGAGCACCGCGCCGATCACCGTGCCATCGGTGAAGGCCACGCTGGCGGGGCCGTCCCACGGCTCCATCAAACTCGAGTGGAAGCGATAGAACGCTCGCTTGGTGGCATCCATCGCGTCGTGGTTCTCCCACGCCTCGGGAATCATCATCAGCATCGCGTGTGGAAGGCTGCGCCCGCCCAGGTGTAGCAGCTCCAGCACCTCGTCGAATGTGGCCGAATCGCTGCCACCGGGAGTGCAGATCGGGTACGCCCGCTCGAGCCCCGGCAGCAGGTCGCTGGCCAGCATCGATTCGCGAGTACGCATCCAGTTGCGGTTGCCTTGCACAGTGTTGATCTCGCCGGTGTGGGCGATGTACCGATACGGATGGGCCAGTGGCCACGACGGGAACGTGTTGGTGCTGAACCGGCTGTGCACCAGGACCAATGCACTCTCGACACGCTCGTCGCCGAGATCTGGAAAGAACACGGCGAGCTGGGGGGTCGTGAGCATGCCCTTGTAGAGCAGCGTGCGACAGCTGAGCGACGGAAAGTAGGTCTGCTGTTCGACCGGCAGTTCGTGTTCGAGGCGCTTGCGGGCGATGAACACTTTGCGATCGAGTTCGATGCTTGTCGTGCCGGCCGGGTCGGCGATGAACAGTTGCTTGCAGATCGGCATCACGACCCTGGCGCTGGCACCGAGGCAACCGGGGTTCACCGGCACATCGCGCCAGCCGAGCACCACCAAACCCTCGTCCACGACAATCGTGTCGATCGCCTCTTGCGCCTTTTCGGCATCGGTGACGTCGAGGGGCAGGAACGCCAGACCCACTGCATATGAACCGGAAGACGGCAGTTCAAAGCCGACGACGGCACGCAGAAAGCGGTCGGGAACCTGGATCAGGATGCCGGCACCATCGCCGGTGTCTGCCTCGGCGCCCGTAGCACCCCGGTGCTCCAGGTTGCACAGTGCACCGAGGCCCATGGACACGATCGATCGGCTGACCACACCCTTCATGTTCGCGACGAAGGACACGCCGCAAGCGTCGTGTTCGAACCGAGGATCGTAGAGACCCTGCGGCGCGGGAAGGCCCGTTTGAGAGTGAGTGCGCATCTGTTTGGCTCCACGGAGTCGGTGTACGGCTAGGTGGCGCACGGGACGACGCTGGCCCGAACGGTTCACGAATCGTACCGGGTCGAGGCGATGTCGCGCCACAACCTTTGCTGACTCACAACCGCCATGCCCGCACAACAGGGGCGCCGCCAAGTACTGTTTGCGACCGGTGGCGGGTGGAGTCCCAACCGAAGGAGACTCCTATGTGCGAATTGTGCGTCGGTGAAGATGCCCTGCCGCGCCGTCGCTTCCTGCGACTTGCAGCCACTGGCGCAGCCGCCGTGGCAGCGGGGGCGGCGTTCGATGCTCACGTCGCCGAGGCCAAGCCGAACGCCAAGGCGAGCACATCCAAGGTCGGCCGTGTGCCAGCGCCCTCGATCGTGACCCGTGCGCAATGGGGCGCCGACGAATCGATCCGCGACACCAACATCGTCGGGTGGGCACCATTCCGCAAGATCGTCGTGCACCATACGGCGAGCCCGAACGGTGTGAAGGATCCCGCTGCGACTGTGCGATTCGGATACGACCTGCATGTGGCGGGCCGGGGTTTCACCGACATCGGTTACCACTTCCTGATCAGTCCGGACGGCCAGATCTTCGAAGGGCGGCGCGCCCGCAACTATGGCAAGGGCGAGCTACACACGGGTGAGGACGGCGCCGGCAACGCGATCATCGGCGGGCACACCAAGGGCCGCAATGCGGGGACCTGTGGAATCGCGTTGATCGGCAACTTCATGAGGACGGCGCCGTCGAATGCCGCGATCCAGAGCCTGATCCACCTCGCCGCGTGGGAGGCGCAACGTCACAAGATCGACCCGCTCGGCAGCGACGAGTTCGTCGCCACTGATGGGACGAACCTGAAGTTCTTCAACATCGTCGGACATCGCGGCGTGGGCTCGACATTGTGCCCCGGCAACAGGATGGCTGCCTCGATGCCATGGGTGCGCAAGCAGGTCGCTGAACGCGCCGGCAGCTTCCCGGCGCGCAAGGCCGACATGCGCAGGTTGGCCTGGATACTGGACATCAACGCCTGAGTCTGCCCGCCTTGGAAAATTCCATCGGGCGCGAAACCGGTACTCCCAGAACACACGGTACTCCCAGTACCCGAATCGAACCCGACCACGCTCATCGGGTGCGATTTCGGTACTGGCGCTACCGTGTGTTCTTGCAGCACATCCCTCATGGATGTCGCGGGACATCCCTCATGGTTTGGGTAAGCCTTGTGGCTTATGGGATCAAGGGGTGTTCCGATGAGTGTTCGTCGTGCGATTGTCGATGCGGATGTGTCGACGTTGAACGTGACCGAGTTCTGTCGTCAGCATGGGGTCAGTACGTGGTTGTTCTATGACCTTCGTCGCCGGTTCGCGCTGGAAGGCGAAGCGGCGTTGGTGTCCAAGTCTCGGGCGCCGAAGCGGGTCGCTAACAAGATTGACCCGGCGACGCGTGAGTTGATCGTGCTGTTGCGCAAGGAGCTTGCCGATGAAGGGTTGGACAACGGGCCGGCGACGATCTGGTTCCATCTCGCCCAGCGTGTCGGCCAGTCGCCGTCGGAAGCGACGATCTGGCGGGTGCTCAAGGAGCGAGGGTTCATCAATCCCGAGCCACGTAAGGCACCCAAGCACGCCTATCGGCGTTTCGCTGCCGAACGAGCCAACGAGTGCTGGCAGATCGACGCCACCAAATGGTGGCTCGCTGACGGCACGATGGTCGAGATCATCAACGTCCTCGATGACTGCACCCGGGTGTTGATCGCCTCGGTGGCGGTGTCGACGTGCACCACCGCCAACTCCTGGGATGCCCTGTGTGCAGGGGCGCAACAGTGGGGATGGCCGGAGCGGGTGCTGTCCGACAACGGCCGGGCGTTTCGTGGTGCTGCGGGCCAGGGTGGACTGCTGCCGGCATTGGCGGCATTGGGGATCGGCGACGCCCACTCGAGGCCCTATCACCCCCAGACTTGCGGCAAAGTCGAACGCTTCCACCAAACCCTCAAACTGCACCTCGCCAGCAAAGACCCGGCGCAGACGTTGACCGAGCTACAAGCCCAGCTCGACCGGTTCCGTGAGACCTACAACCACCACCGGCCACACCGCGCCATCGGACGCCGGTTTCCCGCCGATGTCTGGGCAGCGACACCACGCTCGGGTCCCGCCGGTCACCCGCTCGGCACCCCGACCACCACCAGCACCACCGTGGTCACCGCCGACGGGCGGATCAGCATCGCCTCCCGCACCCGAGTTGGCATCGGCGTCGCGCACGCCGGCAAGACAGCACTCACCGTGATCACCGGCGTCAACGCCCACGTATTCATCAACGGCCGGCTCATCCGCCAGCTGACCATCAACCCCAACACCCGCGACCAACCCAAAGGAGTGTGAGTAATGTCTCGCGACACCCGTGAGGTATGCCCCGCGACATCACA
>JANPBZ010000014.1:0-2357 GCA_031430695.1 Ilumatobacteraceae bacterium
TCCTCAAGCTCGAGATCGACGAGAACCCCGACGCCCATCGCCGCGTGCTAGCCGTCCTGGCATTTCTGCGCGAATAGCGGCGCCACTGGAGAGCCAGCCGCCTCCGAACCCCTCGACGGCGGCCGACGACAACAGCATCACTACCGGCGACGTCTAACAATGTCTACCAATATCTAATACTCTGCTAGACATCGGTAGATATTGCTAGAGTTGTCTGTGATGGACGCACGGCACAACCCGTACTCGCCCGGCGCCGGGCTGCGCCCTGCGGCGCTCACCGGACGCGACTCCGAGATCGAAGCGTTCGCTGTAATTCTCTACCGGGCCCGTGACGGCCGACCTGCGCCAGGCATGATTCTGCACGGGTTGCGTGGCGTCGGCAAAACGGTGCTCCTCAACGAGCTCGCCAACAACGCCCGCAAAGGCGGCTGGGTGGTCGCCAACATCGAAGCGGACCTGCATTCGACCCGGACCCCATTTCGTTTGCAGGCCGCCGCCGCGCTCGACGAAGCGTTACGCAAAGAGACTGGGAGATCGAACTTCGGCAAACAGATGCGCAAAGCGGCCGGGACGTTGAGGTCGTTCTCGGCAACGGTCCTCGGTACTGGTGGCGGTGTCGAATTCCATGACCGTGGCGCGTCGGGGTCGTTGAACGCAGATTTCACCGATCTGGCCCTCGACCTTGCCGAGGACGCCCGTGGAATCGACACCGGTGTCGCCTTGTTCGTCGACGAGATGCAGCACCTCGCCGACGGCGACCTTGCCGCGATCTGCCAAGCCTGCCATCAGGCCGGTCAACAGAACCTGCCGTTCGTTGTGGTCGGCGCCGGCCTCCCGAACCTGCCACGAATCCTCACCGACGCCGTCTCGTATGCGGAGCGCCTGTTTGATTACCGCTCGATCGGACGTCTCGACGACAGCGACGCAACCAGCGCGTTGGTTTTGCCGGCCGAACGCGAACACGTCGAATGGGAACCTGCTGCTGTCACTGCGGTTCTCGCCGGGTCGGGCGGCTACCCGTATTTCATTCAACAGTTCGGGCAGACCTCATGGAACACTGCCACCCGGTCACCAATCAGCATCGCGGATGCCGAGGTCGGGATTGAACTCGGGCGCGAGAAGCTCGACAACGGGTTCTTTCGGGCCCGGTGGGATCGGGCGACACCCGCCGAACGTGAATACATGGCCGCGATGGCCGCCGACGAGGACAGCCCCTCGGAGTCCGGCGCGGTCGCCAAGCGTCTCAACAAGAACCAGAACTCGCTCGGACCGGCTCGCGCCAACCTGATCGCCAAAGGTCTCGTGTGGGCACCCGAGCACGGACAGATCGCGTTCTCCGTACCAGGCATGGCTGCGTTCATCGAACGGGAACTCGCTCGCGGCTAACGGGTCGCACTCAATGCACCGCCGCAGGGCATGCAGCGAGGGTCAGCTCCGATGAACACCGGCACCTCCCACGAACCCGGCATTTCGTTGACGTATCGCCGGGCATTCATCCATGCTGACCAACGGCGACGAATTCGTGGGCATCGGCGTGGGCGCCGTGGGCGAGTCCCAGGCGACGAGACTGCGACCGGACAATGCTTAACCTGCACTTCAAATGGAGCGGACGACGGTGGAGCGGACGACGGGATTCGAACCCGCGACCCTCACCGTGGGCGATACCAGCACGCGGTCCGGCTGGCGGTGGTGTTGACCGGTTCGGCGGCTCCGTGAGCGGGCGATGTCGAGCCCTCGTTAGTAACGCGATTCCGAGGCGCCAGGGCTAGGTAGCTGACCGCGTGGGTTGAGGTTCAACTCGGCGGCGATCGTCAACCGGCGAACGCGCCGGCCTACCACGGTTACGGACACCTCGGGCAGGACGACGTTGGCCTGAATGGTGAGCCAGAGCGACGGTTGCCGCCCGCGCTGACAGAAGACACCGTTGTAGCGAAGGCTCAACGAGACCGGGCAGGAATCGGCGGCTGTTGTCACCGTGCCGGCACCCTGCCAGCACTCGACCGACGAGAGCCGGCTCACCCGAGTCGAGAAGCCAACGTAACTCCCGGTGTCGGGCACGAGCACGGTGAAGTCGAGTGACGACCCGAGCAGCTCCTCGGTCACGACCAGCGTGCCGTGGGCGACTCGAGTGGGCACCGATCGCGTCCGCAGGCCGCGCGCTGTGAGCCCGATGTTCTGTCCGCGGCCGAGCTCCCACGCCCCGGCGGCCGGTGCGTCAACGCCATCGATCGTGCGGATGAGATCGGCGGGCGCCGTGCGTCGGGGGGGGTTCTGATGCTCAGCGTTCGGGCGCTCGATGATCGAGGTAGACATGGTCGGGACTCCTTTGTCACGGGTTGGTGTCTTCGATCATGAAC
>JANPBZ010000015.1:0-11400 GCA_031430695.1 Ilumatobacteraceae bacterium
TTGACCCCGATCGTCTCGGCGACGAAGAACTCGCCGTTCCCCACCTCATCGACAGCGAAGTGACCAACGTCCTTCGGCGCCTCGTCGTCCAAAAGATTCTGACCGACAAGCAAGGCACGTCCGCCCTGGACGGTTTCATCCGCCTAGCCCTCACCCGGTTCCCCGCCGACTGGCTCCGACCGAGAATATGGGCGCTGCGGCACAATCTCAGCGCGTACGACGCCACCTACGTCGCCCTCGCCGAGATGACCGGCGCAACAGCCCTGCTCACGACCGACACCCGACTCGCCAACGCACCAGGCATCAACTGCCCGATCGAACTGCTCTGATCAACAGCCCGCCGCGCCGGCGACCTCGCCTGCCGTCGACGCGGTACGAGTGCTGGCTGGGCGTGCGTCCGCACGTTGCTGCTCCTCGGCACCGTCGTCCGCGATCGCACTACCCTGGACAGGGATAGTCGCCTCGCGCCACGAGGAGTCGTTGTAGATGACCCTGTCCAACGCCTCGGTCATGTTGACGGACGAAGGTTCCGATGTGACCGGCGTGAATCCTCCGACCCGGTGCGTGGCCCAATCGAACGCAGATCGTCGCGCGTTGCCGCGGCGCAGCGGATGGTCAGCCGGACCCATCTGGGTCGGCTTTCAAAACCTGCGGACCGAGATCCGCAGGTTTGGCATCCCATATTTCATCCCATCTACTGGCGCGACAGTCGGGGACGGTCAGACACGCTCAGCGACTGAAACCCCTGGTGGTGGGCCTGTCCGGGACGGGCAGGTACGGTCAGAAACGGCTCTGAAGAGACTCTTAATCCGCAGGTTCTGGGTTCGAAACCCAGGGGGCGCACCAAGAAGTACAAGGTTAGTAGCACTTTCTGGAATCGATCGAAAGTCTATCGACTGAGATAGGTACCAACAAGTAACTAGACTTGCGACATCGAAGTTCGACAGAGTTGCGGGATGCCGCTCGACAGAGCACGGTTCGAAGCGAGAGTTGATCGCTCCGGGGTTCATCACATTTGGCCTGGGCGCGAGGTCGCCGGGTGGTGGCGGTCAGGCCCGCGTCGACGGCCAGTTGCTCACCGCGGCGCGAGCCGCGTGGGAGATTGAGAACGGTTCAGTGCCCGACGGTGTCCGGGTCCGGTCGTGCGCCGACGAACGCGCTTGGAGCCAGACGCCTAACGGCCTTGGGAGACCAACCCGCGCAGCGCCCGCGACGATCGTGTCTGTCCGCGAGGCTCAGCGGCTCCAGGTACGCTCGGCCGGATCCCGCGTGCCGCTTGTTTGTTGGCGGTCGGCACCTCGCGCCGTGGCGCCGACAGTCGCCACACGCGTGATTCCCACTACTGCCGCGTCAAGACTCGACCCGCCGTCATCTCGGCCGCGAGGGACGGTAGCCCCTGGCGCCAAACTCGGGACCGCCCAGTGAGACGGTGGCGATGGACACGACATGGGCGAACGGTGCGGATGGCCCCACGACACTCGCCCCCAACGAGAGCCACGCAAGCGGGCAGTACCGCCGTGCCGGGAACACACGATGTACGGGCATCAAATCACGCAACGTGGTGGCGAGTCCAACGCCGCGCCACCGGCCCTGGCGGCGCAACCGGCGTTATGTGACGCCGGCCAGCGTTTGTGGGAGCGGGGTTATGGGACTTCGCTTCGCCGGTGCCGATGCGCCTACTGAGCGGCGGCTCGCCGAGCGACGTCCGTCGTTATGCGCCGCGCTCGGTGATCAGTGGCCGTCGTTGTCGGAGTCGCCTGGGATCGCGTCTTCGATCGCGTCCGAGATCCGTTGGCCGACCGTGCGTTCCTTGTCCCCAACGTCGCCGCCCGCTTCGCGAACCTCGTCATCTACTTCGCGGCCTCTGTCGCGGCGGGCTTCATCGGCGTTCTCGATCTCGTACCCGTCGTTGGCCGGGTCGTTCGAAACTGGGGGAGGGGTGCTGTCGGTCATGATGGTCTCCTCGGGTCGGTAAACGGTGATGTACCCGTGCCGCGACCCGATCAAACGGCCGGGACCCGCAACCGTCTCGAGGCGGGCAGTGTCGGGTCGGGTATTTGTAGCGGCCGACGTCAGGGCTCCGTCGATGACGAGTCGTTCGGCCGCGGCCCGCGTTCCTGGGCGATGCGCTCACTGCAACATCCGCCCGGCCGGCTCCCGAAGGGCGCAGCCCGGTCGAAGCTCGCCACCCGCCGGCGACAACACCAGACCAGATGCCGTAGCGCATCGGAGCCCAAAATCTCGGCCCTTGACACCAGGCACCGGTCAAAACCGGTGAAGCGGGCGATACCCCCGCCCCCAATACCCCTCACATCGCAAGCCATGTCGACCGTGGCATAGGTTCCGATGAGGGGCGATGTCATGCGGCGATCGGTGAACACTCAGCGCGATCGCCACGACCTCTGCCACAACGTCATCCAGCCGGCGGTATGGGGCGATCTAGGAACAAGACGCTGGCGCAGGCGAGTGTGCGTGAATGTCCCTTGACGAGGACGAGCGCCTCAGCTCGGATGCCGAGGTCGAGCGCTTCCTCAGGAGCGTCGCGCCCGGAGCTGCGGTGATCTCATGGGAGCGGGACTAAGTCGCCGGGGTCGTCATTGGGACTCGTTCTGCCCCAGAAGTGCCGGTATGCCCGCGATCGCCACCGCGGGCAGCGAGACACTCTCAGCGTTCAGATGGACCGTCAGTGACAGAAGCAGATGGCCCCTGTTGGCAGCGGCTGAATTGGGCCACCGACGCGCTCGATCCACGCGTCTCGTGGCTTCTCAACGGCAAGATGTGCAGCGAGCGGACAAGGAGGTTCAAGACCGCCAGTTCGTGTGTCTGTGGTGCCCTGCAGTCCGTCAGGTGTGCTGTGGTCTGGCGCTGCAGTCCCTGCCGTCTCACTGGTGTCCTGCCGTGTTGCCGAGTGCGCTCCAATCCCGTGCACCTTTTGTGCACCTCGACGATAGCGATTGTCCTACCACCTGTACTACCATGACGATCATGGCTGTTCGTCAGAAGCGTTCGATCTCCCTTCCACCCGACCTCGCCGAGGCGATCGACCTCGCCGCTGCCCAAGAAGGCACGACCGTCAGCGCCTGGTTGGCCGACACCGCAGCTCGCCGTCTGCGTCTCGATGCCGGCCGGCGAGGGATCGCGGAGTGGGAACGAAAGAACGGGACACTCACCGCAGACGAGCTCGCCGACGGACTCGCCCGCGCCCGGGCCACCCTGCGCAGTTCGACACCATCGCGCAAATCTGCGTGATGAACGGTGTCACCTACGACACCGGCGCCCTCGTCGCCGCCGACCACAACGATCGACGCATGTGGGCACTACATGCCGGCTTCCTCGCAGCAGAAGTCTCCCCCACCGTTCCCGCACCTGTACTCGCCGAAGCCTGGCGAGGCGGCTCACGTCAGGCAAGCCTGGCTCGATTCCTGGCCCTTTGCTCACTCGAATCCATGAGTGAGCAACAAGCGAAGTCCGTCGGTGTCCTCGCTGGCAAAGCCGACCACGACGACATCGTCGACGTCACAGTTGTCGAAGGAGCGATCCGCAGGCACGACGCGATCGTGACCTCCGACCACACCCACATCCGCAAGATCACCGACGCCGCCCGAGCCAAGATCACCATCGAACAAATCTGACCCAACCGTCGCGCGTCGGTGCGAGCACTCGAGTTGATCGACGCTCCTGAGGACGAGCTACCCGGCAGTCGGGGCCGACAGCAAGTAGGTCAGCGACCGACCCGTCTCGGCGTCGTGCACGAGGACGACCCGACCGACGATGTGCACGTCCAGGGTCTCGCCGGGGACGGCCCGCGCTATCCCGGCATTGTTGACGTCCACGACCCAGACCGCTGCCTCTACCGGCCATTGGTCAGTACTGATGTCGCCCCCGTCGTCGGTACGTCGACCCAGGTAGACGCGGATCTCCGCGTCCTCGCTCCAGTTCGACCGCTCGATTGATATCGCGTCCTCGACGCCTTCCAGGGTCTCGAACGAGTTCGCCAGCTCACTGGCGTCTTCGACCGCGAGGCCGAACTCGCCGGCCAGGAAGTCGCGGAACTCCTCGGGCAGGACATCACCAATCGCGAGGTCGAGCGAGTGGAACTCGATGGACTCGATGATCGGCGTTGCCGCCTCGAGCACGGCCTCGAAGCGTGCATCGGGTGTCACGGCCGCGATCGCGAGGATGCGTGTCGTCGATCCCTCGGGCACGTCCACCAGGTAGAGACGCATCCGACTCCCCAGCTCGAGCGGGAAACCGGTGCCTCTAATCCTGTCCTCCGGGTTGGGCTCGCTGCCCTTCCTGCCCTCCGGGCACGCGCTCGCCCCGGGAGCGAGGGTGAGGTCCATCTGCAGTGCTGCGATCCCGCCGATCCTGACATCCACCGGGGCGGTGGCCACCAGGTCGGGTTCAGCCTGGATGGTGGCCGCCAGCGCGGCGGCATCGGCGGCGGCCGGGATCGGACGGCAGCCGACCTGGAGCGAATCGACCGCCAATGCCACGCGTTCGAGCGCCTGATCATCGAGCGCCAGGGCGTCCTCGAAATGTAGGCTCTTCAACCACGGGGCGGCTGCCGAGGCGGTCACCGTGCCGTCGAGGAACTGGTAGGGCACTGGCACCGGCTGGCCGTTCTCTGTGGTGTCCGAGGCGATATGGAAGTAAGCGAGGGTGGCCCTGGGCGGCAGCCCATCACTCTCGACAAACCCATCGTGTTCCAGGGAGATCGGCTGCTCGACGACCGTGTCTCCGCCGTCAGCGAAAAGCCGGAGGATGAAGTCCATACCGCCGTATGGCCACCGCGGTTCGCTCACCCGCTCGATCTCGAACCGCTCGTAGCGGGCGCCGGCGGTCGTGGCATACAGCAGCGGTACGTCCTCCCAGACGATGTACCCCTCGGCGCCTTCACCGTCGATGCGTGCCTGCAGGAAGTCCTCCAGGTATGCGGTCGCGTCCGCCTCGACCACGCTCGGGTCGTCCTGCGTGAACGGCGCGGTGATCCGCCACCCGCTCACCACCCAGATTCCGTCCTCTCCCAGCCGGTCGGGCTGGGAGATGTCAACGCTCACCGTCTCGTAGCGCAACTCGTCGATCGTCGGCGCGCACCGCGCCTCAGGCGGCTGGTCCGCTCCAGCGAGGTACAGGGGATTTGCCGTACCGGGCGCGCACCGCAGGAACACGACGCCACGGTGAAATCCCCCGGCGCCGGAAGAGTCCACCGGGCCATGCTGTTCCTGGAAGACGTCGAACACGAACTGCTCCCACCCCAGCTCGCCCCGCAGGAAACGCTCGACGATCTCCGCCCCCGGGTCAGAGAGATGCTCCCAGCCCTCCTCGGAGGTCAGCTGTGGGTCGACCTGCCACGTGTAGGCGGGGTCACCGGCGTCGGCCAGCTCCTGGGCCTCCCTCACCTCCTCGATGCTCGACTGCGGCCACATGGCGTCCGACGAAGGCGCCGCAGGATCGCTTACGTTCTCCGCGCCCTCCCGCCGCCACACGACACCGAACATGTCGACGAGTTCGTCGGTCGCGGGGTCGCGGTCGAAGGTGAAGTTGGCGAGCTCCCCTTGGGGCGGGGGCCCGATCGCTGGTGTGGTCCCGTCGTCGCAGGTCAGTACGGGCTGGGCAATGACCAGCGTCTCATCGATCTGGAGCCGCCCAACGCCGGTCATCGTGGACCGGCCGCCCGCGCACGCACGCGTGGCGGCCTCGTCCCGCACGACGACCTCGTACTCGTCGATGCCGGAACTCAAGATCTCCATCGTCTGAGAGGAGCCGTCGACGTCGACAGATACCCAGTTGCCCAGCACCAGCGCCGGTGTCTCGCCGATAAAGGTCGTGGGGTCGGGGTCTTTCAAACGGCTCCACACCACACCGCCGACGCCGGCCAGCAGCATGATCGCGGCGGCAGCTCGTAGCCCCAACCGACGTCGCTGGGGCCGGTCCGGGCCGGCGACGGGGTCGACGGTGACCTCGGCAGCCGGTGCCGCTTCGACGGTGTCGATGGTGTCGTTCGCGGCCGCTTCGAGGCGCAGCCGGAGGCGTGCGACGAAGGCCGGGTCGGGGTCGTGGGCCCGATGCAGGCCACGGAGATCCAGTTGGGAACTCATGATGGTGACTCCTGGTACGCGTCGCGGAACGCAGCTCGGGCACGGGTGAGGATTTGTTCGGTGGCCTCGACGGTGCGTCCGAGGTGCGCGGCGACCTCGGGGACCGAGAGATCATCGATGTGGCGCAGGACGAGCGCGGCGCGGTACCTCGGGTTCAACCTCGCCAGGGCGGCTTCGGCAACGCCAAGGTCGGTGATTGCCGGCAGGTCTGCCTCCCGAGGCGGGGGTGCGTTGTCGACCAGCCCGAGCTTGCGGTCCTCGCGAGCGCGGGCTCGCCAGTAGTCGACGAGCTTGTTCCGTGCCACAGCGATGAACCAGGCGACGCCGACCGCCTCGCCGGCGTCGGCACGGGCGAGCCCGGCCATGAAGACTTCCTGGGTGAGGTCCTCGGCCGTCGATCGGTCACTGATCCGGCTCATGAGGTACGAGTACACCTCGCCGACGCAGCGCTCATACAGCGCAACGAAGTCCTGCGCTGCGCCACCGACTGCGCTCGTCACTACCTGCGGCTTACCCATCATCGCTATCGTCGTCCAGAGCGTGTCTCTTCCGCCGGTTCTCCGCGATCTCGAGTTCGCTGCGATGCGGCACGTGGATCGAGGAGCTCGAGGCACCGGCGGACGCGGCGCCGGTGCGCTGCTCGCTGGCCCCCAGAGCATCACCCACTACCACGACCGTGTCAACGCGCCACGCGACCGGGGTGATACACCGACTTCGCTCGCAGGCAGCCCACCCTGACTTGAGTCGAACTCGGACCTCATACGGGCGGCGAGCTTTGCTGCGTTTAAGCCCCTCGTGTCTGCCAATTCCACCACCCGGGCAGGTGAGGCACCCAGATTATTCGCACAACTGTCGCCCGCCAGCTTGCTGCCAGATTCACCGACCGACCGAAGTAGTTGCCGCCCCGCTCCTCAGCCTCCCCGGCGTGGAGACGATGCGCACCGACAGCGCCGGACCCGCGCCCCAATCGATGCTGGCGAGGGCGTCCTGGAGCGCAGCAGCGCACTCGATGCCCGCACTCGCCGCGTTGAACGCCGCCGCGAACGAGTCCCCGCCAGTCGCGAACACATGACCACCGAACCGCGCGATCGTGGCAGTGAACAACGCGTCGTGGAGGCGTAGCGAGGCCGACATCGCATCGGGATCCTTTCCCCACAGCCGTGTCGATCCGACTACGTCCGAGAACATGAACGTGACAGTCCCGGTAGGTATCGACCGCATTGGGCAAGAAGCTACTTGAGTCGACCCGGACGCTTGGACACCGCAAACCTCGCCGAGAAGCACAGAACACCAACAAGCAACCCGCAAGCTGCCCCTAATCGCAGGCGTATGTCAACGGCCAACTTGTTGTCCTCGGTGGTGGCCGTTGAAAGTCCTCGCGGTTGGCCATCTCAGAGTCGTGGTGTCATTCACATTGGCCTCCTGTGCGGTGGGTGAGGCGGTAGCTGTCGCCGGTTGTGGTGATGATGTGGGCGTGGTGGCAGAGCCGGTCGAGCAGCGAGACGGCGGTTGGTTGGTCTGGGAGGAATCGGCCCCATTGCTCGAATGGTGAGTGTGATCCGATGGCGATCGAGCGGTGTTCGTAGCTGGCGGCGACGAGGCGGAACAGCAGTTGGCAGCCGGTGTGATCGAGTGGGGCGAAGCCGATCTCGTCAATGATGATCAGCTCGTTGCGGCAGATCTGCTCGACGGATCGGCCGACGGTGTTGTCGGCGACGGCGCGGTAGAGGTGCTCGACCAGGTCGACAGCGGTGAAGTAGCGGACCTTGTAGCCGGCGGTGACGGCGGCACGTCCGAGGCCGATCAGGTAGTGGCTTTTGCCGGTGCCGGCCGGGCCGACGATGCACAAGTTGACGGCTTGGTGGATCCACTCGAGCGTCACCAGATAGTCGTGGCTGGCACGCGTGATCGAGGACTCGGCGAGGTCGAACTCGTCGAGCGTCTTGACGACGGGGAACCGTGCGATGGTCATCCGGTTGCGGGTGTTCGACGCGTCCCTGGCGGTGATCTCGGCGTCGATGAGGTTGCGCAGGATCTCTTCTGGCGCCCAGCGTTGTGCTTTGGCGGTGGCGAGCACATCGGGTGCTTGGCGGCGGATCGTGGACAGCTTCAATCGTTTCAGACCGGCTTCGAGGTCGGCGTCGAGTGGGATCGGTGTGCGGCTCATGCCAGGTTCTCGATCCGATAGGCGTCGAGCGAACGGATCTCGCTGGAGGGCAGACCGATCACGACACGCTCACCGGCGTCCGCGGGTTCTTGTGCGGCGGGTCCGATGGCCAGGATCGAGCGGACATCACCAGCGCGGAAGCGACCGAACCGGGCTGCTCGGGTGATGGCTTTGGTGACCGCGTCTGGTCCGTGGGCGGGAAGGAGGTCGGCGACGATCTCGATGATCTCCTTGCTCATCGTCGCCACACCCGCAGCGGCGCCTTGACGGATGAACGCCTCGGCCGGTTGGCCCAGGGCGAGGAACTCTCGTTCGGCATCGGAACGGGCGCGTGGGCCCCGTGATGCCGGTTTGCGAGGCGTCGGGTAGTGCTCGTCCAACACCGATACTTCACCGGCAGCGAGCTGCACATGTTCAGCGACGACATCACCATCCGGGCCGTAGATGCGAACGCGGCCGTCGTGGGTGACGACTTCAACGTGTCGGCCGACGAGACGGAACGGGACCGAGTAACGCACCGACGCGACCCGCACCGTCGACAGCTTGTCGACCTTGCGGATCTCGACGCGTCCGATGCGTGGGCGCAGCATCGGCAACCCGCGCAACACGTCGCGCTCAACGACCAGGCGTTCGGCGGGCACGGCGCAGATCTCGGAATGCTCGACGCTGTTGACCTCCGTGCACCATGCTGCGGCGGCCTCGTTCAACACGTCGAGGTCGTCGCTGTCGGGCAACACAAGATCCGACTTCGCGTAACCAACCAGGTTCTCGACGATCCCTTTCGACTCCGGGTCGGCCGGATGACAGAAATCCGGGCTGAACCGGTAATGCGTCGCGAACTTCACGTAGTCGACCGTCGGGATCACCACGTTGGTCACGGTCCCGGCTTTGAGACAACCCATCCGGTCGGCGAGCACTTTCGCCGGGACACCATCGAGTTGTTCGAAGCATTCCGCCAACATCGCCAACGTGGTCACCGATTGCTCGTCGCGTGCGACACGCACGAACCGGAACCGCGACCACGCCAACACCGCACAGAACACCTTCAACCCCGACGGCAACAACCCCCAATCGATCGCCAGGACATCACCCGGCGACCAGATCGCCGGCCGCCGCTGGTGCCGGCCCTGCACGGCGCGGAACTCCTTCTTCACCTCGGCGACCAGGCGTCGGAAGTTCCGCGGTGATCCCGTGTAACCAGCAGCGCGAGCGATCGGCAACAACCGCTTCGCCGACATCCGCCCCTTGGTCTCGCGGATCTTGTCGGTCACGACCGTGCGCGCAACATCGGTGTTCTTGGCCACCGGCGCCCGCTGCGCACGCTCCTCATCGAGCACACCCTGACGGTGTGCCTGGACTTTTCGTTTCACCGTCTTCGCGTCGACGCCGCACATCGCGGCCGCTCCCCGATACGTCCCCACGCTCTCAAACGCGGCAATGCAATCCATGTTCATCCTCGCTGTCAACAATGTAAGCAACCCCTCGGGCGGATAGATCGGATCTGACTTGGCGTCGATCACGATCACCGCCCGAGGCGGCCACAACTGGGATACCTAACTCACCACCGCGAGGACTTTTCCTGGCCACCAGCGAGGACTATGACATGGCCAGGGACAGGCGTACCCGCAGCGTATTCGTGAAGTGATGCCGAGCGGTAGCTCGGCCTGGTTCCGCCGTACCCGAACCCCTGGCACCAACCGCGTATCACACCATCCCCACATCTACGCGGGCAGCCGGATGAACACGAGACGACGAAATGAGAGGTACGGTTCGCGTGCATCGGCACCCGGACGAGTGCGCGCCCCAACTTCGCGAGCAGGATGTCAGCCCACGGGTCCTGAGCTGAGGTCTTCGAAGTCACGTCACTGCAACCCCCCGGTCGAATGTCAACCGCCGAAGGACGAGGAGAATGAACCGTGTTAATCAACGAACGTGAAGCACGATCGGTCGATGGTCTTCGAGTGGCCATGTACGGTATCGGATCGGTCGGTTCGACGCTGACGCGGATGCTCGTCGAACGGGGAGCCGAGATCGTCGGCGCGTTGGCCAGGAGCCCGGAGAAGGAAGGCCGCGACGTCGGCGATCTGATCGGCCTCGCTGCCCCGCTCGGTGTGACCGTGACGCTCGACCCCGATGAACTGTTGGCAACCAAGCCCGACATCGTTGTGATGACCGTCGCAAGCTACATGGACGACATGTACGAGCACGTGGAGCGATGCATCCAGGCCGGGACAAACGTCATCTCGCTCGCCGAAGAACTTCTCTATCCGTGGCACACCTCAGGCGATCAGGCTGCCGCCCTGGACGCCGCGGCGAAGGCCGCGGGCGTCACAGTCGCCTGTACGGGGCATCAGGACGGATATTGGGTGAGCTTGGTGAGCGTCCTCATGGGCACCGCGTTTCGCATCGACACGGTAGAAGGCGTGGCGACGTGGAACGTCGACGACTTCGGTGCCGAGCTGGCCCGTGACCAGCTCGTGGGGAGCACGGTCGCTGACTTCGAGGAGTGGGCCGCGACCGCCGAGCGGCCGCCGACGTTTGGGCGGACGTCACTCCATGCGCTTGCCGCGGTCGCGGGTTTGACCGTTGCCACGACAACGACGACGACGATATCCGAGATCGCCGGCGCCGACGTCTGGTGCGAGGCGCTGCAGACAACGGTTCCCCGCGGCCGTCTGATCGGTATGACCGATGTCGATCGAGTCACGACCGAAGAAGGGGTCGAGCTCTCGCTGGCGATGACCGGCAGGGTGTACGCAGGTGACGAGTCGGACATGAGTGAGTGGTGGGTTCGGGGCGAATCCGACCTGCATCTGCTGTGCGACGGTCTGCCAACGCACTCCACAACCTGTTCGACGCTCGTAAACCGCGTCGAGGATGTGCTCGATGCCGCTCCCGGGTTCAAGACGCTGGACAGCCTCCCACAACTTCGATATCGGCCGCGGTCGAGAAGCGTTCGATAGCCGGTCTCGACTGGAGTGGACCTGGTGTCATGAACGCGGGGTTTCGGTAGTTTCAGCCTGCGCCAGCTGTTGCGTAGACCTGGGACTGTCGGACGCTCCCTCACCCGACGGCGACTCGATCCTCTTCGTCCAGGTCGACGGCGCAGAATGGCCAGGATGGACGATGACG
>JANPBZ010000016.1:0-10113 GCA_031430695.1 Ilumatobacteraceae bacterium
GGCGTGCGCACTGGCGTCGCCACGGGATCCGAGGCCGCGGCGGCGGTGCGGACGATCCGCGCCGCCCTTGCCGAGGCGGGCCTACCCGACGCCGCCCGCAAGCTCCTGGTGCAAGAGCAGGTCGACTCGGGTCTTGAGATGATCGTCGGCGTCAACCGGGATCCCCTCGTCGGGCCGCTCGTCGTCGTCGGCCGGGGTGGCGCCGCTGTCGAGGTGCTCGACGACGTCGCTGTCCGGGTCGCCCCGCTGACAGATCACGACGTCGACGAGATGCTGGAGTCGCTGCGGTCCTAACCCCTGCTCACCGGCTACCGGGGCGCCGCGGTGCTCGACGTCGCCGCCCTCCGCGCCGTCCTACACCGCATCTCGACCCTGGTAGCGGAGGTCACCGAGATCGCCGAGATCGACCTCAACCCCCTCTTCCTCCTCGAACACGGTGTCGCCGTGGCCGACGCTCGCATCCGACGCACCGCACGCGACACTCGCTGATACACGCGGGCGGCCCCTCTCACCGGCGCGAGCGCCAGGCTCCCGTCGCGCTCGCCGCCAGCGCGTCCCCAAACGTCGGTTGGCTAGTGGCGGGGCAGGATGTGAGACGGAGTCAGGGCGTAGATGGATGAGCACGCGATCAAGCCGACGGTGGCCGGTATTCCATGAGAAGCATCGTGGCGTCGTCGCGCAGGCCGAGGTCGGAAAAACTGATGATGTTGTCGGCGAGGTGCCGAACGGTCTCTTGGACGGGCAGGTTCTCCAGCGAGGCTCGGACCAGTAGGTCGGCCAATCGGTCGTCACCGAAGAAGGAGCCGTCTGAAGACCGAGCCTCGGTGATGCCGTCGGTGTAGAACAGCACCCGGTCGCCTGCCTGGAGCGTCTGCTCGGCCACCTCGGCGACCGGCCCGCCGAGACCGACCGGTCTCGAGGGCTTGCAGAGCAGCGGTCCGGCGTAGGTGCCGTTGCGCACGAGCATCGGCAGCACGTGACCGGCATTGACCCAAGTGAGGGTACCGCTTTGCAGGTTCAACGACCCGATGATGCCGGTGACGAAATACGAATCTCCGAACTGCGTCGCGATCGAGCGGTCGGCGATGTCATAAGCGGCGGCGATGGTCATCTTCATTCGACGCGAGTTCCGCAGACTGTTGATTGCAGCCGCTGACATCAGCACCGCCGACATACCGTGGCCGATCGCATCAACCATCGTGAAGTCGACACGTGACTCGTCAAACGCATAGTCAAACGAGTCCCCACCGATCTCGTACGCGGGCTCGAGAATCCCGCCGAGCGCGACTCGTTCGGTCGAGCAAGCCAGCGGCGGTAACAGGTCCCACTGCACCTCCGCCGCTGCCGACAGCGGTTCCGATCGGCGAGCACGAGCGCCCATATCGGTATAACGACCCTTGACGATCCACGCCATCACGAAAATAGCGACGATCAGGTCAAGCAATTCGCGTGAGCGGCCGTCCCAGACGTCGACGTCGAGCTCTAAGACGCCGATCGGGCACGATCCTTCCATCAGCGGTACCAACACCACTGTCGGGTCCGTTCCGACGATCTGGATTTCGCCGCTCGTGAACACCCGTCCAATCAGGGTTCCCGCGATCGTCTGCGGGGGACCGACGGGGCCGTGCTTGTCGATCTGTTGTAGGCGGCGGAGCGAGTAGTCCGCCACATAGAACCGGGCGGCCTGTGCCCGCACGAGCTCACACATCAGGTCGAGCAGGTCGAGCACATCGGTCGGCGACGTTCGCGTCGACTCGTCCACCATCCGGGCAACGTCGGCTTCGATCCGGTCAGACTCCACAGGCCTCGCGTTCCCACTGATGTTCGCCGAGTAGAACTTTGGCCCCCGCAGGCTCGTGACGTCAAGTAGGGCGCTACCTCGGGAGCCCGGTGATACGCTCGATTCTTGGCTCGTATCGATCCAACACCGCCGTCCGGCGACGATCGGCCGAGGGGGCCAACGCGACTCGGTGGAACCACCCGTTGTGGCGGCCCATTCTTCTTGAGGGCGGCGGCGTGTAGTGCGTGATTGCAGGATCCTTTTCACCTGCCGTCCGCTCTCGGGTCACTTCGACCCGATGGTCCCGCTCGCCGAGTCAGCCCGCGACGCTGGGCACACAGTTGGATTCGCCTCAGGAACTCCGATCGCGCAGCGCGCACGCGATGCGGGATTCTTAGCGTTCGAAGCCGGACCACCCGACACGTTTCGCGCTGAATGGGCGCCTCGGTTTCCTCACTTCACCACGCTGGTCGGTGATGCGCAACGCGAGTTCTTCTTCACTGAGATCTTCGCCAATCTGGAACTGGTTCCTCGAGCGGCCGACCTCGAGTCGATCATGTCGGAGTGGCGACCACACCTCGTCATCCACGAGATGGCCGAACTCGCAGCCCCTCTGATCAGCACGTCGCTCGGCGTTCCCTACGTCGACGTCGGCTACGGCACGCTGATCGATCGTGCACTGCTCATAGCGGCAGGCACAGCCGCCGCCCCGCACTGGCGGGCTTGCGGCCTAGAACCGCATCCCCTCGCCGGGCTGTTCCATCACCTCTACATCGACCCGTGCCCGCCAACACTCCAGAACCCCGAGATCGCCGATCTCAAGGCGGTGCAACAGCTTCGGCCGACAGTGGCCGAGCAGGTCGACCAGCGACCGTCATGGATGGTCGCGCTGCCCCACAACCAGACCGTCTATCTCACCCTCGGCACGATCTGGAACACCGACATCGATCTCTTTCGACTCGCTATCGACGCACTGGCCGACCGCGTCAATCTGATCGTCACCATCGGCCGACAAAATGACCCCGAGCTGTTCGGACCGCAACCGGCGGGAGTGGTCATCCGCAGCTACATCCCGCAGGACGAACTCCTTCCATGGTGTGATGCCGCGGTGGTCCACGGCGGATCGGGAACAGTGCTCGGCGCGCTCGCACACGGTGTCCCGTTGCTCGTGCTGCCACAAGGCGCCGATCAATGGAACAACGCGGAACGGGTCGCGGCAGCGGGTGCGGGTCTCCGACTGCTCCGCGACGACGTCAGCATCGACGCCATTCGCCACGCAGTGAGAGCGCTGCTCAACGAGCCCTCCTACCGACGCACCTCCACAACCATCGCGGGGGAGATACGAGTCATGCCATCCGCCGCGGAAGCGATGACACGAATCGAAGCACTCATCACCTGACTCCGCGAGTGCTCCGCGCTGCGTGGAGCGTGGGGGTTTGGGAAGCGCCGAAGCGGGTAGACCCGTCGCCATGGATGCAATCACCCTTCTCAAAGCCGACCACCACACCGTCGAGCAGCTGTTCAAGCGGTTCGAGCAGGCCGGTGATCGAGCGCACGTGCAAAAGCGCCAGGTCGTCGACCGGATCATCGAGGAGCTCTCGGTGCACGCGGCTATCGAGGAGCAGGTCTTTTACCCCGTCGCCCGAGCGGCCGTTCCGGACACCGAGGACATCGCCCTCGAGAGCCTCGAGGAGCACCACGTCGTCAAGTGGTTGCTGTCGGAGCTCGTCGACATGGACCCTGCTCATGAGCGCTTCGACGCGAAGGTCACCGTCCTGATCGAGAACGTGCGTCATCACGTTGAAGAGGAGGAGAGCGATTTCTTCCCCACGGTGCGCGGGCAACTCGGCCGCAACGAACTCGCCGATCTCGGCGAGGCGCTGGCCGACGCCAAGAAGTCGGCCCCGACGCGACCACACCCCCGCATGCCGGATGCCGGCCCCGCCAACGTGGTCGCAGGAGCGATCACCGGCGTCGTCGATCGGGTCGGTAACAACCTCAGCGGCATCGCCCAGGGCAGCGTGACCGCCGTCCAGGACCTCATCGCGCGCTTCACCGGCTCGGACCGACCGAAGGTCTCTCCGACCGGCGTGCAGGAGACGGCTCGCAGAGCCAAGTCCGGCGTCAAGGCCACTGCCACCTCGGCGAAGAAGTCCGCCCGCGCGACAGCGACGACGGCCAAGCGTGCCAGCACGACAACCGGCCGCACGGCACGCTCCGCAACGAACAGGACGGCTGCAGCGGCCAAGCGCACTGCGTCGAAGACGACAGCAGCTGCGTCCGGCTCGCGCTGATCGATGAGCGCCCTGGTCGGCCGGTCGTCAGAACAGGCAGGCCGCCCAGGGCCCCAGATCGCGACCGAGACCTGCCTTGCGTGAACCGCACGGAGCCGCCGGCGACAATCGAGTGTGCGAGCGAACGCCTTTGTGATCGTCGCCCTATTGCTCGCCAGTTGCAGCGACGATGAGGATGAGCGGTCAGGAGCGGACACGACTGCGTCAACTGCCGGTCCGAGGTTCACTACGGCTGCGCCACCTGGAAGGATCCTGTTCAGCTCGAATCGACACACAGTTTCCCCGGCCGGCGCTGAAACCGAGATGCCTGATTTCGAGCTGTACGCGTCAACCCCGACGGCACTTACCGCGGTGCTGGTACGTGGATGGTACATAGTTGGCGGTCACGGACTCAGGCGGCGGAGGGCTTCAGTTTCTCTCGTTGGGCGACGGTACCTCCGAGCGCGTTGGCGATGGCGCGAAGCCGGGGAGTGCGGCGTTATTGAAGGTTGCCTCGTCCGGGCCGGACGAGGCCTGATTCGTAGGCGTAGATGACGGCGTGGACGCGGTCGGCCAGGTCGAGTTTCATCAGGACGTGGGAGACGTGTGTCTTGGCGGTGGCGTCGCTGATGAAGAGGTCGCTGGCGATCTGGGCGTTGGAGAGGCCGTGCGCGAGGTGGGTGAGCACTTCGAGTTCGCGTGGGGTGAGCGCGTGGAGTGCCGCCGCCGGAGGCGTCGGTGGGGGTGCCCGTCGTGCGAACTCGGCGACGACCTTGCGGGTGATGGACGGTGCCAGGAGTGCGTCGCCAGCGGCGACGATACGAACGGCGGCGATGAGCTCGCCGGGGGGTGCGTCCTTGAGCAGGAAGCCGCTGGCGCCGGCGTGGAGCGCCTCGTAGACGTATTCGTCGAGGTCGAAGGTGCTGAGTATGAGGACCCGGGTGACGTGGGGGTCGTCGTGGAGGAGTCGGCGGGTGGCCTCCAGCCCGTCGAGCTGGGGCATGCGGACGTCCATGAGGACCACGTCGGGGTGATGCTGGTGGACTGCGGCGATGGCTTCGAGCCCGTCGCCGGCTTCGGCGACCACTTCGAAGCCGGCCTCGGCTTCGAGGATGCGACGGAATCCGGCGCGGACGAGCCGCTGATCGTCGGCGATGACCAGGCGCAGTGTCATTGCCAGCTAGCCGTCAATGGCAGCCGGGCACGCACCGCAAACCCGCCGTCGGCTCTGCGACCGGCGTCGAGCACCCCGCCGTAGAGCGAGACCCGTTCTCGCATCCCGACCAACCCGTGACCGGTGCCGTCGCCAATCGGCGCGCGGGGCCGCCCGTCGTCTCGGATCTCGAGCTCCAGTGCGTGCGCCTCATAGCGAATGGTGACACACGCGTGCGCACCGTCAGCGTGCTTGAGGGTGTTGGTGAGTGCCTCCTGCACGATCCGGTAGGCGGCCAGATCGATCCCGGGGGGAAGCGTCATCGGTTGACCTTCGACCCTGACCTCGACTGGAAGACCAGCCGCGCACATGTGCTCCCTGAGCACGTTCACCTGGGCGAGACCGGGCATCGGGGTCAACGCGGGTTCGTCGTCGGCACGGCGCAAGATGCCCAGCAGGTGACGCAGCTCGACGAGCGCTTGACGTCCGGCTGTCTCGATCGAGCCCAACGCCTCGGCCGTGTCGACGTCCGCCGCCTTGAGGGTGTGCAGCGCTGCTCCTGCCTGGATCACCATGACGCTGACGCTGTGGGCAACAACGTCGTGGAGCTCGCGGGCGATGCGGGACCGCTCGTCGGCCACCGCAGCCCGAGCGTTCGCCTCGCGGTCCTGTTCCAGCTCCTCGGCGCGTTGTTCGAGCTGGACGACTCGCAGCAGCCGTCCACCGAACAGGCGGCCCAACCACCAGAAGAGGGCGACCGCCACCCATCCCCCGATGTCCGTTTCGGCGTGCTCGAGACGGCTGTGGACCACGTCCACCGCGAACAAGGTGGACAAGACCGCCGCGCCGGTGACGATCTGGCGGCGCTGATGGGCGTCGGCGCCGAACGAGAACACGGCGAGTAGCACTACGAGGAACGGGGTGAGAGGCCCCTCGCCCTGATCGGAGGTGGCAAACGCGACCCCCAGCGCCACAGACCCGATCACCACGGCGAGCACAGCCACGGGTGCCTGGCGCCGCCAAGCCAACGAGAGGGTCGCCAACGCGAGAACGACGGTCAACACCACCCGCTGCGCCGGGGTCGCCGAACGGTCCAGGGAATACCACAACTCGATCTCGCCGGCGACGCACAACAGCCCGGCGCCGACCACATCGACCTCGCGGCGTGCCGCAATCAGACGGAGGTGCTGTCGCCAACTGGCCTTCACGTCCGCCACCGTAGCCAGCCGATCCGATGTGAGACATCAGCCTCCTGGGCGAATTGTCACTCGAAGCTCCTCAACACAACTGATGAGGACTGAGACCAGAGGGTCACCCGAACAGACCAGACGAAAATCGCTCCCGGAGCCGACGACAGCGCCGCCATCGCGGCTCACTCTGTGCAAGAGGCCCTGCCAAGGGCCAACCAAAGGAGAGAACCGTGATGCCCACCGACACGACTGACCATTTCAAGAACGGCGTTCGACGCCGCCCACCGACCCGAACGAGGTCATCCCGCCACGACCGCCGGCTGCTAGGGGTGCGCCGTTTCGCGCTCGCGGCAGCCGCCGCCGTGGCCGCCGTCCCCCTCGTGGTGACCTCGTCGGCGGGCGCCGCTGGGCGCCTCGTGCACCCTGGAGAGTCGATCCAGGCCGCCGTCGATGCAGCTCGCCCGGGCGACACGATCAGAGTCGCACCCGGCACCTATCACGAGAGCATCACCATCGCCACCGACAGAGTCACACTCGTCGGCGCGGGACCCGACAAGACCCACATCCGCCCCCCGGCACAAGCCAACGACCCGTGCGCCGCCCAGCACTTCGGCGTGTGCATCGTCGGCCAGCTCGACGAGAACTTCAACGTGATCCGCCCGGTCAACGAAGTCCGCCTCAGCAACTTGTCAGTGAGCGGGTTCGCCGGCCTAGACGAGACCGGAGACCCCGCGGGCGTCGGCGTCTTCGTTCTCGGCGGCCAAGACACCACCGTCGACCACGTGGTTGCCGCTGATAACGCCGTATTCGGCTTCACCAGCATCATGTCCAGCGGAGATCGCTACCTGCATGACACCGCATCCAACAACGGCTTCGCCGGCTTCCAGATCGCCGGTTCGCACGGCGCGGCCCCCGTCACCGCGGGTCGCGGCTACAAACTCCAACACGTCGTCGCCTACGACAACCGCTACGGCATCCTCGTGCACGCCGCCTCAGGAGGCGTTGTCGTCGACGCCGACCTTCACGACAACTGTCTCGGAGTCATGTTCTCCGGTCCCGACACCTCCCATTGGGAGATGAAGCACTCGACCTCGCACACCAACAACCGCGTGTGCGATGCCCTTCCCGGCGGGGATCCCGCCAACTCGGGCGCAGGCGTCGCGATTCTCGGTGCTGACCACATCACGATCCGCCACAACACCGTGACCGCGAATCGTCCCGCGACCGACTCCGCCCTCGCCGGCGGGATCATCGTTGGCTCCACGCCAACGCCCGACGGCGACCGACCGAGCAACAACATCACCGTCACCAAGAACCACGCCGAAGGCAATAGTCCCGCCGACATAATCTGGGACGGCACCGGCACCGCCATCAGCTTCACCAGAAACGACTGCGACACCTCGTTGCCGCAAGGGCTCTGTCACTGAGCCACCCATCCGGCACCGTTGGTCCGGGGAACTCGCCGGTTCCCCGGGCCCGTCGTGCAGCCGACAACCGCCCGCGAGCATGCTCGCTACCTGGCAGCGGGAAGCGACGGGTATCGCCACGCCGGAGCCAGTGCCGACACCGGCCAGGTTCGAGGGCACGCCTCGCCTGGCTTGGCGAGCGTTCGCCGGCTGTCGGGGTTGCCGGCGTCCGCCGTCGAACTCGGCGCCGCAGGCGGCGGCGTCTCCCCGGGGTGGAGTTGCATCCGGCGATCAGAACAGCCACCGCCGCCATCACGGTTCGACGTGCACGACGGTCATCTCAACTTCGTATCATCAACGTCACCTCGGGCCTCTCACCCCGCATCACCCGCCCGATGCTCGCCGGTGAGGGTGAAGCGGGGCGGCGACGAGGTCGGCGGGTGTCTCGAACACGATCGGGCCGCCTCGTGGCCGCCGTCGGGGCCTGCGCCAGGCACTCCACCGATCAATCGTCGAGGCTCTCGATGGTCCACCAGCGCCGCCGCCGCCGACCGGTTCGCCACGATCATCGCCTCAGTGAGCCGGTAGACGTCCACCGGCCCAGCCCTCGCAAAAGCACCAGGTCAGCGAGTCTGTCAGCGAGTCGGATCACGAGAAGCCGGTAGACGACGCCGGTGACGCGTGCCCGATAACGTCGAACGCCCAGGCCGTGTGACCTGGTGCTTTTTAGTGGCGGGGGCAGGATTTGAACCTGCGACCTTCGGGTTATGAGCCGTTTCGAGCGTCTGTCCGCTTGTGACCGTGAGTGACCATTGGTGCCATTTACCAGGTCTTTCGTGCTTCTGCTGTGTCATCGTGTGTCACCCAATATCACGCTCTGTCACCTGGTCCATTAGATAACCATTAGAAGTTCCGTCTAGATCATGGTTCTGTCTGCTGTAGACAGATGCGATGGTAGACAGGATGAGTTATCCTGAGATCGTGGCCCGACCAGCGATCCCCGAGGCGAGCCGACGTCGGCTCGACGACACGGTCGAGCGCCTCCGCGCGCTGCTTCCCGACGACTGGAACGTGGCCGTCGCGCATCGCCAGCCCGATCGCGGCATCATCAGCATCGCCGACGACGATGGCACTGAGGCGACCGTGTCCGTGGTGACGAGACACCGACTCGAACCGCGCGACATCGAGCGTCTACCTCAGCCCGAGGGGTCGGTGATCGTTGCGGCTGCCTGGCTCAGCCCTCGTTCGCGCGAGTTGCTCCGCGTTTCGCTGATCGGGTTCCTGTATCACACCGGCAAGGTAGAGCTTCGGCTCCGAAAGCCAGCGATATACATCAGTGCTGTGTGATCACCAAACGACCCCGACCCAAAGCCGAGCACCGGGCCGACGCTGCGCGGCCCGCGAGTCTGGGCGCTGATGCGAACGCTGATCGAGGTCACTCCCCCGTACACCGCTGGCGACCTGTCGTCGTCGCTCGACATCGACGACGGCTACGTCTCACGCGTGCTCCAAACACTCGCCGACGAACGATTGATCTCGCGGCGGCCACGAGGCCCTGTGACGACGGTGGAGTGGGAACCGCTGCTTCGCAAGCTGGCCGAGACGTACTCGTTCTTCGCCGCCAATGAGACGACGACGTGTGTGGCGTCGGCCGGCCCCGAACAACTGCTCGACGACATCTCTGCAGCGATGTCTGGACGGTGGGCGGTGACGGGTTCATTCTTGACATCGTCGCTTGCTCCCGTTGCTGCCCCGGCGACCGCCATCGTGTACGCAGACGATCCCGAACGCTTCGCCAAGGTCGGTCGACTGCTGCCATCGAAGATCGGTGCCAACGTGATCTTGGCCAAGCCGTACGACCCGATCGTCTTCCAACGCGGGTGGCGCGACGCCAGCTTTCCGTCTGTATCGGTCGCGCAGTCGGTAGTCGATTCGCTGACCGGCAGTGCTCGCATGCCAGCCGAGGGCGAGGCGCTCATCAAATGGATGCGGCGGGACCCATCTCGCTGGCAGGCTGTGACCCTCCGAGGCTGAAGCCCGAATCTGTCGGGTTGAGCGAGCCCGCGTCGGCCCAAGGATCTCAGCGTAGGTAGAGCGACCGGTGAAATGTCTCGACCGCGATGACGGCTTCGGCGAGCAGCGATAAGCGGTCCAAGTCGGGATGGTCGAGCATCATCTGCTCGGCGTACGCCACCGGCCCTTGGGCGTCGGTGGCTGCGAAGTTGTCCAGGAGGTCGTCGAGAGCGCTCCGCACCGTCGCCAGATCGCCGGCGAAGTGAGCGAGTACCGCTTGTGCCGCCTCCTCCGGTCC
>JANPBZ010000017.1:0-19133 GCA_031430695.1 Ilumatobacteraceae bacterium
GGCAGCAGTATGTGAAGTGTGTGGCAAGGGCCCCAGCTGGGGTATGAACGTGTCGCACTCCCACCGGCGCACCAAGCGTCGTTGGAACCCGAACATCCAGCGTGTGAAGGCTCTCATCGGCAGCACCCCGAAGCGGATGTATGTCTGCACGGGTTGCATCAAGAGCGGCAAGATCGTCAAGGCCGGCTGAGGCCACGGGCGTCATGCAAGGCGTCGTCAAGAGTTACGACCCGTCGACGGGTGACGGCAGTGTCGTCAGCGACACCACGCTCGCCGAGTTCGACCTCGCCGTCGACGCACTCGAAGGCTCGATCTTCCGCATGCTGCGCCAGGGCCAGCGAGTCGTCTTCAACATCGACGATGCCGGTCGGGCAACGAAGCTGCGCCTCGGCTCCGAAGCGGATATGAAGACGCCGGGCGCCTGAAGGTACCCTTCTTGTAGCGATCCGAGGCAGCGGCGCGACGGTTCCCAAGGAGTCGAAAACCGATGAGTGATTCCACCACAAACGAACGCCTGAAAGCCTGGGTGGACGAGTGGGCTGCCGTCCTTCAACCCAACGACATTCACTGGTGCGACGGCTCGGCACAGGAGTACGAGCAGCTCTGCCAGGCACTGGTGGACTGCGGCACCTTCACCCAGCTCGACGAAGCCAAGCGGCCAAACAGCTACTGGGCACACAGCGACCCCGGCGACGTCGCCCGCGTCGAGGACCGTACGTTCATCTGCTCGACGGATTCCGCAGACGCAGGTCCAACCAACAACTGGCGCGAGCCATCGGCGATGCGGGCCGAGATGAAAGCGCTCTATTCCGGCGCGATGCGGGGCCGCACCATGTACGTCGTGCCGTTCAGCATGGGACCGCTGGGTTCGCCAATCGCCCACATCGGTGTGCAACTGACCGACAGCGCCTACGTGGCCGTCAGCATGCGGATCATGACTCGAATGGGCCAACCGGCTCTCGAGGTTCTCGGCGACCAGCAATGGGTGCCGTGCGTGCATTCGGTAGGTGCTCCCCTGGCCCCCGGCGAGGCCGATAGCGCTTGGCCGTGCAACCCCGACAACAAGTACATCGTTCACTTTCCGGAGACCCGGGAGATCTGGTCGTTCGGCTCGGGTTACGGCGGAAATGCGCTACTCGGCAAGAAGTGCTTCGCGTTGCGCATCGCTTCGGTGATGGCCCGCGACGACGGCTGGTTGGCCGAGCACATGCTGATCCTCAAGCTCACCAACCCCGCTGGTGAATCGAAGTACATCGCGGCCGCGTTCCCATCGGCATGCGGCAAGACCAACCTGGCCATGCTGCAGCCGACGATCCCCGGCTGGACGGCCGAGACGGTCGGCGACGACATCTGCTGGATGAAGTTCGGCGCGGACGGACGGCTGTACGCAATCAATCCCGAGGCGGGCTTCTTCGGGGTGGCCCCCGGCACCGGCTACGACACCAACCCCAACGCGATGGACACGATGTGGGGCAACTGCATCTTCACCAACACCGCGCTCACCAGCGACGGCGACGTGTGGTGGGAAGGGATGAGCAGCGACAAGCCGGCTCACGCCACCGACTGGCGTGGCCAGAGTTGGTCACCGGAAACCGAGACACCCGCGGCCCATCCCAACGCCCGGTTCACCGCTCCAGCGGCGCAATGCCCGTCGATCGCACCCGAATGGCAGGATCCGGCCGGCGTGCCGATCAGCGCGATCCTGTTCGGTGGCCGGCGCCGCACCACAGTGCCGCTTGTGACGCAGGCGTTCGACTGGGAGCATGGAGTGTTCCTCGGGTCGATCATGGCCAGCGAGACGACCGCCGCCCAGCAGGGCGCCGTCGGCAAGCTGCGCTTCGACCCGATGGCGATGCTGCCGTTCTGCGGATACAACATGGCCGACTACTTCGCCCACTGGCTGGCGATCGGCAAGAACACCGACGCAGCTCACCTGCCCAAGATCTTCTTCGTCAACTGGTTCCGCCGCGACGACGATGGCCGGTTCCTGTGGCCGGGCTACGGCGAGAACAGCCGCGTGCTGAAGTGGGTGTTCGAGCGCGTCGCCGGCCAGGCCAACGCGGTCGAGACGCCAATCGGGCTCCTCCCCGCCGAGGGCGACCTCGACACCGATGGTCTCTCGATCAGCACAGACGACCTCGGTGCCCTGTTGACCGTCGACACCGCCGGATGGAGCGAAGCGATCCCCCAGATCCGCCAGCACTATGCGCAATTCGACGGCAGGATGCCGGCCCAGTTGTCCATGGCGCTCGATGCGCTGGAAGAACATCTCGCCGGCTAGCGAATCTGGCCGACCAGCATGGCGCGGATCCCGAGGCCGGCGATGAACAGGCTCCCGAGTCCGTACAGCAGGTAGAGGCGATGCTTCATCTGCACCCGATAGGAGTAGATGATGGCGATGGCGATGATCGCCACGAACCCATAGAAGGCGTGGAACTTCGGGAACTCGAACTTGTACTTGTTGACCAGGATCACACCGAGGATGACCTGCACGAAGACCGTGAGTTCGGCGACGACGATGAACCACCACAGGGCACGTGTGCGCATCTGTGACAGCCAGTTGGCGGCCAACGCCCACGTGCCGGCCAGCGCGTTACCGACGATCATGAACCAGGCGAAGTTCTCATGGAGATCGCGTACCGCTACAGCGCCCAGATCGATCAGCCCTGTGTTGCCGTCGCTGCCCGAGACGCCTGCTGTGCTTGCGCCTCGTGGAAGGCGGTCGCAGAGATCTCGACCAACTCGGTGATCTCATCGTCGGAGAAGCCCGCCAGGCGTCGGAAGCTGCGGGCGAGATGCACCGGGTTCTCGTCGCGCTCACCTCGGAAGCCGCCGAAGCTGAACAGTTTGTCGACAGCCTTCTGGAAGTCGAGCGCCTCCTTCTGGCGCTGCGGATCCTGGGCGGTGAGGCGTCGCAGCCAGTCGCTGCCCATCTTCACGTGAGTGACCTCGTCGGCCAGCATCCAGTCCTCGGCGAACTCGAGCACCGGATCTGCGAGCACCGTGCCGAAGTCGCGCATGGTCTTGAACACGTCGATTGCCAGGCCCTCGAGCGCCCGGTTGACGCCGGTGAGTCGCAACACAGGATCGGGGTTGCACGCCGCCTCGTACAGCAGAGTCTGCTCGGCGAACTCGCCGATTTCTGAGCCCATGTGCTGACCGAGCTTGATGCTGATCTCGACATGGCGAGCCTCGTCCCAACACTGTCGGGCCATGTCGAGCTTCAACCCCAGCGGTGCTTGATCGCGGCCGTCACCGAGATCGAAATCGAAACACGTTCGTCCGGCGCCCTCGAGCGCTTGGATCTCGCCGACGAAGATGCCGTGCATCAACCCGCGGGCGTTGTCGGTGGCGTTCTCGTACGTCGGCGCCAGGGTGTTTCGTTGCGCGCTCGGCGCAAGATTTCTGGGATCGAACACTGCGTCTTCGATCGCCATTCGCGAGAACCGCTCATCGCGAGCAAGTTCAGCCACCGGCAACATTCGCTTCATCCGCCACAGCCCGGTCCACCAAGCACCGATGACACAGTACTGGTCGGCTCGACACCTGTCAGGAACCCGACGAGGCCCTCATTGAGGAAGAAGTTCGGTCCGCCGAAATCGTCGCCTGGGTTGATCACAACGGTCGGATATGTGCCGGTGAGTTCGGCCACCGTCGAACCGACACCGATGCCCGCATCGGTCTTCAGCCCGGCCGGGGCGATGGCCCCCTCGACGAAACTCGGACCATAGACATACGAGAAGAAGTGCCGGCGACCCGAAGTAACAGCGCTGTCGTCACTGAACTGCAGAACCAGATCGGCCCAGAAGACCTGACGAAACTCGGTGCCGGGACAGGCTCCGACCGACAATGGGTCGACCCAGCCGGTGTCGACGGTCGAGGCGCCGATGATCGACGAGACGTAGGCAATGACACCCTCCGGGTCGGCGCCGAAGGCGGCGTCTCCCAGCCCGTTGATGCGCAAGACCAGTTCGGCACCAGGCGCCAAGGTCGTCGATGTTGTCGTCGACGACGTGCTCGACGTGGTCGACGTACTGGTCGATGTCGGTGCCGCAGTGGTGACTGGAATGGTCGTACTGGTGGTGGCAGATGCCGCTGACGTCGAAGTTGCGGCGGCGACCGACGACGAGGTCGACCCGCTGTCGGTTGTCGCTGGATCGTCGTCACTGCATCCGGCAATCGCCAGAGCGATGAGGACCAGGGGCGCAAGGCGAATCGACTTCACAGTGGAAGTCTGGCACGCCTCGTGCCGATTACCTGATCAACGTGTCTGCCTCGTGGCCACTTTCAACAAGCTGTAATACGCCGACAATGACGTCGATGATGGTCACCGAACAGTTGTCGAGGCTGCGAACCACCAGGCGATCGTCGCCGATTGCTGCGCCAATGGCCGCATTGATCGCGACGAAGTGGCTGAATACGACCGAATCGACCGCCGTGGCGCATAGGGCGCCGACCATCTGGTCACGGTAGGCGACGTACTGGGGTCCGAGGTCGCTCCAGGTGCCCTGCATCGCCACTCGCAACCAATCGACGCGCTCGGCCATCGGAATGCCCTGCGGCGACGGGATCTCGGTGACGGCCGGCTCGATACGTGCCTCCACATGCCAGAGCTCACCGAGCGGAGCGGAAGTTTGGCGACAGCGGATGAGTGGACTGCTCAGTATCGGCATGGCGCCGATCGGAGCGAGTCGCGCAGCAACAGCCATCGCCTGGCGCTGCCCGATCTCGTCGAGACCTGGATCCGGGTCGGTGTCCCAGCCTGCAGCGGCTCGTCCGTGACGGACGAGGTACAGCCGGGTCATTCGAACAGCCAGCCGGTACGCAGCCCCGGCTCTGCCCCCTTTTCGATGAACCACTCGGTGCCGAAGGCGTGAGCGAAGGCCTCGTCAGGCATCTCCAGGAAGAAGTTGGTGTCGGTGATCTGGCTGCGGTGCGAGCGCAACGATTCGCGCTTGGCGGCCAGGTATGCCGTGACGTCGACCGCGTGCGTGAGCTCGGCTTCTGCCATGCCGAATGGGTTGCCGTCGTCGGCGGCGCCGTTCGGATCGAAGTCGTCTTCCTCGCTGATCGGCGTACCGGCCTGGCGGGCCACCTCCATCATCCGCACGATGTGATCGCGGTTCATCGTCGCCTCGAACACCTTGTCGACACCGGCCAATTCGGCAGCACGGTGGCCGACGGTATGGACCTTGATGTGGTCGGGGTGCCCGTAGTTGCCATGCCAGTCATAGACGGTGACGACGTCGGCGCGTTCCTCGCGGAGGATTTCGGCGAGTCGTTCTGCAGCCGAGTCGACCGGCGCCTGAAGGAACGACGCTGGATCGCTGTTCTGCTCCCAACCCGTCATCCCGCTGTCTTTGTAGCCAAGCCACTCGACTCGATGTACGCCGAGCGCCGCGGCCGACCGTACCGTTTCTGCGCGTCGCCGGTCGACCAGCGACTCGCCGTCGGCCAGGTCGTCGGGCACCTCGCCGTAGTCGCCGTCGGTAGCGATGACCACGACGACACGGTGCCCTTCCGCGCTTGCCCTGGCCAACGAGCCGCCGGTGCTGATCGACTCGTCGTCGGGGTGAGCGTGAAAGCAGACCAGTGTTCCCATCAGTATTCCCTTCGAAGCCGTTCCGGACGAAAGATCACCCGGCAACGACGGCGTGGCTGGCGATCAGTTCGTCAATTCTGGCGGCACCAAAGCCCCAGTCGCGCAGAATTTCTACCGAGTGCTGGCCGGGATGAGCAGGAGGCATTGTCAGCTCGGCCGACGTCCGCGAGAACCTCGGGGCCGGTGCCGGTTGCATGATGCCGGCAACGTCGACGAAGGTGCCACGGTCCACATTGTGGGGATGCTGCGCCGCCTCACTCATCGTCAGAACCGGTGCGAAACAAACATCGGTGGTCTCCATCAGCGCACACCATTGATCGCGTGACTTCGTGGCGAACAACTCTGCCAGCCGCTTCTTCAGGTGTGGCCACGCCGACTTGTCCATCTGCCTGGCGAACTCGGCGTCACCCTCGAGACCGGTCAACCGCAGCAACTCGGCATAGAACTGTGGCTCGATCGAGCCGATCGAGATGAAACCACCATCGGCGCACTGGTAGACGTCGTAGAAGTGGGCGCCTGTATCGAGCAGATTCGTCCCCCGCTGATCCTCGTCGAACAGACCGATGCTCCTGAACGACCAGAACATGCTCATCAGAACGGCGGCGCCGTCGACCATGGCCGCGTCGACGACCTGGCCGCGCCCGCTGCGTTGCGCTTCCAACAGCGCGCACACGACTCCGTACGCCAAGAACATGCCGCCTCCGCCGAAGTCGCCGACCATGTTCAGCGGTGGTACCGGAGGCTGTCCGGCGCGTCCGAAATGGGCGAGAGCGCCAGCGAGTGAGATGTAGTTGATGTCGTGCCCGGCTGCATCGGCGAACGAACCGGACTGGCCCCAACCGGTCATGCGCCCGAAGACGAGCCGAGGATTGCGATCCAGGCACACGTCGGGACCGATGCCGAGTCGCTCCATCACCTTCGGTCGAAAGCCCTCGATCAGACCGTCGGCCGAGGCCACCAGGTCGAGCAATGTCACAACCCCTTCGGGATGCTTGAGGTCGATCGCGATGTTGCGACGACCACGCAACAACACGTCGAAATGGGGCGTGCCGGGTGCCGGACCGTTGACGGCCTTTGCTCGCTCGACGCGGACGACCTCGGCGCCCATGTCGGCCAGCATCATCGCCGCAAACGGACCCGGGCCGATTCCCGCCAACTCAATGATGCGGTATCCAGAAAGCGGGCCTGCCATGACACTTCATTAGCACGGAATGCCGATCTCGATCACTGCTGTGTACTCGACTACGTTCCACGCATGACATTGTTCGGTGTCCACGTCGGTTTGCAGCACACCACGCCGGATGAACTGCGCACCGTGTGGAAACGAGTCGAGGATCTCGGCTTTGGGTGGATCTCTGTCTGGGATCACTTCTACGGCGCGACCGGCAAACCCGACGACGCGGCGTGCCTGGAAGCCGTCAGCATGCACGCCGCGCTCGCCTGCTCGACGTCGAAGGTCCGCTGCGGATCTCTGGTCTACTCCGTCGGCTATCGGCACCCCGCAGTGCTGGCCAAGGCGATCACCGCCATCGACCTGCTTTCGGGCGGGCGTGCCGAGATCGGCATCGGAGCCGGCTGGGCCAAGGTCGAGTACGACGCCTATGGCATCGCTTTTCCCAGCGCCAGGATCCGCCTCGACCAACTCGAAGAAGGCGTCCAGTGCCTTCGCGGCCTGCTGCACGACGGCGTGACAGATTTCGTTGGCACTCACTTCACGCTGACGAACGCACGCAACGAGCCGCGGCCTGTGCAAGCCAAGCTGCCGATCTGGATCGGGGGCGGGGGCGAGAAACGAACGCTGAAGATTGCCGCGCAGTACGCCGACGGCTGGAACGTGCCGTTCATCGGTCCCGACGTGTTCGCCCACAAGCGGTCCGTGCTGCACGGTTTCTGCGACAGCGTTGGGCGCGACCCATCGCAGATCCGTTGCGCGATCAACGTCGGAATCGCCAGCGACGAAGCCAACCTCCGTCAGCAGTTCGGGGCGATCAGTGATTTCGTCCGCCCAGGTGTGCTGACCGGAACTGACGATGAGATCCTCGACCGCATCGGCCAGTACATCGAGGCTGGAGCGGATCAGCTCAACATCTCTCTGCGCGCCCCATTCGACGTCGCGCTCCTCGAACGGTTCAGTGCCGCCCTGAAGCTGGCATGACGATCCACGTTCGCGCTCCTGGGCGGGTCAACCTGATCGGCGATCACACCGACTACACCGGAGGCATGGTGCTGCCGATGACGATCGATCGGTGGACAGAGATCCGTGGGGTCCCTGCCGACACGATCTCACTGCACAGCAACGACGAGCCACAGCCCGCTGAGCTTGCGTTGCACATCGATGATCCGCAGCACGTCGAACCGCACTGGGCCAGATACGTGGCAGGCGTCGTTGCCGAGATGGAGCCATACGGGGGCATCAAGGGGACAGTCGCTTCTGATATCCCGATTGGCGCAGGTCTGTCGAGCAGCGCCGCATTGGAGGTTGCCGTTGCCTTGGCACTCGGGTTCGAGGGCGACGCGTTGAGCTTGGCGCAACTGTGCCGCCGGGCCGAGATCAGAGCCTCAGGCGTGCCGTGCGGCATCATGGATCAGCTCGTGATTGCCGCCGGAGTCGCCGGTCACGCCCTGCTGATCGACTGCGGTGACGTGACCATCGAACCGGTCGCGATTCCCGACGATGTCGAGATTGTCGTGCGGTTCGTCGTGCATCGAGTTCTCGTCGGCAGCGCGTATGCGCAGCGCGTGGCCGAATGCGCGACTGCCGAACAGTTGATCGGCCCGTTGCGTACCGCCGATCTGGCCGACACGCTGTCGATCGCCGACCCGGTGATCCGGGCCCGCGCTCAGCACGTGGTCAGTGAGAACCAGCGCGTTCGCGACTTTGCGACGGTGCTCAAAGACGGTGATCTGAGTGCTGCTGGGAGCCTGATGATGGCGAGCCACCACAGCCTCCGCGACCTGTATCTCACGTCGACACCGGTGATGGATGCCGCCGTTGAACACTTAGCGGCACAGCCCGGTGTCTATGGTGCCCGCATGACCGGGGGTGGCTTTGGTGGATGTGTCGTCATGCTCACCGAGCCGGGAGCGCTCGTCGACGGCTGGGTCGTGCGCGCCGTTGACGGTGCCCGCCGAGTCGAAGACCAACAATCAGGGAGGCCGTGATGGCCAAAGCACGTCTGTTGGCCGGGGGGCTGCACTTCGGGGAGGCGCCGCGATGGCACGAGGACGCGCTGTGGTTCAGCGACTTCTTCGACTACGCCGTGAAAACGGTTGACCTCGATGGTCACGTCAAGGTCCAGGTCAGCATGTCGGACCGGCCCAGCGGGCTGGGGTGGCTACCCGATGGTCGACTGCTCATCGTCTCGATGACCGCTCGCTCGGTACTGCGCCTCGACAACCACCAGTTGGTCCTGCACGCCGACCTGTTGAACCTCGCAACCTTCCACTGCAACGACATGGTCGTCGACTCGGTCGGTCGGGCCTACGTCGGCAACTTCGGGTTCGATCTCGACACCAACGAGATCAATGGCACACTCGACGATGTGCTCGCCACGCATGGCGGCGCGATCATGGCCAGAGTCGACCCCGACGGCTCGGTTCATGCCGCCGCCGATGGTCTGATGTTCCCCAACGGAACGGTCATCACGCCCGACGGCAGAACGATGATCGTTGCCGAGAGCTTTGGCAGGCGACTCACCGCGTTCGACATCGCCAGCGACGGCTCGCTGTCGAACAGGCGGGTGTGGGCCGACCTCGGTCAGCGGGTGCCGGACGGAATCTGCCTCGATGCCCAAGGCGCTGTGTGGGTCGCCAACCCGGTGGCTTGCGAATGCTTCCGCGTCGCCGAGGGCGGCGAGATCCTCGACATCGTCGAGACCGACAATCGATGCTTCGCATGCATGCTGGGCGGGCCTGATCGCAGCACCCTGTTCATGCTGACGTCGCAGTACTCCTTGGCCGTCGAGGCCGCCGTCCGCCGTACCGGCAACGTGTTGATCGCCGACGTCGAAACCCCTGGCGCAGGCCTGCCCTAGCGGTTCAGCCCAGGAGCTTGCCCTTCTGGATGTCGAACTCCTCTTGGGTCAGCGTGCCGCGTTGCAGCATGCCTTCCAATCGCTGTAGCTGCTCGGAGATGTCACCGGTCGGCGCATTTGCCGTGTAGCCGGCCCGACGTTGGTAGTGGCCCTCCATCTGGGCGTGGATGAGGTTCTGGACCTGTGCCGGACGGCGGATATCGGTGAACCGCTGCTGACCATCCTCACCACCTGACTCGATCAGCAAGTCGCCGGCACCCAGCATGCGTTCGAAGACGCTCTGATTGAAGTTGACGTTGTTGACGCGCTCGAGAGGAATCTCGACACCGCTCTTGCCGATGACTCCCTGCCGGAATATCAGCCGGTTCGAGGTGATGACGAAGTTGGTCGTCAGCCACTTCAAGTAGCGGATGACGAGCCAGATCGCCGTCCCTACCAACAGAACGAGGGCCAGCGTGCCGACTCCCTTGCGAGCTCCGGTGCCGGCGTCGGTCTGCGTCAACACGATGATGCCCAACACGATGCTGCCGAACAAGGACCAGGCAGGCTCGGCGAAATACCACCAATGGGGGTGCATATCGAGGGCGATGGTCTCGTTGGCGTTCAGATTCTTCTTCGGGAACGGCATGGACGGAACTGTAGTGATTGCGCGGCGGCATCGGCGTCAACGACCACCAGGGTCAACCGGTCGGCCGTATCGTGTCGCCATGAACGCCGAACGTCTGCTGACCGGGCTCGATGCCGATCAGCGACGCGCCGTCGAGAGCCATGCCGCTCCACTTGCGATCGTGGCGTCAGCGGGCTCGGGCAAGACAACAGTCCTCACTCGGCGAATCGCCTATCGGATCGAGTCCGGCCACGCCGAACCGCGACACATCGCCGCGTTGACCTTCACACGTGATGCCGCCGGCGAGTTGAGGCGCCGGCTGCGACGCCTCGACATGCACGAATCGATCGAAGCCGGCACCTTCCACAGCATCGCCCTGCGTCTGTTGCGCGATCGTGCCCTCACCCGCAACGAGGCGATGCCGTCGCTCGCTCCCGACCGACTGCGCCTGGTCAGGGAATGCCTGAAGGAGCTTCGCCTGGAACTCGACGCATACCCGGCAATGAGCGATATCGACTGGGCACGAGCGCGGCGGATCGATCCGGCCGACTACGAGCGCCAGTCGCGTGCGGCGCGCCGCCGCGGTGCCGTTCCAGCAGGACGGTTTGCCGACCTCGCGGCCGCATACGAACGCCTCAAACGACGCCGGGGTGTGGTCGACTTCGACGACCTCCTCGATCTCAACCTGCGCGCGGTGGAGACCGACGCAGCGTTTCGCGCGTTGGTGCACTGGCGGTTCCGCCACTTCTTCGTTGACGAGGCGCAAGACCTCAACCCATTGCAGCACGCCTTGCTCGAAGCGTGGCGCGGTGATCGTCCCGACATCTGCCTGGTCGGTGATCCACGACAGGCCATCTACGGATGGAACGGCTCGGATCACACCACCATGACAGAGGTTGAACGCGTCTATCCGGGCGTCACCGTCATTTCGCTGACCACAAACTATCGCTGCTCACCGCAAGTGGTCAGCGCCGGCGCGGCCGCGCTGAGCGCCAGTGGTCAGCGCGACGACACCGCCAGTAACCGGCCCGACGGCGCCCCACTGCGCATCGAGTCCTACCCCACCGTCGACGCCGAGGCGGCTGCCATCGCCGCGTTCGTTCGCGGTGCGCTGCACCAGCACAGCCCGGCTGGTATCGCCGTGCTCGCCAGGACCAACGACCAACTCGTTCCGATCGAGGACGCATTGAGTACGGCGGGGATCGCGACGCAACGCGCCATCGGTCGCTCACCGTTGGAACTGGCGCTCAGCGACGCCTACCGCACGACCAGCCGCGAAGCACTGGCGCTGTGGGCCGACGAGCAGTTCACCCACCACGACCCGATCCGACGACGCGTTGCCGAAGAGGTCGACCGCTTCATCTCCTCGCAGGAGCCCGGCGGATTCCGCAGCTGGGTCGACGCACGAACGCCGTTCGATGACCTCGACACCGAGACGTCCAACGGCGCCGTGGCGTTGCTGACGTTCCACGGCGCGAAAGGTCGTGAATGGCCCGTCGTGGTAGTCGCCGGCGCTGAAGATGGCTTGATCCCGCACAGCTCGGCACTGTCGGCCGTGCAGCAGGCCGAAGAAGCCCGACTGCTGTACGTCGCGATCACCCGGGCAGTCGATCAGTTGGTCGTCACCAGGTCCGAATCGCGCCGCGGTGCCGCTACGCGGCCGAGCCCGTGGCTCGAGGCGGTGGCGGCAACGATCGCCGACGACCGACCGGTACCGCCCCCGATGCGGCCGCTGCGCAGGCGTCTCGTCGATCCGCTGGCCGAGCTGAAGGCATGGCGCAGTCAGGTGGCCCGCGGCGCGGCAGTCGCCGAGTTGACGATCTGCAGCGACAGCGTGCTGCGCAGCCTGCTCGAGCGACCACCGGCCAACACCGACGAACTCGCTGAGCGACTGGGGCTCACCCCGCTCGCCGCAGCCAGGCTGCGGCCGTTACCAGCTGAGGTCAGTCAAGTTCGACAATGACAGGCGCGTGATCCGACGGCATCTGTCCCTTGCGGGCGTTGCGGTCGATCACCGCCCACGTGCACCGATCGGCCACGGTTCGTGTGCCGAGCACGAGATCGATACGCAATCCGCGACCCTGATGAAAGTCGCCGGCCCGATAGTCCCACCAGCTGTACAGCTTGGCATCGGCGTGATGCTGGCGGAACAGATCGACCATCCCCCAGTCGCACAGATCCGCGAGCAGGGCTCGCTCGGGCTCGCTGGCGTGAGTCGCGCCGACGAACTTCGCCGGGTCGTAGACATCGATGTCGGCCGGAGCGATGTTGAAATCGCCGGTGACGATCACCGCTTGGTCGGGCGAACTCGTCGTGGCAACATGCCTGCGCAACTGCGCCAGCCATCTCAACTTGTACTGATAGTGGTCGTCGTCGAGCGATCGACCATTGGGCACATACACGCTCGATACACGTATGCCCGCACACAACGCTGTCACGATTCGTGCTTCGGGATCCGGATCGCCCTCGGCGAAGTTCATCACCACCTCGTCGAGACCGACCTTCGACAGGATCGCCACACCGTTCCATTGCCCTTGACCGTGATGGGCGGTCTCGTAGCCCATCCCCATGAACGTCAGGGCAGGGAAGGCCTCGTCGCTGAGCTTGGTCTCCTGCAGGCACAACACATCGGGCTGCATGTCGATCAGCCACTGTTCAACCCGCTCGAGACGGGCCTTCAACGAGTTGATGTTCCACGTAGCGATCCGCACAGCAGCGACCGTAGCGAATCAGGCGGACTTGGCGCGGCGCCGGGATTGTTTGGCCGCCACCTTTTGCTCGACTGGGTGTTCGACCAGAGCCTCGGCCGCCATGGCAGGAGCCTTTCTGACGACTCGCTTCTTTGCAGGTTGCGCCGGAGACTCGGCGATTGCTGCAACCTTCTTCTTGACTGGCGCCTTCTTGACTGGCGCCTTCGGCGTAGCAGTTGATGCGGCCTTCTTTGCCGCTCGCCTAGCCGGTGTAGGTGGCGCGTCAGCAACGACGACCTCGACACGCTCGGTGATCGTCGGCGACGCTTTCGCCGGCGCCTTCCTGGCGGCCCGCTTCGGCTTGGTCTCCTCGACGACCTCTGCCGGTGGGGTCTTGATCGTCGCCATCGTCGGGATGGCGAGATCGATGCTGCGACGCGCCGGCGCGAAGCTCTCGACCACCAGGGTGATCGACTCGCCGACCTTCATGAACTCGCGTGCACTGCGCGGCGCTGGGTTGGCCATCAGGCTCAACGGCACATAGCCCTTGACATCGCCGATCCGTACGTAGGCGCCGTGCGACGAGTAGTTGTCGACGATGGCATTCACGCTGCTACCGGGCTTGTGATGCTCGACGAACGTCAGGAACGCCAACAGGTCGTTGGTTCCGGTGCTTCGCGGTGTCGGCTCGGGCCGGGGGTCGCCCGCGTTCTTGGCGGTGTCTGCAGGCCTGGCGCCTTCGACCGCTTTGACAGCGGCAACTGACTTGGCTGTGTCGCGCGCACGGCCTGGTCTTTGCAGCGTGGCGCCGGGAGGGGGTGCGGCGGGAACCGGCATCGGCTGGCTCGCCTCCGGGCTCGCCTTCGCCTTCGGTGTGCGGCCCCGCTTGGCCTCGCTGACCGACTTTCGACTGGTGGGGCCGCGCACCGGAAGCCGGTTGACGAAGACCCAACCAATGTGCGGTACCGGCTTGCCGCCCACGAGCCGGCCCTCGTCGAACAGCCACGTGTGCGTGCCGTGGAATTCCTGATAGCTGTCGTTCGACAGGATCGTCGCATTGACCTTGTTAGCGATGCTCAGCACGAACGCGTCGCCTCGCCCAATCGCACCCGCCGGCGGCGCGACGATCTCGTTGTTGCTGACAGCGGCGTCGAATTCGTCGACCTCCTTGGCATCGATGCGATGTCCGAACGTCGCATCGACAACCACGGTGATCAAAGAATCGGGGTGCTCGGCCATGTATGCCAAGACCGCCTCATTGAGTTGTTTGAGACTGGGCATGGGTCGACCCTCTGTGGCGAGGTTCGACCCGTCGACGACGACGTGGCGTGGCATAACTAGGTCAGTCAACCACGCCGAGGGGTGGCTGCCTACGATGCTGCTCATGATGAAGGCGGTGCTCTGGGACTTCGGCGGCGTGATCCTGACGAGTCCATTCGAAGCGTTCCGCCGCTACGAGACCGAACACGACCTGCCGATCGACTTCATTCGCTGGGTCAATACGACCAGTCCACACTCCAACGCGTGGGCATTGCTGGAGCGCAACGAGATCACGACCGATCAGTTCGACGGCCTTTTCGCAAAGGAGTCGACCGCGTTGGGTCACCGCGTTACAGGCTCCGACGTGTTGTCGTTGCTGGCGGGCGATGTTCGGCCGGAGATGGTGTCGATGCTCGATCGTGTGAAGGCGGCGGGATATCGGGTGGCGTGCCTGACCAACAACGTGGTCGGCGGCGACGGTCACGATGCCGCCGGCAAGGCGCGCGCCGAGCAAATTGCCGCGATCATGGATCGCTTCGACGTGATCGTCGAGAGCAGCAAGGTAGGTGTGCGCAAGCCGGAGCCACGCTTCTACGAGATCGCGTGTGAGTTGCTCGACGTTCACCCGGCCGAGTGCGTGTTCCTCGACGACCTCGGCATCAACCTCAAGCCTGCCGCGGCGATGGGAATGATGACCATCAAGGTCACGACGGCTGCGCAGGCCATCGATGACCTCACCGTTGCCCTCGATTGGACTTGAGATCGTCGATGGCGACAGATCGCGAGACGACAAATCGATTGATGCTGCGCTCCCGCGATGCGATGGATCGTGACTATCACCTGCGATGGACGAGGCGACAGCGGCGCAGGTCCGCGATCTGGTGACCAAGGGGCGATGGGTGGCTGGCTGTGCCCGACGACCGACGACGCGCAGACGACGTTCACGACGCTGAAGGACCGCGGGGTCGACATCGACGACAATGTTGTGGAGCTCACCCAGCAACTCTGACGAGGTTGTGTTTGCTCGGTCGTGCAACGATCGTGTCATGACAACTGGAGCCGATATTGGGGCAGCACTCGACTCGGACCGCGCTCGTGAGTGGCTGCCTGTCGGGCCACAGCGGCGAGAGTCCGCGATCCGCGAATCCATTGCAAGTCTCGCCGGCGCGGATACCGCGAACCTTCTCGAGTCGTTGATCGAGCGCAACCGCCAGATTCACGAGGTGGAGTGCATCAACCTCAATCCGGCCACCAACGTCATGAACCCGCGTGCCGAGGCTGCGCTTTCGGCGGGGCTCGGCTCGCGGCCCTCGCTCGGTTACGCGGGCGAGAAGTATGAAATGGGACTCGAGGCGATCGAGGAGATCGAGGTGATCGCCGCAGATCTCGCGTGCCGTGTGTTTGGTGCACGGTTCGCCGAGATACGCGTCGGTTCGGGAGCTCTCGCGAATCTCTATGCCTTCATGGCCACGTGCCAGCCGGGCGACTCGATCATCGTTCCACCGGCGACGGTCGGAGGCCACATCACCCACCGCCCAGCCGGTGCTGCCGGGCTCTACGGCCTCGATATCCACCAGTGTCCGATCGATGCTCGTCGCTTCACCATCGATGTCGACGGTCTCGCCGAACTGGCGGAGCGAGTGCGACCGAAGCTGATCACGATGGGCGCCAGCCTCAACCTGTTACCGCACCCAGTGGAAGCGGTGCGCGAGATCGCCGATGCCGTGGACGCTGCGGTGCTGTTCGATGCTGCTCATGCATGCGGCATGTTCGCCGGCAAGGTGTGGCCCAATCCGCTCGACCTCGGCGCCGATATGATGACCATGAGCACCTACAAGAGCCTGGGCGGGCCAGCTGGTGGCCTGTTGCTGACCAACAGACCAGACCTTGCCGAGCGCATCGATGCGATCGCCTACCCGGGGTTGACCGCCAACTTCGATGCCGGCAAATCAGCATCGCTGGCGATCACGCTGCTCGACTGGCTGGATGGCGGACACGAGTATGCGATCGCGATGACCTCGACGGCTGCCGCACTCGCCGAGGCCCTCGCCGAGTTGGGCATGCCGGTGTTCTCGACCGAGCAGGGCTACACGACGTCGCATCAGTTCGCCGTCGACGCAACTCAGTGGAACGGCGGGCATCAGGCTGCCCTCACGCTGCGCGACGCCAACATCTTGGCCTGCGCGATCGGTCTGCCGGGCGGCGATGAATGGTCGGGGCTGCGACTAGGGACTCCGGAGATCGTGCGCTGGGGCATGACCGCTGCCGACATGCCCGAACTCGCAGGCCTGATCGTTGAGGCGCTGCGCGGCGATGCGTCGGCCGTCGCCGCTGCGACCACAACCTTCAGGTCGCGATTCACGACGCTGCACCACATTCACACCTAGCTTCGCTTGGCGCGCACCTTCTTGGTCACCAACCGCCAGTCGACGCAGCGTTTGACGACTCCGGCCCCGCATCGGGGCGCCAGTCATCAGACGTACTGATCACGTAGGTGCGCTTGACGACTCGAGCCCCTATGCGGGGCGCCAATCATCAAACGCCGTGGACCAGACGGATAGGTCATGACCACCGGCCCACCCCAACGACACGCCGCATGAAGTGGCCCGGGTCACAAGTCTTGGAAGGTTTCGTCCATCAGGTCGGCAAGTTCTTGATCGTGGATCGCCTTGGTACCGGTCGCCGGGCTGCCGCTTTCGACGCGCGAGACATGCCGCAAGTCGTAGCCGCGCTCTTTGATGCGCCAGGTGCGCGCCTCGACGAAGTTCCACGCGCCCATGTTCTCTGGCTCTTCCTGCAGCCACACCAGATCGCGAGCGTTGGGGTACAAGGCCAGCACTTCCCGCATGCGTTCGGCCGGGAACGGATACAGCTGCTCGACCCGTATGACAGCGACCGGTGCCGACCGGCGATCGCGCTCGGCCATGGCATCCCACACGATCTTTCCGCTGCAGAACACCAACCGTCGAACCGAATCGTGGTCGGCGACGTTCGGATCGTCGAGCACTTCTTCGAACGACCCAGTCGTGAGATCGTCGACCGGCGACCTGCTTTCCTTCATGCGCAGCGGCGCCTTCGGCGTGAAAAGTACCAACGGCTTGCGCACGTCGCGACGCACCTGGCGGCGCAACAGGTGGAAGTACTGTGCCGCCGTTGTGGCATTGCAGACCTGGATGTTGTCGTCGGCGCAGGACTGCAGGAATCGTTCGATGCGCGCCGACGAGTGTTCGGGGCCTTGGCCCTCGAAGCCGTGCGGCAACAGCAGCACGAGACCGTTCATCTGACCCCATTTGTCTTCCGCGGCGACGAGGTATTGGTCGATGATGGTCTGTGCGCCGTTGATGAAGTCACCGAACTGCGCTTCCCACATCACCAACGCTTCGTTGTTGGCGTGGGCATAACCGTACTCGTAGCCGAGAGCGGCGTACTCGCTGAGCAGGCTGTCGTACACCCAGAATCGCGCCGATGCTCCGTCGAGGGTGTTGAGCGGAATCCAATCGTTCTCGTTCTCGTAGTCGATCAATGCCGCGTGCCGCTGACTGAACGTGCCGCGACGGCTGTCTTCGCCCGCCAGACGTACGGGCGTGCCTTCGAGCACCAGCGAGCCGATGGCCAGCGCCTCCGCCGTGGCCCACTCGACCTCACCCAACTCGTGGTACGTCTTGGCTCGATTCTCGAACTGACGCACCAGCTTGGGGTGCGGGGTGAAATCGGCCGGATACGCGGTGAGGTGATCGAAGATCGCGTCGAGCCGGTCACGGTCGACGCCAGTGGCCACATGAGGCAGCACGCCGACCGGCTTTGGTGGCCTCGGCGCTTTGAAGACATCGGGCGCCTGAGCTCGCGTCTGATCCAAAGCGACCTGCAACTTGCTTTGGAAGTCGGCCAACGCGCCCTCGGCCTCTTCGACCGTCAGCTCGCCGCGCTTGACGAGGGCCTCGACGTAGAGCTTGCGCACGCTGCGCCGCTCGGCGATCGCCTTGTACATCAGCGGCTGGGTGTAGCTGGGATCGTCGCCCTCGTTGTGACCGTGTCGGCGGTAGCACACCATGTCGATGACGACGTCTTTGTGGAAGGTCTCTCGGTACTCGAACGCCAGCTGCGCGACTCGTACACATGCTTCGGGGTCATCGCCATTGACGTGGAAGATCGGCGCCTGCACCGTCTTGGCGACGTCGCTGCAGTACAACGAACTGCGGGCGAACTGTGGGCTCGTGGTGAATCCGATCTGGTTGTTGATGATGAGGTGGATGGTTCCACCGACTCGGTAGCCCTTGATGTCGCTCATCGCCAGGCACTCGGCAACGATGCCCTGGCCGGCAAACGCTGCGTCGCCGTGCAGCAGGATCGGCAGCGTTGGGAACGAACCGGGCGGATCGATGCGATCCTGCATGGCGCGCATCATGCCCAACACGATCGGATCGACCGTCTCGAGGTGGCTGGGGTTGGCGGCCAATTCGACGCGGATGTCGGCGCCGCTGGGGCTCTCGTACTTGCCGGTCGCGCCGAGGTGGTACTTCACGTCACCGGAACCCTGCACCGAGACCGGGTCGATGTGGCCCTCGAACTCTTTGAAGATCTGGTCGTAGCTCTTGCCGATCACGTTGCCGAGCACGTTCAGGCGACCGCGATGAGCCATGCCAATTGCCGCAGAATCGATACCGGCGTCGGCAGCCATCGACAGGATCTGATCGAGGATCGGGATCGCCGACTCGGCACCTTCCAGGCCAAAGCGCTTGGTACCGACGTACTTCGTGGCGAGAAACTTCTCGAACGCCTCAGCGGCGTTCAGCCGCTCGACGATGCGCTGCTTGCGCTCTTTGGTGACGACGGGCTGCACACCCTCGACCTTCGACTGGATCCAGCGCTGCTCGGCAAAATCCTGAATGTGCATGTACTCGATGCCGATCGAGCGGCAGTACGCATCGCGCAGCGTGCCC
>JANPBZ010000018.1:0-56902 GCA_031430695.1 Ilumatobacteraceae bacterium
ATCCTTGACAAATAGATTTCGGTGGCTATAGCGGCAGGGTCACACCCGTTCCCATCCCGAACACGGAAGTTAAGACTGCCAGCGCCGATGGTACTTGGGGGTAGACCCCCTGGGAGAGTAGGACGCCGCCGGATTTCTCAAGCAACGAACGCCCCTTCGGGGGCGTTCGTTCGCGTTTTGCACCAAGACGACTCACCCGCGCCGCGCCGACGAGATTGGACCTAGGCTCGAATACCTATGCCGTACGACCGACGCCCATCTGATTCCGGACGTCCCCGGCGACCGGGCCGGCCGGCACGACCAGGAAACAGCGACAGTCGGGGCACTGGCGCAGCGGCGCGACGCTCGGGTCCTCGGCCGGCCACCCCCGGCCGTCCGCCACGGGGTGAGGGAGACTCGACCGAGCGCCCACAGGGTCGTAGTGGCGCGCCAGGTGGCCGTCCGCCGCGACGCGACGGCAACTCGAGCGATCGACCTCGGCGATATGGCGAGTCGAGCACTCGATCCTCGACGACGGGCTACTCGCGCCCAGCGCGACCGTCGGATGGATCCGGTCGGCCTCGCTCGCAGTCCGCTGGTGACGGCGCCGCGCCGCGCCGCGATAGCTCTGGCGGCCGAGACGAACCGCGGCGCTACGGCAACGACGGGCGCCGCAGCGGACCACCGCGGCGCGATCCCCGAGCAGTGCGCGTCGAGGACGGCGAGCGTCCGCGCCGCTACGACTCCGCCCGACCCCGGCCAGCCCAATCTCGAACGGGGGGCCGCGACCGGGTGCCACCGCGACGCATAGCGCCACCGAGAACCGCTGCTCAGATTCGGTCGGACGAGGTCAAGGCCACGCGTGGTCTGCGCGAGCCTCGCCAACAGGCCGCCCCTGCACCGTGGGAGCGCGAACAGTGGGTCGACGACGGTCCGTTGCGATCCGCCGCCCGCAAGGCCACCGCACGTGCCCAGCAACCCCGTGTGGCCGACGACAAGGTCGCCGACGACAACTCGAAGCCGATTCGGCGGCGAACGTCGTCGGACCTTGCGCCGGACGTAGCGGAGGACCTGGAACGCGCCGCTCCGGCGGCGAGAGCCGCCAAGTATCGGGAGCGATTGACCACAGCCGCCGACGCCCTCGATCGGGGTCGCTTCGACGACGCCCGACGGATGGTGCAACCCGTGTTGCGGGATCTTCCTGAGATGGCCTTCGGTCACGAGATCGCCGGCTTGGCGTTGTATCGCACGGGGCAGTGGCGCAAAGCCGCCGCCGAACTCGAGGTGGCTCGCCAACTCGACCGCACGCTCAATCACCACGCCGTGCTCGCCGATTGCTACCGCGCGTTGAAGCGCTACGACCAGGTCGAGCAGCTGTGGCTCGAGTTGCGGGAGGGATCGCCAGAGCCCGCACTGATGGCCGAGGGTCGCATCGTCGCGGCCGGTGCCCTGGCCGATCAAGGAAATCTGAAGGGCGCGCTGAAGTTGATGGAACGCGGCGCCGACGTGCCGAAGAAGGTTCGCGATCACCATCTACGCCAGTGGTACGTGCTCGGTGATCTGCACGATCGATCGGGCGACATCATCAAGGCGCGGCGCTTGTTCGGCATGATCGCCGAGGTCGATCCCCAGTTCGCCGACGTGGTCGACCGGTTGCGGGGCCTCGGGCGATAGGGCTGCCCAGACTGTCTCACACCCCCTTGGTAGTGTCCGGCGTACGGCTTCCCCCGAACAACTCATCCATGACGCCGAGAGCGGCGTATCGGAGGTCGTCCATCATGAACGTTGTCTTCCTACAGGGTCGCCTGTCGAGCGATCCCGTGCTTCGGGAGTTGGCATCCGGCAGCCGTCTGCTGTCGTTGGAGGTGACAACCTCGACTGATACCGGCACTGCCAACGTGCCTGTCGCCTGGTTCGACCCGCCAACCATCCCCGACTGGGGTGCCGGCGTCGATGTGGTGGTGCGCGGTGTGGTGAAGCGGCGCTTCTATCGCGGGCCATCAGGTACACAGAGCCGTACCGAGGTCGTCGCCCTCGAGGCGTGCGAGGTCACCAAGCGGCGCCAGGCGCAACGACTGCTCGAACACGCCGTCAACGCTCTCGGTGCTTCGTAGCCCGGCCAGATACGCTCACGGGGCCGCCCACGCCACGTGGAGGTGCCGGCTCGATGCGAGTCGCGAATCAATCTCGAGGAGTGTCGTGGACCTGTCCACTCTGCTCGGCGCCGATGCCGAGATGCTGTTGAACCATGTCTGTGCCGGCGTCACACGCGAGCAGCTGATGCTCGCCGGCCCCGATTTCCTGGATCGATCACTGGCGATGTCAGACCGGTCGCCGGCCGTGCTGCGCAGCCTTGGTCAGCTCTACGGCCATGGCCGATTGGCGAACACCGGCTACTTGTCGATCCTGCCGGTTGATCAAGGCATCGAGCATTCGGCCGCATCGTCGTTCGCTCCGAATCCCTTGTACTTCGATCCGGCGAACATCGTCGAACTGGCCATCGAGGGCGGATGCAACGCGGTCGCGACCACATTCGGAGTGCTCGGTGCCATCAGCCGAAAGTACGCGCATCGCATCCCCTTCATCGTCAAGGTCAACCACAACGAACTACTGACGTACCCCAACAAGGCCGATCAGGTCATGTTCGGTTCCGCCAGGCAGGCGTTCGACCTCGGCGCTTCCGGTATCGGCGCAACGATCTACTTCGGGTCCGACAACAGCACACGGCAACTCCAGGAAGTGTCAGCGGCCTTCAAGGAAGCGCACGACCTCGGCATGTTCACGGTGTTGTGGTGCTACACCCGCAACAATGCGTTCAAGGTCGACGGCGTCAACTACGAAATGTCAGCCGACCTCACGGGGCAGGCCAATCATCTTGGCGTCACCATCGAGGCCGACATCATCAAACAGAAGTTGCCGGAGAACAACGGCGGCTACAACGCGCTCAGCGGTCTCGGTACGAGCTCATACGGCAAGACCAATCAGTTGGTCTACGACAAGCTGACGACAGATCATCCGATCGATCTGGCCCGTTGGCAGGTCGTCAACTGCTACATGGGCCGCATCGGCCTGATCAACAGCGGGGGCGAGAGCAAGGGTGACGGCGACCTGGCTGCGGCCGTACGCACCGCCGTCATCAACAAACGAGCGGGCGGACAGGGCCTGATCTCGGGCCGCAAGTCTTTTCAGCGGCCGATGGCCGACGGAGCGGCATTGCTCAACGCAATTCAAGACGTCTACCTCGACGCCTCCATCACCGTTGCCTAGTCATGAAGCCATCGGCCGTAGAACCAACCCAGTTCGCAGTTTCGGCGTGAAGTAGGTCGACTTGGGCGGCATCAGCAGTCGCTCGACCGCGGTGCGGCGGATCTCGTCGATGCTGGTCGGGCGAATCAGCACTGCGGCATCAGCATCTCCGGCGCGCAGCAGATCGATCACGTTCTGGACACCGTGCTGGTAGCTCACATCGATCGCAGTCCCATCGACGCCCTGTAGGTCGGCGAGCGCGTGCTCGAGGTATGCGCCGTCGAGTGCTCGCACGCCGGCGAACGCATCGTCGCGGGGTGTCAGCCACACCCCGCTGCCATCAGGGCGTACCAAGCACATCGCTTCACGGTCGATGGCTTCGGCAGGGGAGCGTTGGGTCACGGTGCCGGCTTCGTCGAGTAGGCAGTACGGGGCGAGGCTGGCAATCAGCGTGTCGGCACTGACGCCGCGGTACACGCGATGGATCGGGTCGATGCTCAGCTGCTCGGCGACCAGCTCGGCGACGTACACCATGGTCAATTCGGCATCGGTATCGCAACGTCCGGTTGCCTGACGTACCTCGTCGCGATACGAACGGCTGATCGCATACCGATGATGACCATCTGCGATCAACACAGCGTTCGCTCCGACGGCACTGCGGATCGCATCGATACGAACTGGATCGACAACACGTTCGACCAAATGTTCGACACCCCGCTCATCCGTGCATCGACCCATTGGCTCGCCCGGCTCGTGCAGCAGATCGCTCAAGCCGGCTGTCAACGACAAACCCCAAACAGGCGAAAGATTGCAGTGCGTCGCTCTGGTGAGATCGAGCCGGTCGGTCCTGGCCTTTGGTGTGGTCCGTTCGTGAGGCAACACTCCATCTGCCCCGTCGTCGACGACCTCCAGTGCCCCGATCACCCCAACCGTCCGCCTGACCCGCCCGGTCTCGTCGGTGAAGTACATTCGGTAGAGCGTCATTGACGGCATCTCGTCACGAACGAGAACTCCGTCGTCCAGCCAGGTCGCCAGGCGGCTCGCAGCTATCGAGTAGCGATCGGGACCATCACGATCGAGGGGAACATCGACGGCGACGATGTTGTGGGCGTGACGAGCCAGCAAGGAGTCGATGTCGGCTGGCGAGAGCACGTCGTATGGTGGCGCGACCACCTCGTCGAGCGGTTCGTCAGGGGAGTACCGCAGCGCGGCGAACGGTTCGAATCGTGGCACCCCTACAGGTTGGCAGCTGGCGTGCCAACATGACCAGGTATGGAACCGCCGTGTGTCGTGTTGTGCGATCTCGATGGTGTGGTGTGGTTGGCCCATCAACCGATTCCCGGCTCGGTCGAGGCCGTTGCAGCCCTGCGCGCAGCCGGGCACCGGGTGCTGTTCGTCACCAACAATTCCGCAGCACGCGTCGAGACTCAGGAGCAGTCGCTCGACGCCATCGGCATTCCGGCCGTTGGTGATGTGCTGACCTCTGCGAACGCTGCCGCTTTGCTGATCGAGCCAGGCCAGCGAGTCATGGTGTGTGGTGGCGAGGGCGTTGTACAGGCCGTCGTCGGCCGAGGTGCCGTTGTTGTCGACGATGCAGCTGCCGGCGTCGACGTTGTGATCGTCGGCTTCCATCGCACGTTCGACTACGACGAGATGCTGCAGACCAGCCGTGCCGTACGCAACGGGGCCCGCTTGATCGGCACCAATGACGACGCGACCTATCCGACGCCCGACGGACCGATACCCGGTGGGGGAGCGATCCTTGCCTCGATCGTCACGGCATCGGGAGTGGCACCCACGGTTGCCGGTAAGCCTCACGAACCGATGGCTGCGTTGGTGCGAGCGACGATTGGTGAATCGGCAGCAAAGAGGGCGGTGATGATCGGAGATCGCCCCGAGACTGACGGTCTCATGGCTGCGACGCTCGGTTGCCGTTACGCACATGTCGAATCGGGCGTCACAGCGCCCGGCAGCATCGTGGTCCCGATGCCGGACATGGTCGCCGCGAACCTCGCCGGTGTGGCAAAGGTCCTGATCGACGAGGGTGTACCCACGGGTAGGCTGTCGGTATGACAGGTTCACCAATCCTCAAGCGTTTGCTCGATACCGGCATGCAGTTCAGCGAAGTGTCGCAGAAGAATGCCGAAAAAATCGTCGCCGAGTTCGTCAAGGCCGGCCAGTTGCGTCGCAAGGATGCTGAGAAGACCGTTCAGCACCTCGTCGAGCGTGGCCGGGCGACCAGCGAGCACGTGCTCAGCCTGATTCAGGCAGAAGTCTCCAAGCAGCTCGGCAGATTCGCACAGCGCCTCGACGAAGTAGAAGCTCGCGTCGAAGACGTCGCCGGCAGCTTTGGTGCTGCAGCGAAGTCGGCTGTGAAGAAGGCAGCACCCAAGAAGGCAGCGGCGAAGAAGGCCGCAGGCCCATCGGGCGTCGCCAAGGTTGCCGTCCGCAAGGCTCCGGCCAAGAAGGCTCCGGCCAAGAAGGCTCCGGCCAAGAAGGCTCCGGCCAAGCAGTAAGTCGTGGCGAGACGCCAGCGGTTGGATACTGACATGGTGCGCCGCGGGTTGGTGCTCAGTCGGGCCGAGGCCGCGCACGCGATCGATGCCAAGCTGGTCCTGGTCAACGGCGCTATCGCCGACAAGTCGGCACGGCTCGTCGACCCGGCTGACGCGGTGGTACTGCAAGGTCCGCCTGCACGATTTGTCAGTCGCGGCGGCGACAAGCTCGACGCCGCACTCGATGCCTTCCATATCGACGTCACCGGATTGCGGGTCCTCGACGCAGGCGCATCGACCGGTGGATTCACCGACTGCCTCCTGCAGCGCGGCGCTGATCACGTCGTGGCCCTCGACGTTGGTCACGGCCAACTTCACCCGAGAATCCGCGACGATCAACGCGTCAGCGTGCTCGAACGCTTCCACGTGCGCGACGTCACACCGGCCGCGATCGGTGGCGCAGTTGATCTTGTCGTCGCGGACCTGTCGTTCATCTCGATCATCCGTGCATTGCCGGCGTTGACTGGCGCGGGCCAGCCCCACGCCGAGCTCGTGCTGCTCGTCAAGCCGCAATTCGAGGCCGGTAAGGCAGAGGTCGACCGCGGCAGCGGCGTCATTCGCGATCCCGCGGTTCACCAGCGCGTGTGCGTCGAAGTGTCGGCGGCTATTGTCGCGCAGCGTTGTGACGTGCTGGGGTGGATCGACTCGCCCCTCACCGGTGCGCAGGGCAACCGCGAGTTCCTTGTGCATGCCCGCCTCCGTCGGTCAGGATCTGCGTCATGACCGATGTGTTGGTGGTGGCCCATCACGACAGGCTCGAGGCAGCGGCCCTGGCGAGGTTGGCGACAACCTGGTTATCCGAGCACGGTCACATGGCCTGGATGACACCAGAGGATGCCGAGCCGCTGGAGTTGCTCGATCTGGTCAGTGAACGCAAACCCGAATCAGCGGGCCTGGCGTTGTGCCTCGGTGGCGACGGCACGATGTTGCGCGCGGTCAAGATGCTCGGTGGCGCCGGTGTACCGATCATCGGCGTCAACGTGGGACTGCTCGGCTACCTCACCGAGGTCGAGCCACCAGCGTTGACGACTGCATTGGAGAGATGGGCCGCCGGATCGGAAAAAGGCGAGTGGCGGATCGAGGAACGGATGATGCTCGATGCATCGCTTCGTCGATCGGGCGTTGCCGGCATCGACGATGTCGAGAGCTGGACAGCGCTCAACGAGGCAGTAGTCGAGAAGCAGGAGGCCGGGCACACCGTTCGGCTGTTGGTACGAATCGACGGCGCCACCTTTACCTCCTACGCCGCCGACGGTTTGATCATCGCAACACCAACGGGTTCCACCGCATACTCGCTGTCCGCTCGCGGTCCGGTCGTCTCGCCGAAGCACCGTGCGCTGCTGTTGACGCCGGTGTCGCCGCACATGCTCTTCGACCGGTCGTTGGTGCTCGATCCTGACGAAGAGGTCGAGATCGAAGTCATCGGCCACCGCGCCGCAACGCTGTCGATCGACGGGCAGAAGGCCGCCACGCTTGCCGAAGGTGACACAGTGGTCGTTCGCTCATCGACATCGGTGGCCCGCTTCGTTCGGTTCGGTGAGCGGCGCTTCCATCAGATCCTGAAGACGAAGTTCGGCCTGTCGGACCGCTGAATGCTTCACGAATTGCACATCGAATCGATGGGCGTCATCGATTCGCTCGATCTGGTGTTGCAGCCGGGCTTGACGGCGTTCACCGGCGAGACCGGTGCGGGCAAGACGATGCTGGTCGAAGCCATCAACCTCTTGATGGGCGGGCGCGCCGAGCCGTCGATCGTTCGGTCTGGCGCGACCGAGGCCAGGGTCGAAGGTCGGTTCGTCGTTGGCGACGAGGAGTACATCGTCGCTCGAGTCATCCCCACCAATGGCAGATCGCGCGCGTACGTCAACGGTCGGTTGGCGACAGCATCGACGTTGGCCGAGTTGGGGGCGCGCACCGTAGATCTGCATGGCCAGCACGCTCACCAGAGTCTGCTGTCCGTCGCCGTGCAGCGCGAAGCCCTCGATCGCTTTTGCTCGACCGACCTGGCTCCACTGCGCGCTGCCCGGGCACGGCTGACCGAGATCGACGCATCACTGGCAGCGTTGGGCGGCGATCAGCGAGCGCGAGCGCGTGAGGTCGATCTGTTGCGCTTCCAGGTCGGCGAGCTCGCCAACGCGGCAATCGTCGACGCCGGCGAGGACGAGCGCCTGACGGCCGAGGAGGACGCGCTCGCCGATGCTGCCGCCCATCGAGAGGCCGGCCACTTGGCACTGGCGGCTCTCACCGACAACGCGGGTGACATCGACGGGCGCGAAAGCGATAGGCATGCTGCGGCCGACAGCCTCGCAGTGGCCGTTCACGCACTCACCGGTCGGGCGCCCTTCGATGAATTCTCCGCTCGGCTGCTGGCTCTGGCGGCCGAGGTGACCGAGGTCGGTCGTGACCTGCGAGTCTTCGTGGAACAACTCGACGAAGATCCGCAGCGCCTCGACGAGATCCGCGTGAGGCGCCAGTTGCTTCGTGACATGCGGCGCAAGTACGGCGATTCGTTGGCCGACGTGATCAGCTTTCATACCGAGACCGAAGCTCGTCTGGCCGAACTCGAGAGCTATGACCAGCGCGTCGCCGTCCTCGAGGAGCAGCGCATCTCGGCGACAGCAGCCGAACGACAGGCCGCACAACGCGTTGCCGACATGCGCCGACGAGGCGCGAAGCGTCTGGCCGCTGCGGTGCGAGACGCTGTTCGCTCGCTTGCCATGCCCCATGCCGAGATCGAAGTCACCGTGGGGAGCGAGCCGCCCGGTGACGACGTCACGTTCCTGATCGCGGCGAACCCCGGGCTGCCACTGCTGCCGCTGGCGCGCGTAGCCAGCGGCGGCGAGTTGGCGCGCACCATGCTGGCCCTTCGCCTTGTGTTGACCGAAGCCCCGGAGACCTTGGTGTTCGACGAAGTCGACGCCGGGATCGGGGGCACCGCCGCCACGGCTGTGGCCGAGTCGCTCGCTCGGCTCGGCCGTCGTCATCAAGTGATGGTGGTCACCCACCTCGCTCAAGTGGCGGCACTTGCCGACACACAGATCATGGTGACCAAGACAGTGACGAGCGACTCGGAACGCGAGGCCATGACGACAGCCTGTGCCCGCATTGTCGACGGCAACGAGCGCATCGACGAGGTAGCGCGGATGCTGAGCGGCCAACAGGCTGGCGATTCGGCACGGCTGCATGCAGCGGATCTACTCGCCGACGGCCAGCGCCTTTCGTAGTGCACGCCTGCGCATCAGCCGCAGCACCTGGCTGGCGGCGAGAAAGATGATCGCTCCGCCGACCGCGTCGAGCCAGTAGTGGTTGGCCGTGACGACGACCGCCAGCAACGTCAATGCCGGGTAGACCACGCTGAGGGCCCGTATCGCGGGATGCCGGGCGAACGACCACCACAGCGTGCCGCACCACAACGCCCAGCCGAAATGCAGGCTCGGCATCGCCGCGAAGGGGTTGGCGATCGCCTTGGCCGCGCTGGAGTGGTACGACCACAATCCACCGATGGTGTCGAGGGTGTCGACGAAACAGTCGTGGCACGGGTACATCCGCGGTGGGGCCAACGGGAACGAGAAGTACCCGATGAGGGCCAATGCGGTGGTCATCCCCAACAGGTTGCGGTACTGCCGATAGTGCTGGTGCCGGCGGAGGTAGACCCACAACAGCAGTCCGGCGGTGATGATGAAGTGCAGCGTGCCGTAGTAGACGTTCATCACTTTGATGAACCACGTGGCACCGAGAAACGCCTTCTGCACCGCCGATTCGTTGTAGATGTGCAGGAATTCTTCGAGATCGATGAGGTACAGCTGATTGCGAAATGCTCGTGGGCGGACCTTGCCGAAGTGGGCGAAACGGCGGACCAATTCGTAGCTGTAGTAGAAGACGACCACGAGCACGAGTTCGCGCAACCAGTGCGATCGTGGAGCCGGAGTGGTCTCCGTCAGATCACGGTGCGCCTCGGAGGGAATCCAATCCCTCAACTGGCGGGTCTCCATCCGAGCCAGCTTAGGCAGACGAGACTGGGACCCGGGTCACCGTTTGCCGTCATTGACTTCGCTGCCACACGGTGACGCCGTCGATGACGTCCACCTGCTCGTATCCATCGCGGATGAAGCGATCAAGGTCGGGAACGAGCGAGATCGGGTAGTTCGTATACCCGAGTTGCGGCGCGGTCGATGTGTCGAGGATCAACTGCGGCGGAACATCGGCGAGGGAGTCGAGCATGATGTCGACCGCCCCTGGCACCGCGTTGGCAAGGGTTGCTGCCGGATCTTTGCGACCACCCGATCGTCCGACGACGAAGTCGGTGTGAACCAGCCCGCCGGCTGGCTCGCGGTCGGCGGCGACCAGCACTTCCGGATAGGAACCCCAGACGAATACCCGATCGGTGGTGGTGGTGTGCGCTCGCACATACGTGGCCAGGTTGGTCGGGTCGGGTCGATCATGAAACGACCCCGGCACGAACAACAACGCCCATGCGACGGTTGCCGGGATGGCGACCCCGGCCGCGGCCATGGTTCGAGCACGGCTGCTCCCTCGTGCCACGACCGGAACTGCCAGCAACACCAACGGCGGCACGACCTGCAGCCAGTAGTGACCGAAGAAGCGCAGTCCCGCCGCCCACGCGGCCAGGCCCGAGCCGACCCAGAGCCACAGATCGACATCGGCGGGCAGCGCACGTCCCTTGGCAGAGCGGACAGCGGTCGCTGCGGCCACGCCGGCGGCAACGAGCAGTACCGGATGAAACCCGGCGAAGCCTGCCACCGACGCCAGCCCCTTGCCGAACGCCGACCACACGCCGATGCTCGCAAACACGAAACCTGGACTGTTGGTCACGTTCCATTCCCAGAATCTGCCGAGCGGCGAGTACAGCCCCGTGCTGACGATGGTCACGGCACAAGCTGCAAGGAACGGCGCAACGTTGCGCCACCGTCCGTGCAGGCCGACGCCGACGCAAGCCGGCACGACGCCCAGCAACCAACTCTGCCGGCTGAGTATCGCGATGCCGATGGCGGCGCCGGCGGCGATGGCGCTGGGCAACGTGCCGCGTCGCGACCACACAATCGCAGCTGCGCCGGGCAGGAGTGCGAAATGCGCATAGTTGGCGGCACCGGCATCGGCGGGGAACAGCGCCATCGAACCGGCAATCAACAACACCCCGCCCCACCAAGCGTGAAGCGGGCCCCATCGACGCAGGAAGTCCAGCGCGACCAGCGCACCACACGCAGCGAGCAGCATCGTGACCAACAACCGCATGAGGCGAATGTCGGTCGAGTCGGTCACCGAGAATGATGCCGCGTACAGCAGGGGAGGAAGTGGCGGTTTGCGATCGTAGATGTCGGTGTAGAGCGTCCCTCCACCACGCACGACCATCGCCTGGACCCCGATCGCAGCTTCGTCGGGATCGAACAGTCTGGAGACAAACGTCGGGGCACGAAGCACCACGGCCAGCGCAGTCAGACCGGCGCACAGCGTCAACCTGTTCGTGCGCCAACCGCGGGTCATGATGTCGGCAGGCTAGTTCCGCAATCTCGCGCCGGCGCCTCCTACGCTGCGACCGTGGAGGTTCGTGGCGTGCTGTTCGATTTCGGCAACACGCTGTTCGCCCATGATCCACTGTCGAGCACGATTGCTGAGTGCGCGCGGAGGCTGGGGGTGCCGATGAGCCAGGAGCAGGCAATCGATCTCGCCCGGCGAATCGACGCGGCCGCGATGGCTCCGGACGAACTCGCCCACCTGCGCGACCTCGATGCGGCCGTGTGGAGCCGTCGCTGGCAGATCTTGTACGGCATCGCCAACGAATGGGCCGAGCAGCTCGGGGATGCCGTCAACGCCGATATGCACGATCCCTTGTCGTGGGTGCCGTACATGCGCTCCGGCGCGACGTTGCGAGCGCTGCACGACAACGGGTTGGCTGTTGGAATCGTCTCCAACACCGGTTGGGATGTGCGCACCGTGTTCGAGGCGCATTCCATTTTGGAGTCCGTTTCGTCGTTCACGCTGTCCTACGAGACGGGAGCCGTGAAGCCCGATCGAAAGATCTTTGACGCGGCATGCGAGTCGTTGAGTCTTGCTCCGTCGGAAGTGGTGATGGTCGGCGATGATCCGCGGGCAGACAGCGGCGCTGTGCTGGCAGGCATTCGCACGTTGCTGCTACCGGCGTTGCCTCCGCGCACCGACAACGGAATCGGCTCGGTACTCGACTTCGCCGGACTCCGCCGGTGATTTGTTGCCAATGACAGGCGGGATCCGCGCGACCGGCGCGCAGCGCGGTATGCTGCAGTCCCGTTGTCAGTTCGCCTGAGACGGAGGTCTTTGTTCAATGCCGAAGCACATTTTCGTGACCGGAGGCGTTGCCAGCTCCCTCGGAAAAGGTCTCACCGCGTCATCACTCGGCCGGTTGTTGAAGCTGCGAGGACTGCGGATCACGATGCAGAAGCTCGATCCCTACATCAACGTCGATCCCGGCACGATGAACCCCTTCGAGCACGGCGAAGTATTCGTCACCGACGACGGAGGTGAGACGGATCTCGATCTTGGCCACTACGAGCGGTTCATCGACGAGCCGTTGACCCGCAACTCCAATGCGACCACCGGGTCGATCTATCAGGCGGTGCTCGCGGCAGAGCGCCGCGGCGACTATCTGGGCAAGACCGTGCAAGTCATCCCGCACATCACCGACGAGATCAAGCGACGGATCCATCGACTCGCCAGCGACGATGTCGACGTCGTGATCACCGAGGTCGGCGGCACCGTCGGCGACATCGAGATCCTGCCCTTCCTCGAGGCAATTCGCCAGTTCCGCAAAGAGGCCGGACGCGACAACGTGTGCTACATCCACGTGACATTGGTTCCGTTCATCGGTCCGTCGGGCGAGCAGAAGACCAAGCCGACGCAGCACTCGGTCACCGAGTTGCGTAGCCGCGGTATTCAACCGGACGTGATCGTCTGCCGCAGCGAAGCGCCGCTGAGTGACAATCTGAAGCGCAAGATCTCCAATCTCTGCGATGTCGACGAGCGTGCTGTCGTCAACGCCGCCGACGTCGGAAACATCTACGAGCTGCCGTTGATTCTTCACGACGAGGGTCTCGACGATGTGGTGTGCGATGTGTTGCGACTCGACGGTCCTGTGGACCTGACTCCGTGGCAAGAGGTCGTGTCGATGATCGAAGAGGCGAGCAAGCCGGTGAAGATCGGCTTGATCGGCAAGTACATCAGCCTGCCCGACGCCTATCTCTCTGTCGTCGAGAGCCTGAAGCACGCCGGGTTCCATCACGGCGCCAAGGTCGAGGTCGACTGGATTCAGGCCGAGGACGTCGAAGGCCTGCTGGCGGCCGGGCGTCTCGCCGATCTCGACGGCATGCTGATCCCCGGTGGCTTCGGCGAGCGCGGCTTCGAGGGCAAGATCGCCGCGGCGGGATACGCCCGCGAGAACGACATTCCCTGTCTCGGCATCTGCTTGGGTTTGCAGGCGATGACCATCGACTTCGCCCGCAATGTGATGAACCTCACCGGCGCCAACTCGACCGAGATGGATCCCGACACACCTCATCCGGTCATCGCCTTGATGCACGACCAGCGCGACGTTGTCGACAAAGGTGGCACGCAGCGTCTCGGCGCCTACTACGCCATACTCGAACCCAATACACGCGTGTATCGGGCCTACGGCGAACCAGTTGTCAGTGAGCGGCACCGTCACCGATGGGAACTCAATGCACAGCTCAAGCCGAAGCTCGAGGCAGCCGGGCTGCGTTGCAGTGGGCTGTCACCAGATCGTCGCCTTGTCGAGTTCATCGAGCTGGAAGATCATCCGTTCTGGGTCGGTACACAGGCCCACCCCGAGTTCAAGAGTCGTCCTGATCGGCCACATCCGCTCTTTCGCGAATTGGTGTACGCCGCGCTCGCTCGGCGCGAGTCGCGGGCGCCGCACCTGTTCGTCGTCGACGAAGCCAGCTCGTCCGTCGCGTGATCGCGGCTGCATGAGTCTGCCGCCAGCGTTTCGCCATCTCGGCGACCGGCTCGTACATCAGGGCTACATCTGGCATGTGGCCGTCGGCACGTTCGAGGCACCGGACGGAGAGTTGTTCGAGCGCGACATCATCCGTTCACCTGGTGCCGTTGGCGTCGTGCCCCTGCTGTTCGACGGTGATGTTCCGATGGTCGTGTTCGTTCGCCAGTACCGAGGTCCACTCGACCAATACGTATTGGAGATTCCTGCGGGAATGCGCGATGTTCCCGAGGAGCCTCCACAGGTCACGGCCGAGCGCGAGCTGATCGAAGAGGCCGGATTGGCACCCGGACGCCTCGAGTACCTGACGCACTACTTCTCCTCGGCGGGAATGACCGACTCGACCCTGCACCTGTATCTGGCGACTGAGCTCTCGCCGGTGGCCCGCGATGTGCACGGCCCGGAGGAGTCCCATATGGATGTGCTGCAGTTGCCGCTCGCCGACGCCGTCGACATGGTGGTGCGCGGTGAGATCAACGACGCGAAGACGGTGATCGGATTGCTGCTGGTCGATCGCCGGGTGCGCGACGGCAGCCTTGGTCCTACCGGTTGAGCCCGGCACCGTGATGGCTACTGCGGCGATGCTTCCCCTCGAGGTTGAGGAGTTCCTGTCATGGATGGCCACCGAGCGGGGCCGCTCGGCCAACACACTGTCGGCCTACCGGCGAGATGTACAGGGGTACTGGTCATGGTTGTTGAAACGGGGAGCAACGCTGCAGAGCGTCGACCGTGCCGCCTTGGACACGTTCGTCAGCGAGCGCCGCGGTGCGGGTGGAGCCCCGTCGTCGGTGGCACGTCAGGTCGCGGCCATCAGAATGTTGCATCGGTTCCTGGCCGAGGAGGGCATTCGTCGCGACGACCCGACCATCGACGTCGAGGGCATCCGTGTCCCTGCTGGCATTCCTCATCCGCTGACGGAGGACGAGGTTGCCGCGTTGTTGGCGGCGCCGGCCACCACCGAGCCAGTGGGCTTGCGTGATCGAGCCATGCTCGAGTTTCTCTATGCAACCGGAGCGCGGATCTCCGAAGCCTGCGGTCTGTCCTTGGGCGATTTCGACCATGAGGAACAACTGGTGCGACTGTTGGGCAAGGGGTCGAAGGAACGAATCGTGCCGTACGGGCGATACGCAGCCGCGGCGCTGGCCGAATGGCTCGGTCCATCCGGTCGCCCACACCTCGAGCCTCAGCGTTGGGCTCGCCGCGGTGACGCCGAGGCCGTGTTCTTGAATCTGCGTGGAGCACGGCTCTCCCGCCAAGCGGCATGGGCGCTGGTCAAGAAGTACGGCGACCGCATCGGTCTCGGCCACAAGCTGTCACCGCACGTGTTGCGACATTCGTGCGCGACACATCTGCTCGATCATGGAGCCGATCTGCGCATCGTCCAAGAACTGCTCGGCCACGCATCGATCTCGACCACCCAGGTGTACACCAGGGTCAGTCAAGAGCGCCTGTTCGATGTCTATCGGTCGGCTCATCCCCGGGCACTCGGCCGATGAGCGCGCAGCACATCGCACATCTCGCCCGTCGATTCGTCACATCGCTGTCGAATCGTGAGCCCGGTGTCGCGGACACCGCGTGGGCTGACTCACAGTTACTCGAGAGCGAACGAGTGCTGTGGCGTCGAATGTCCGCTCCCGATCGCCGGCACGCGATCAGCGTCGCCCGACGATTCCAATCGCTGGACGGCTCCTGGATACGAGACGAGATGGCCGGTGCACTGCTGCACGACGTCGGCAAGGTCGAGTCCGGCCTCGGCGTGCTGGGGCGCGTGGTTGCCACCATCGCTGGTCCCCGCACCGAGCGATTCCGGCGCTATCACGACCACGAGCGTGTCGGCGCCGACATGTTGGCGGCAGCGGGTTCATCAACGGTCACCGTCGACCTCGTGCTCGGTCGCGGACGAGCAGCGGCGGCCCTCGCTGAGGCCGACAACATCTAGAGGATGGTCACTGGTGGTCGCGCTCCAGATCCTGCGACCATGAACGTTCGAACACGACGCGGTCGTCCTCGAACGCAGTGAGGCCTGCCTCCACGCACCAAGCCCCCGCAGTAGCTGTCAGTCGTCCGCGGGCGATACAACGGGTCTCGATGCCGGCCCGACGGCGCATGACGGTGAGTCGTTCCACGCACTGGAAGCTCAACGGATCGCCAGCCGCAATCGTCGCCCGGCTTTCGTGGATCTCGCGCCAGATCATGCCATTGGTCGGGTGCAGCACTTCGCCGGTGTCGCTGAAGATCGATGTCGTCACGGTCGAGGAATCCGACGAGCGCGTGATGTCGCGACGCGAGGTGCCAGGGGTCAGTTGTTCGTAGATCGGCAGCAATCCTTCGGCCGGCTCGCGCAGGTCGATGTCGACGAGGTCGGTGGGTGTAGGGAGCTCGATGTACGACCGGTCACCGACGGCTATCGCAGCACGCACATGAGCCGGTGGAGGCAAGACCAACGGAAAGTAGGCCGTTGAGAGTGCGAGCCGGATGCGGTGGCCGGCGACAAATCGGTAGCCGGTGTCGTCGAGCAGTATGTCGATGTTGTCGAAGTCACCCGGCACCATGGGTTGAGGTGACGCATTGCCGCCACGGTGCGAGAGGTTGAGCATGCCGATCGCCACCCGATGGGACATGCCGTCCGGGTGCACATCCTCGAGCCGGGCAATGAGGTTTCCCTGCGGTTGATCGATCGCGACACGAAGTCGCAGCCGCGTACGACCAAGAATCTCGACAGCCTCGTCGAGCGGTGCCGTGTCGAACACGACAGCCAGGGCGTCGTCGGTCCGCTGATCTCCCGGCAGTTCAGTTGCCGGATCAACGACGAAGAAGACTCCGCCATCGGCGCCGCAGGTTTCGTTGGTGTCAACGAGGACATCTGCGGCGACGTCGGGAGAGACCGACAACATCTGATCGGCGGTGAGGTAGAACCGCGCACACGAGTTGTCGCCGCCAAGATCTCGCGAAACCCAGCGGCCCGGTTCACGTTCCGTTCGTTCGTCCGGTCGAACAGCTGTCGAGATGAATGCCCGTTGCTGGGGGAGATCCTCGGCCTCGTTGGCCACATCACGGAGCCAGCGATCCCACCAGCGAACAGCTTCGGCGAGGAAGTCGACACGGGGTCGCGGCAAAGCAAAGTGGGGATACTTGTGGATCCATGGTCCGTTCAATGCCTTGCTGGTCGAACGCAGCCCGGCGATCGCTTTGGCCGGAGTATTGCCGTAGCCGTCGGCCCATCCGGCGATGACGAGCGCTGGTACCTGCACCGCCTCGAAGTCGTCGCCGATCGAGCCCCGCTTCCAATAGTCGTCACGGCGCTGATGCGCCATCCACGTCACGCTTGCCGGCTCGATCGCGTTCAAACGCTGCTGCCACATGTCTCGCCATCGCTCGCCGACGACAGCGCTGTCGGGTGGTCGTGAGATGTATCCGAGAACCGTCGTTGCCCACCCGAGTTGCGCGCCCAGGTGGCACCCGTCGCGGTAGTGGATGTCGTCGTTGTACCGGTCGACCGACGAGGCAATCGAGATCACCGCCTTCAGCGCAGGTGGCCGTCGTGCTGCCACCTGCAGTGCATTGAAACCGCCCCAACTGATGCCCATCATGCCGACGGCTCCGCTGCACCATGGCTGTTCGGCGATCCAGGCGATCACCGCCTCGGCATCTGCCAACTCGGTCTCGGAGTACTCATCGTCGTACAGCCCGTCCGAGTCACCGGTGCCACGCATGTCGACACGAACTCCCGCATAGCCCGCCCGGGCGAGCGCCGGATACGTCGACTCATCTCGTGCTGCGGTGCCATCGCGCCGCCGGTAGGGCAGAAACTCGAGCACCGCCGGTACCGGCTTGGTCGCCGCCCCTGTCGGTAACCACAACCGGGCCGCCAACCGTGGGCGGCCTGGCAGTTCGATCCACGCAGTGTCTATGACCTCGATCGAATCGTCGTCCACACTGGCGACGTTAGGCCATCAGCGGGGGAGGAAGCCGATCGCCGAGTAGGCACGATCGAGCGTCGCCGCAGCGACGTGACCAGCCTTGCCGGCGCCCTTGTGCAGCAGTGACGCCAGTTCGCCGCGGTCGGTCATCAACTCGTTGTACCGACCCTGAATCGGGCGCAGGAGTTCGATGACCGCGTCACCGGCGTCGGTCTTCAGTGGGCCGTACTGGGTGTACTTGTCGGCCAGCTCCTGTGGGGTCGACCCGGTGCACACGGCCACGATCTCGAGGAGATTCGAGACGCCGGGTTTGGCGGCCGGGTCGAAGCGCACTTCGTTGTCGCTGTCGGTCACGGCGCGTTTGAATTTGCGGGCTACGTCGGCGGGATCGTCCATCATCATGATGCACCCGGCATCGCTGTCTGCCGACTTGCTCATCTTCGATGTCGGGTCCTGCAGATCCATGACCCGTGCGCCGGCTTTGGGAGTGACGGCCTTCGGGATGACGAACGTGTCACCGAATCGGTGGTTGAACCGCATCGCCACATCACGCGTGATCTCGATGTGCTGGCGCTGGTCGTCGCCGACGGGTACTTCGTCGGCGTCGTACAGCACGATGTCGGCGGCCTGCAGGGCCGGGTACGTGAAGAGCCCGGCGGAGATGAAGTCGCCTTCACGCTTCGAGGACTTGTCCTTGAACTGCGTCATGCGGCTGAGTTCGCCGAACGAGACGGTGCACTCCATCACCCAACACAGTTGGCTGTGCTGCACGACGTGGCTCTGCACGAAGACCGTTGCCACGTCGGGATCGAGACCGATGGCGAACAGCATGGCCGCCAGCCGCAACGTCGTATCGCCGATCACGCCTGGAGCCTCGGTCACGGTGAGGGCGTGCAGGTCGACGATCCCATGGAAGGCATCAGCGTCGTGCTGGCCGTTGACCCAGTTGCGCAATGCGCCCAGGTAGTTGCCGAGGTGGACTTCGCCGGTGGGTTGGATGCACGAGAGCACGCGGGTCACGGCGCGCCAGGCTAGTGGCGAGCTAGCCTGAACTCGTATGGCATTTGCGGTGGCAACCCCCGTCTTCGAGGGGCCATTCGACTTGTTGCTCCATTTGATTCTCAGAGAACAGGTCGATATCTACGAGGTCTCATTGAGTCGAATCGTTGATGCATACCTGGAGGAGATCGAACGTCTCCAGGTGGTCGATCTCGATATTGCCACCGAGTTCTTGCTGATCGCCGCAACACTCGTCGAGCTGAAGGCTCGTCGGTTGTTGCCAGGTCGCGACGACATCGACCTCGACGACGAGCTGGCTCTGTGGGAGGAGCGAGACCTCCTGTTGGCGCGCTTGTTGGAGTGCAAGACCTTCAAAGATGTCGCCGGCGTGTTCAGCCGGTTGGCCGACGATGCGGATCGCACTTTCCCGCGTACCGCCGGCCCCGACGATGGTTTCGACGAGCTGATGCCCGACCTGCTGGAAGGTGTCACCGGCAAACGGCTGCATGCCGCCTACCTGCGGGCGGTGACCCCCAAGCCCGTGCAGCGCATCGATCTGTTCCATGTCGCCCCAGTACGAGCCAGCGTGGCCGATGCCGTTGCCGAGTTGCTCGACGAGCTGCCTCGTGTCGGGCGCATCTCGTTCCGGCGTCTCACCAGCGGTCTGGTCGAGCGCCTCGAGGTGATCGTTCGCTTTCTTGCGGTGTTGGAGCTCTTCAAACAAGGTGTGATCGAGCTCGATCAAGACGAGCAGTTCGGTGAGATCGACGTGCTCTGGACCGGTGGACTCGAGCCCGTTTCCGCCGGCTCGATCGCCATCGACGACTACGAAGGCTGAATCAGATGAACGACATCGACATCGAGACAGTGCGGGCAATCGAAGCGATCGTGATGGTCGCTGTCGAACCGGTCGCACCCGACTTGTTGGCCCAACTGCTCGAGCAACCGACCGCGGTGATCGAACGACTTTGTGCCGAGCTGTCGGCCGCGTACGACCAGGCCGGCCATGGATTTCAGATGGTCAAGGTGGCTGGTGGTTACCGCTACCAATCGCACGCCGATCTGGCCCCGTACGTCGAGCGTTTCCTGCTCGATGGGCAACGCGCCCGAATGAGCGGGGCTGCGCTGGAGACGCTGGCAATCGTGGCGTACAAGCAGCCGCTGTCGCGCGCCCAGATCGCCTCGATCCGCGGCGTGGATCCCGACGGTGTGTTGCGCACGTTGCAGGCTCGCGGCTATGTCACTGAAGTAGCACGCGACGCCGGCCCTGGCCAGGCGATCCTGTACGGCACGACGCCGTCGTTTCTCGAGAAGCTCGGTCTGAACTCGTTGGCCGACCTGCCGGCGATCGCCGAGTTCGTTCCCGGTGCCGACGTCGTCGAGGCGCTCGAATACGGCCTGCGCATCGATGTGCCGGCTCCCGATGCCCCAGCTTGAACCGCCGCTCTGGGAGCAGTGGGCTGCCAAGAACGCGGCGCTTCCACAGGGCGAGCGCCTGCAGAAAGTACTGGCAATCCGCGGCTGGGGCAGCCGACGGGTGTGCGAAGACCTGATCGCCGCCGGACGTGTCACGGTCAACGGCGAGGTCGCCGTGCTCGGTCGCCGCGTCGACACCGATCAGGATCTCGTCGAGGTCGATGGGGTGCCGATCGGTGTCAAACCTGGTCTCGTCTACTACCTGCTCAACAAGCCCGCAGGCGTCGTCACCACCGCCAGTGATACACACGGTCGCGGGACGGTCGTCGAATTGGTACCGCACGAGCCGCGTGTGTTTCCCGTCGGGCGGCTCGATATCGACACCGAGGGATTGCTGCTGCTCACCAACGACGGCGATCTTGCCCAACGACTCACGCACCCCAGTCATGGGGTCGAAAAGGAATACCTGGCCGAGGTGGCCGAAGGCAACGTCGCCCAGGGCAAGCTGCGTCAACTTCGCGAGGGCTTGGAACTCGACGACGGCATGACGGCGCCGGCCAAGGTCTCGCAGCCGAGCCCAGGGGTGCTGCGCCTGACCATTCACGAGGGTCGCAATCGCCAAGTGCGACGGATGTGCGAAGCGATCGGGCACCCGGTGAACCGACTGGTCCGCGTGCGCATCGGCACCCTGCGCGACGCGGCGCTTGCTCCCGGAGAGTGGCGTGAACTCACCATGAGTGAAGTGAAGACCCTCATCGAGAGCGTGGGCTCGGCGGGCTCGCAGCTACGCTGACCGCCCGTGAACAACCCTCGTCGTGCCAACGTGGCTGGCCTTGGCCTCATTGGTGGTTCCATCGCGCTCGCATTGCGCGAGCGCGGCTGGCATGTGACGGGCGATGACCTCGACCCGACTCGCATCGAGCGAGCTCTCGCGCTGGGAGCTGTCGATGCAAGTGGCTTCGATCGCACGGCTGACATCACGTTTGTGGCGACACCAGTGTTGGCGATCGTTGACCAGGTCAAGCGGGCGCTCGCCGATTCGACAGGTCTGGTCACCGATGTCGGCAGCGTGAAAGGCGGCATCGCCGCAGCGATCGACGACCCGCGGTTTGTGGGCGGCCATCCGATGGCCGGCAGCGAGCTCGACGGCTTCGACGGTGCCGATGCCTCCATGTTCGAAGGAGCGGTGTGGGTGCTGACGCCGTCGTCGGCGACCGCCGACAGCACCTTCAGCCAGGTTGCTGCGGTCGTTGCCGAACTCGGTGGGGATGTGGTCGCCTTGCCCGCCGACCGTCACGATCAGGTGGTCGCAGTGATCAGTCACGTGCCGCACCTTGCCGCTGCCACGCTGATGGGCTTGGCCAGCGACCGTGCCGAGGAACACGCCGCGCTACTACGACTCGCCGCTGGCGGATTCCGCGACATGACGCGCATTGCGTCGGGCCATCCGTCGATCTGGCTCGACATCTGCGCCGAGAATCGACCGGCCATCCTCTCGGCACTCGACGGATTGATCGAGGGTCTCACGTCGATGCGCGATGTGGTCGACCGCGACGACCGCGACGCGTTGTACGACCGTCTGCAGCATGCTCGCGAGGCCCGCGTCAATCTGCCGAGCAGGGTCAATCAGCCCAGCGAACTGGCTGAAGTGCGAATCCCGATTCCCGACCGTCCTGGCGCCGCCGCGGAAGTGTTCACTCTGGCCGCCGAACTGGGTGTCAACATCGCCAGCTTTGAAGTGGTGCACAGCGTCGAAGGCAACCGCGGCGTGGCCGTGGTATTGGTCGATGTCGCCACTGCAGAGTTGTACCGCGGCGGCCTCATGGCCCGTGGATATCGCCCGGCAGTGCAACGGCTGGCGTAAATGGCCACTCATCTCGTCACCCCACTGCTGCACCCGATCAACGCTGTCGTCGCGGTTCCCGGATCGAAGAGCATCGCCAACCGGGCTCTCGTCTGCGCGGCCCTGGCCGATGGCGAATCGATGTTGCACAACCTGCCGGACGGTGACGATACCGAAGCAATGCTGCAATGCCTGGCACTGCTGGGCATCGGCATCGACCGAGCTGATGTTCATTCGGATGCGACGGCGATCCACGGCATCGCCGGCGTGCTGCCGACGGGACCTATCACGCTTCCCGCCCGCCTGGCAGGAACGACCTCACGATTCGTCACTGCGCTGGCGTGCCTTGGCCCCGGCCCGTATTCGATCGACGGCTATCCGCCACTGCGCGCCAGGCCGATGGCCCCACTCCACGAGGCGCTCTCCGCCCTCGGGGCGACCCTGCAGGCGGAGCGATCGGGACACCTCCCTGTCACCGTCAACGGCCCGTTGCGCCTCACAGAGCGCATCGAGGTACGCGGCGACATCAGCAGCCAGTTCCTCACCGCGCTGATGCTGATCGGTCCGTACATCCCAGGTGGGCTACGCATCACGATCACGACCCCGCTCGTTTCGCGACCGTACGTGCAGATCACCAAGGCGGTCATGGCCGACTTCGGGCACGATGCGGTGACGATCGACGAACGGGCCATCGAGGTCTGCGCCGGTCGCTACCAGGGTCGTAACTACGTCATCGAACCCGATGCCAGCTCGGCCAGCTACCCGCTGGCGGCAGCCGCGATCTGCGGTGGTCGAGTCGAGGTGCCCGGCCTGACCGAGGGATCGATCCAGGGCGATGCCGGGTTCTGTGACGTGCTGGCAATGATGGGATGTACGTCCACGCGCGACCATCACTCGACGATCGTGGAGAGTGGCGCCACGCTGGCCGGTGTCGACATCGACATGGTCGACCTCAGCGATCTCGTGCCGACGCTTGCGGCTGCTGCGGTGTTCGCCGACAGTCCGACGCGCATCAGCGGCGTCGGCTTCATCCGCGCCAAGGAGAGCGACCGCCTCGGTGATCTGTGCGGTGAACTGCGCCGGCTCGGCGCAGAGGCCGCGGCGACCGAGGACGGGCTGACGATCCAGCCGTCGGTCCTGCACGGCTCCCGGCTCGATACGCACGACGACCACCGGCTGGCCATGGCGTTCGGCCTGGTCGGCCTCCGTGTTCCCGGTGTCGAGATCGACGATCGCGATGTGGTATCCAAGAGCTGGCCGGGATTCTGGGGCATGCTCGGGGGATTGCGGTGAGCGACAGAATGGTGATTGCTGCGTTCGATGTCGACGGCACGCTGACGACGCGCGACTGCGTTCGGCCGTTCCTCGAGCGAGTCGCCGGGCGTCGCCGGTTGGCCACCTCACTACTGCGCCGGCCGCTGGCCACGATCGTGGCCACTGCTCGGCGCGACCGGGACCGATTCAAAGAAATCATCGTCGGCGGCTCGCTACGCGGCAAGCGCGTCGACGAAGTCGAAACGATGGGCGAACAGTTCGCCCAGTACGTACTGGCCAACTGGCTGCGACCCGACACATTGCGACGGTTGAGGTGGCATCAGCAGTCCGGTCATCGCACCGTGATCGTGTCCGCCTCACTCGCCGCGTACCTCCGTCCGCTCGCGCTTCGCCTGGGCATCGACGACGTGCTGTGCACCGACTCCAACCGGGCAGGCGACCGCTACGGCGATCGGCTGAGCGGACTCAACTGTCGAGCCGACGAGAAGCGTCGCCGCCTCGACGAATGGCTGGAAGAGCAGCGATGGGTCAATGCCGAAGTGTGGGCGTATGGCGATAGTGCCGGCGACCGGGAACTGCTTGCCCGCGCAGACCACGCCGTGTGGGTCAATGGTGCGATCATCTCGGAGATCCCCGAGGTGGTCGCTGGATGACAGCAGCTCTCTTCCGACAGGCACGTCCCAAGCAGTGGGTCAAGAACCTGTTGGTCTTCGCCGCGCCCGGCGCCGCCGGGGTGCTCGACAACGGATCGTCACTCTGGCGCGCCGTTGTCACGTTTGTCGCCTTCTGCCTGGCCAGCAGCGGGACATACTTCTGGAACGATCTCCTCGACGCCGAAAACGACCGCAACCACCCGACCAAGCAGCATCGACCGATCGCCAGTGGGGCAATTCCGGTCACGACAGGACGGATCTTCGGTTCGATGCTGTTGGTCGCCGGCATCGGATTGGCGGCCACGACACGCTGGGAGACCGCCGGCGTGGTTGCCGGCTATGTCGTGCTGACTTCGCTGTACAGCTCGGTGCTGAAGCACGTCGCGGTCGTCGATCTCATCGTTGTCGCCGCCGGCTTCGTCTTGCGTGCTGCGGCAGGAGCCGTTGCAACCGATGTGCAGATGAGCAAATGGTTCTCGTTGACTACTTCATTCGCGTCGCTGTTCATCGTCGCCGGTAAGCGCTATGCCGAGCTTCGTGATCTCGGCGACGACGCCCAGACCCGCCCGACGCTAGACGACTACTCACTGGGCTTCCTTCGTATCGTGCTGTCGGTCAGCTGCGGAGCCTCCCTGGTGACGTACTGCATCTGGGCATTCGACACCCGCGAGATCGCTGGTTCGACGTTGCCGTTCTACGAGTTGTCGATCATCCCGATGGGCACAGCTCTGCTGCGTTACACCCTGATTCTCGAGCAAGGCCACGGTGCGGCACCCGAGGAGATCTTTGCTCACGATCGCGTACTGCAGATCCTCGGGTTGATCTGGATGGGTGTGTTCGGCCTCGGGGTCTACTTCGCATGAGCCAACGCTCGCTCGAGGAGATGTTGGCCGCCATCGACCACATCGACGGCTGGCTTTCGCCCGACCAGGCAGCGAGGTTGTACAAGGCAGCTTCGACAACCGATGTCGGAGACCAGATCGTCGAGATCGGTAGCTATCGAGGACGCAGCACGGTCATGCTCGCCGGCGCAGCACCCGAAGGAGTTGCAGTCGTGGCGATTGATCCGCATGCCGGCAACGATCGCGGCCCGCGGGAGATCAGTGGATTCGAGTCCCAGGCCGTCGCCGATCACGAGATGTTCAACGCCAACCTTGCAGCCGCGGGCGTCGCCGGTCGCGTTCGCCACATCCGCGAGTTCAGCGACCGAGCCTACGCGTTCGTCTCCGGACCGGTTGCCGTGCTGTACATCGACGGCGCTCACCGTCATCGCCCGGCTCTCTCGGACATTCGCGCGTGGGGCAGCAGGGTGGAACGCGACGGAACGATGTTGATCCACGACTCGTTCTCGTCCGTCGGCGTCACGCTGGCTATCGCCCGTGAGTTGTTCTTCGGCAGTCGATTCCGCTACGTCGGCAGGTCGCGCTCGCTGGTCGAGTACCGGGCCGATCTCGGCCCAACGTGGCAATCCCGGGTGTCCAATACGTTGCGCCAGGTCGCCCAGCTCCCGTGGTTCGCCAAGAACCTCGCGCTCAAGATCCTGCTGCGATTTCGCTTCGGCGGCCTGCTGAGGCGCGTCACCGGCCACACGCCGGAGTGGCCCTACTAGAGAACCTGACCGCACGAGCGGCATACTGGACACATGACTGATGAGAACGGCACCGCTAGCGAGCCGTCTGGCGATGACGAACTGACTCTCGATGAAGCCGAACTCGCTGCTTTCGATCTCGACGGTGACGGCAAGATCTCGATGGTCGAGGCCGAGCGTGCCCGGCTTGGCCTGATTGATGCACGGCTGGAGGAAATCGCCGAGGAGGGCGGCTTGAAGGGCTCGCTGGCCGAGGCTGCACACAAGATCGTCGACAAACTCGACAACGACGGCTGACCGCGGAGCCGTCGCACCGGGGCGCACAATCCGGTCGTAGGCTCCGCGGGTAATGAATCCGATCACGATCGGGGTGGTCTCGGCGGTAGCCGGCGGCTTCTATTACGGCAAGATCGTTGCAGGGATCGCCCGTGAGGTTGCATCTGTGGGTGGCCGAGTCCTGCTGGTCCAGACGCTCGACGCAGGACCAGGTAGCGACGAGGTCATGTCGGCGCCAGGCTTTTCGTCGGCGACGGCGTGGGATCATCTCGATGGTGTGATCTCCATTGCCTCCGCCACGCACCAGCAGTACCTCCATCGTCTCCTGGCGGCAGGAAAGGCCATCGCGCTCGCCAGCGACGAGATCGAAGGGTTCGACGTTCCTTCGGCCACACCTGACAACTCCGCCTGTGTGAAGGAGGCGGTCGACCACCTCATCGGGCACGGTCATACGCCGAGCCTGCCGCCACATCACCCAGGCATTGAGCACGACTCAGTCGAAGGACAGCGCGAACAGGTTGTCGTAGGCGAGACCCCAAGGTGGACGGAGAAAGCCCAACGCCCTGACGTCTTCGTACCAGTGAGAGAACGGACTGCGGCGGGAGAACGTGCCGCCACCGACCACTCTCGCCAGGCGCCCGAGGGCTGCCTCCGCCAACTCGGCGACGGTTTCCTTCGCACACAGCGCAGCGAATCGCGAGGACGGGTCCGAAGCTTCGATCATTCGCAGCGATCCTTCATAGGCCTGAACCGCGAGCCAGTGATCGTTCACCGCGCGGGTCCACTCGACCTGTTCGTACGCTCGCATCTCCGCCGCCTTCGGTCGAAGCTGCTGCTTTGCGACCGCAATCGCTTCATCGAGCACGCCCAGGATCGAGGCGGTGAACAACGTGGCGATCAACGCGCCGGCACCCAATGTGACGTCGCTCAACGGGCCGTGGTGAGCCAGACGAACAGCGGGAGTGCTCTCGAGGCGCATCGCGTGGCTTTGCGTGGCCATCATGCCGACGCCATCCCATTCTGCGAGCAGCGTCCATCCGCTCGAACCATCCCACCGCCGGTCACTCGCATCGAGTGCAAATACCGCCGGCTCGTCCTCGCCGTCAGGAATCGCCGTCGTGACCATGCGATCGGCGATACCGGACCCGCTTCCGAAGTGCTTGTCGCCGGTCACCGCGTATGAACGCCCTACCATGAACGCGACGTCGTTGGTGGATACCGCCGTCGCCCGGGTGCGGGCGATGTCGCCTCCGCTGCCCGGCTCCGATGTGATCGTGCCCCACTGTTCGCCCGCAGCGGCGCTGGCGAAAACTGCTTGCCGTTGGTCCTCCCACTCTGGCTGCGATGGATCCGGGTTGCACAGCCAGAACCCGACGACGGACGGATGCATGGCCGACACAAGACTGACCGCGGGATCGGCCGTCGCCAGCAGGCGCACCACTTCGCACACTGTTCGCGCCGAGGTGGCAGTGTCATGCCACAGGCCACCCATCTCCACCGGGACGACGGCCAGCAGAAAGCCTGCGTCGCGCAATGCATCAAAGTCGCCTTGGTCCAGGTGTCTGCGAGCTTGGCGCTCGCTCCGTTGAGACTTCCAGCTCTCTGCGATCGACTGGACATCCGCTCGGAGAGTGGCGACGGTCGTGGTCATCTCGACAACTGTACGACTCCGCTGGACGGCGCTACTGCAGTTTGGCGGAGATACGTGGCGGGTACTCACCTGCATCGTGAACCGCATCCTGCCCGCCCAGCCCTTCGAGTCCCTCGCCTCCTACGTAGCAGTCGGCGGTGGGGAGGGGCTGACGGCGGCCCGCGCCGTCTCATCCGACACCATCATTGACGAAGTTGCTGCATCGGGGCTGCGCGGTCGCGGCGGGGCTGGATTCCCGACCGGTGTGAAATGGCGCACCATCAAGTCGTTCGCCTCGCCGCTGTTGCGTACGTCCGTCGTCGTCAACGCGGCCGAGGGTGAGCCCGGCACGTTCAAGGACAGAGCGATCATTCGAGCCAATCCGTATGCGGTCATCGAAGGCGCCCTCATCGCCGCACGAGCCATGGACGCACTGTCGGTCGTGATTGCCACAAAGGTCGCGTTCGCCGAGGAACTCGACCGCCTCCGTGCAGCGATCGTCGAGATCAGCGCCGCCGGGTGGGTCGGAGAGATCGACATACGAATCGTCGAGGGACCTTCGGAGTATCTGTACGGTGAGGAGACTGCGCTGCTGGAAGTGATCGACGACCGCCCGCCCTTCCCCCGAATCGCCCCACCGTACCGTCGTGGAATCGTCGAGGTCGTGAGGTCGGAGGGTGTTGCAGACTCCGGAAGTGGGTTGGCCGCCGACGTACAGATGGCAGGCACCGAGGCGGACAGTGCGGCGCCACCCGTGCTGGTCAACAACGTCGAGACCATGGCCAACGTCGCAGGGATCATCGCCAAGGGTGCCGCGTGGTTCAGATCGGTCGGCACACCTGAGTCGCCGGGAACAATCGTGTGCACCGTCACAGGCGCTGTGCGCCGCCCCGGCGTCGTCGAGGTACCGATGGGCACCCCGCTTCGAGAGGTCATCGAGCGGGCAAGCGGTGGTGTCGAGCCCGGGCGACAGATCACGGCAGTTCTGGTCGGCGTCTCCAGTGCGGCGCTCACCGCAGAGCAAGTCGACACCGAACTGACCTACGAGGCGATGGCGGCGATCGGCAGCGGTCTCGGATCGGCAGGATTCCTGGTGATCGGCGACCACATCGACGTCGTCGCCGTTGCTGGCGCGGCGTCGCACTTCCTCGCCATCGAGTCGTGCGGTCAGTGCACCGCCTGCAAAGCGGACGGCGCAGAGATAGCTCGGCTGCTGGGAGACGCAGCCGCGGGCAAGGCTTCGCCAGAGGATCTGGTCACCGTCCAGGACCGACTCGAAACGGTAACCGATGGCGCGCGTTGCGGCCTCGCAGCTCAGCAGCAGGCGGTGGTCGGTGGTCTGCTGAAATCGTTCGACCGACAATTCCGGTCGCGGTTCGAATCGAACGCGACGGCGGTGGAAGTGCAGTTCATTGCAGCGCTCGTCGACATCGGCGAGCAGGGGGCCACCGTGGATTCGTCGTTTGCTTCCAAGCGACCGGATTGGACGCACGACGACCTTGACAGCGGGAAGACCCCGGTCGAACGATTCACCGATCACCGCGCCGACGACTCCATGGAGGAACCTTCGAGGTCATTAGGGACTGCGGCGCGCTCCGAGGAGTAGAATCTTGCAGCGTGTCGACCCCCTTCCGTACCCATCTGTGGGGCTGGGGTCGCACCAACCCAACCGTTGCCGACGAGATATCGGTGGATGCCAACCACCTGGCAGCGGCGCTCAAGGAGGCTGGCTCGCGGGGCGCGCTGGCGCGGGGACTGGGCCGCAGCTACGGCGACGCTGCGCAGAACGCCGGCGGACTCATTGCGCGATTGACGTCTGGGGCCGGCGACATCGTGCTCGACCAGTCCGGGGGGCTGGCGACAGTCGGCGCCGGTGTCAGCATCGACGAGCTGCTGCGGGTGATCGTGCCCCGCGGCTTCTTTGTGCCCGTCACGCCCGGCACTCGATTCATCACGATTGGCGGAGCAATCGCCAGCGACATTCACGGCAAGAACCACCACGTCGACGGATCGATCGGCAACCACATCGAGTCGATCACCATGATGCTCGCCGATGGCTCGAAGACGGTGATCGGCCCCGACACCAACTCGGCCTTGTTCTGGGCGACCGTCGGAGGCATGGGCCTGACCGGCGTCATGCTCGACGCGACCATCCGCCTGCTGCCGATCGAAACCAGCCGCATGCGCATCGACACATCGCGGATTGCCGACCTCGATGCACTGCTGGCGACGATGAGTTCAAGCGACGACGAGGTTCGCTACAGCGTTGCGTGGATCGATCTGATGGCCAAGGGGCGCAACCTCGGTCGCAGCGTGCTGAGCCGCGGTGATCACGCCCGTCTTGCTGAGCTCGATGCCCGTCAAGCCGTCGCCCCGTTCGCATACGGACCACACCAACTCATTGCCGTGCCTCCGCTGGTGCCTCCCATGGGCGTGCTGAACCACGCCACGATCGCTGCGTTCAACGAGGTTTGGTTCCGCAAGGCACCGGCACGTCGCGTCGGCGAGATTCAAGGGATTGGCGCCTTCTTCCATCCACTCGATCTGGTCGGAGCGTGGAATCGCCTGTACGGCAGCCGCGGCATGGTGCAGTACCAGTTCGTTGTGCCCTTCGGCGAGGAGGAGGCGATGCGCACCGTCGTCGAGCGATTGTCAGCCAGCGGCGCAGCCAGTTTCCTCGCCGTCCTGAAGCGTTTCGGGGCCGCCAATCCGGCACCGTTGAGCTTCCCGCAGGCGGGCTGGACACTGGCGCTCGATTTACCCGGAGCGTCGCGCGGTCTCGGTGATCTGCTGCACGGACTCGACCGCGTGGTGCTCGATGCCGGTGGACGTCACTACTTCGCCAAGGACTCGCACATGACCCCCGACGCGGTACGACGCGGCTACCCACGCCTCGACGAGTGGAAGGCGATTCGAGACGAGGCCGATCCACTGGGTGTGTGGCAGAGCGACCTCGCCCGTCGCCTCGACTTGATCTGACGCACCTCGCAACGACACTGGAGCCATATGGACAACGCACTCGGCCAACCACAAACAATCATCCTGCTCGGGGGCACGAGTGAGATCGGCCTGGCCATCGTCCGCGAGCTGCTCAGCCCAACGACACGCACCGTGGTGCTGGCGTGTCGCGACATCGACGCCGGCGAGCGTGCCGCGGCTGGACTGCGCCATCATTCGCTCTCCGTCGACGTCGTTCGATTCGATGCCATCGACACCGATTCGCATGCTCAACTCGCCCGAAACCTGTCGGCGAACTACGGCGACATCGATATCGCGATCATTGCGTTTGCGCTGCTTGGTGAGGGCGCAGTGACGACGGTCGACCAAGCTGCCGCCGTGGAGATCGCCCAGGTCAATTTCACGGGGGTTGTGTCGACCACCATCAGCGTTGCCAATCAGATGCGCCAACAGGGCCATGGCTCGATCGTCATGCTCAGCAGCGTCGCCGGCGAGCGCGTTCGCCGGCACAACCCGGTGTACGGCGGCACAAAGGCCGGGATCGACGGGTTTGCTCAAGGATTCGGCGACGCGCTGACCGATGACGGCGTGCACATGCTGGTGGTGCGTCCGGGTTTCGTCCGGACGCGGATGACCGCCGGGTTGAAAGCCGCTCCGTTCTCGACGACCCCCGAGAAGGTGGCCGTCGCAACGGTGAAGGCACTCCGTGCCCGCCGTCGAATGGTGTGGGTACCGGCGACCCTTCGCCCTGTGTTCTCGGTCTTGCGCCACCTTCCAGGTCCCGTGTGGAGACGCCTGCCCCTTGGTTGACCTGCCCACCATCGAGCAACTCGCCGACGAGATGATTTCCGTTGGCGTGCGGCGCGTGCACGTGCTGGCCTGGCGCGACCTCGACGACCCCGATGCAGGAGGATCGGAGGTCCACGCCGACGAGTTCATGCGTCGTTGGGCAGCAGCGGGCCTGGACATCACACACCGCACCTCGGCCGCGGTGGGCCAACCGGCGACAGCGATGCGCAACGGGTACCGCGTGATCCGCCGCGGAAGTCGATACTCGGTCTTTCCCCGAGCCGTTGGAAGCGAGTGGATTCGACGAATGGGTGGATACGACGCGCTCGTCGAGGTGTGGAATGGCGTGCCGTGGATGAGCCCGGTGTGGTGCCGCAAGCCGCACATCACCTTCCTGCATCACGTGCATGGGCCGATGTGGGATCAACTCCTTCCCAGGCCGTTGGCCGGAGTCGGCAGGGCGATGGAGGCCCGGTTTGCGCCGCCGTTCTACAGGCGCACATTGACGCTGACGCCGTCGGATGCCACGCGCGACGATCTGCTTGGTCTCGGCTTTCGCGCCGAGCGTGTCGTCGCGGTCAACAACGGCGTCGACCCGATGTTCCATCCCGGTGGCCTACGTAGCGCTTCGCCGCTCGTGCTGTGCGTCGGCCGTCTGGCACCGGTCAAGCGCCAGGACGAATTGATCGAGGCCGCCGTCATCGCCAAGGAGCGTGTTCCCGACCTGCACGTGGTGATCGTCGGCGACGGACCGCTGCGGCCGGCACTCGAGGCGCGCGTCGCCGCCCACAGTGCGGGGGGGTGGATTACCCTCGCCGGGCGCCTCTCCCACGCAGACCTCGTCGCCCAGTATCAGCGAGCGTGGCTTGTCAGCAGCGCTTCGTTGGCGGAAGGTTGGGGGCTGACGCTCACTGAAGCCGCAGCGTGCGGCACGCCGGCAGTCGCCACCGACGTCAGTGGCCATCGCAGCAGCGTGGTCGACGGCGTCACCGGCGTGCTTGCGCCGCTCGACAGACTGGGTGACACGCTGGCCGATGTGTTGCTCGATGACCAGCGTCGAGAAGCGCTCGCGGCCGCGGCGCTCACCCGGGCGCGGACGCTGACATGGGATGCATCGGCTCGCGGGATCCTCGCTGCCCTGCACGGCCAAGTACAGCGTCGGTATCGTCCCACTCGTTAGCGGGGAAGCAGTTTGGTCGCGAACTTCAAGGCCCGCAGGGCACCCTGCTTGGCGATCGTGCGGTGGCGTGACCGTCCGGCGCGATCAGTGTCCGCTCGATTGCGCAGGAACCAGTCGTAGCTGTCGGACAGCATCTCGTCGTTCGACCACTTCGGCTGCCACCCCAGTGCATCGCGAACATGGTCGATGTCGAACCACATTGATTTCGAGTACATCATCCAGTGGTACGGCGCGAAGGGTGCGAGATGTGTGGCCGCAGCGGCGCGCATCAAGACCGCTGCTGGCCGTGCCGGAAGGGACCGTACCCGTGAACCCGTGTCGGCGTGTGTGCACAGGAATTCCAGCGACTCGCGCATCGTGCCGAAGCGGTCGGTGCCCGCGTTGAACACGGCAGGGCCAGGCGCGGCCGCAGCCAGCATGCACACCTCGGCAAGGTCGTCCGCATGAATGAACTGGTACCGGTTGTCGCCTCCACCGAGGACGAATATGTCGGCCCCATCGGCGACCCACTCGAACAGAATGCCGAAGATGCCGAGTCGGCCATGGCCGAGGATGGTCCGTGGCCGAACGATGGTCACATCGAGGCCGTCCGAGACGGCGTCGAGGCATGCCCCCTCCGCGGCCAACTTCGCGTCGCCGTAGGCCTCGACCGGTGTCGGCATCGTCGATGGCAACACGGGATTGCTCGCGGGAACACCAAAGACCGCGCTCGATGACGTGTGGACGACTTTGCCCACGCCCAGACGCGTTGCCTCACTCAGCAGCAAGGCGGTTCCGTCGACGTTGACCGTCTGCAGCAGACGTTTGTCCTTCGCCAACGGCACCTGGGCGACGTTGTTGAAGACGACATCGCATCCGGCGAGCGCGCGGGCCACCACGCGGGGATCACGGATGTCACCGTGAACGAGTTCAACCGCGGCGGGTCGATCATCTGCATCGTTGATGTCGAGCACACGGACCTGGTGGCCAGCGGCCACCAGACGTTGTACGAGCAGCGAGCCGAAGTACCCGCTGCCACCGGTCACCAAACTGATGGTCACAGCTCGAGGTCCTGCTCGACGCACCAGCGAATGCTGCGGCGCATCCCTTCGTACAGCTCCACGCGAGGCTCGTAACCGAGTTCTCGGCGCGTGACCGAGATATCGCAGGCAATCGTGTGGTTCATTTCGCCGAGCACGTGAAGTTGTTGTTGGTACCGGCCAAGGCCTTGCACGATACGGTCGCCAACCTCGGCGATGCGACCGACGATGGCCGGGACCCGCATCGACGGCGCCTTGACACTGAGCCCTTCGTCGCTGAGCGCGCGCCCGACTGTGGCGACGATTTCGTTGACGGTGTAGGCGCGCTCGTCGGCGACCCAGTATCCGCGCCCCCTCGCTGCCGGCGTCAACTCGGCGGCGATCACTCCATCGACCAGGTTGTCGACGTAGACCATCGAGCGTCGCTGCTCGCCGTCGCCCACGACCGGGAACTTACCGGCGCGAACGAGCCGGAAGAACGTTGTTTGTCGCGGTGGTTGGAAAGGCCCGTAGAACCACGGTGGACGCACGATCGTCGCATCGAGTCCGCGTTCGATCGCCTCGAACAGGGCAAGCTCGCCCTGCATCTTCGAGCGGCCGTAGCCGTAGTACGGGTGATATGGCTCGATCGACCGGAAGGTGTCGCTCGGCTGCGGGTTGGTGCCGAACGGACTGTTCGACGAGACATGCACCATGCGACGCACACCATGGTCGAGAGCTGCTTCGGCAACGTGCCTGGTTCCGTTGGCGTTGACCTCGTAGAACTGTCGAGTGGTCGTCGGATGAATGATCCCGGCCGTGTGGATCAGGTCGACATCGCGACTGACACCGTGCAGAAGGCGGGCGGCGGTGTCGGGCTTGCCGATGTCGCCGATCACGACCTCGACATCGCCGAGACCGTCGAGTTGTCGGGCCTCCGCTGTGGTGTGGGCGAGTAGTCGCAGGCGGCGACGTGATGGATCGGCGAGCAGTCGGTGCACGAGGGCACGACCCAACCAGCCCGATGCGCCGGTGATCACGGTGACACGGGGCGCCGCGAACCGGTCAGCCACCGGGGCGCTCCGTTGCCGCGAACCGCCGGGCGTTGCGAATCGCCAAGGCCATGACCGTGCCCTGTGGATTGACTCCCGGCGCCGTCGGCAGTAACGACGCGTCGTTCACCCAAACGTTGGCCGCTCCATGCACCCGTCCGAACGAGTTGGCGCCGCACTTGGCCATGTCTTCTCCCATCGGCACGGTTGAACACAGGTGCACGGTCATCACACTCGCTCGAGTGGCAGAGAAGTTCGACTGCAGTGTTGCCAGGTCGCTGCGCTTACGAACCAGCGGTGCGCCGCGGAATGATGGGTAGACCTCCTCGGCGCCCGCTTCGAGCATCAGCAGCGCCAACCTGGCAAGCCCGCTGCCCAACAGAGAGCGATCGCGACGCGTCAGCCCGTAGGTGACGATCGGATCTCGAAGTCCGCGCACGGCTCTCACTCTGCCGCGGCCCTCGCTGGTGATCGCGGCGTAGTACACGCTGATTCGCCGCCAGTCGGTGATCGCTTTCGAGAATGTGCTCCACTCGTCGGTCAACGCCAGCGCGACAAGCCCTGGTTGACTCGCCGAGCCGCCGAACGACAGATCGGGCGCGAATTCCTTGACCTGATAGACCGGCACCTCGTCGGGCACATTGAGCTCGTCGGCGAAGCGGGCGGCAAGTTTTACCGTCGGATGCACCGCCAAGGACCGGCCGATGTGGCCTCTGATGCACGAACGCTGCAGCAGCGCCGGCGACTGGATTGCTCCGCCGCATACGAAAACATGGCTGAAGCGAATGGTGCCACGACGCCCATCCGAGAGTGTCGTGGTGGCGCCCTGGGCGCTCTCACGGGACATCTCCAACGAGTCGACGCGGCAGCCGGTGACGAGTCGCGCCCCGGCAGCGACAGCGCGTGGCAGATACGTGCGGGTCATGCTCTGACGCTGCCCACTGCTGGAATCCTTGGTCGCGTATTTCATCCAGCGCGGGATCTCGCTGTTCTGCCAGCCGAGACCTTCCGCGCCGCGCCGCAGCACATCGCTCGGTGCGCTCGGTGCGCCTGGCAGAGTCGTCACACTGATGTCCCGCTCGACCTCCGTTGCGATGGCTGACACCTCGTCGATGTCGAGGTCGGCAATGTCGAAATCGGTCGCCCATCGCTGCAACACGTCACCCGGCGGCCGGCGATACAGCCCGCTGTTGATCTCGGTGCCGCCACCCGCACAGCAACCCTCGGAATAGGCGATCGACGGCAGTCCGAGAGCAACGGTGACACCTCCTGAGCGGTACTGGCGATCCATCTGTTCGAGCGAGAACGGCACGATCGAACCTTCCTCGACCCACTCACCCTCCTCGACGATCAACACATCGAACCCTGCCTCGGCGAGCACCGATGCGGTGGTCGCACCCCCAGCTCCCGAACCGATCACCAACACCTCGGCGTCCATGTGCGGGGTTGCCAGTGTGGCGATCATCGAGGCGCCCCGCTGGGGAGCGTGTCGGGCCAGCGCTCCCAGATGTAGGCGTACCCCAGCGATCGCACCAGCCGCGGGTATTCGCCAAGCAGCGGTAGCGGTTGCGACATCAAGAACCTGGCGGCCTGCCGACCACCCGGAAGGGCGATCAACACGCGGTAGAACAGGCTGATCACCGTGACTCCGAAGCGGGTGAAACTCGGCACCGACTGGGTGCGCCGTTGCACGAACTGCACCACCTGGGCGCGGCGATCGGCCGGTAGTTGTGGCAGGTCGGTGGTCAGCAACAGATCGGCGAACGGGCCGACGATGCTGTCGAGCTGAAAGTACCGTACCGAGGCCATGCGAGCTGGTCAGGTTAGCTGCGCCTGGCGAGGGGTGCCTCTTGGGGCGCGGCGGCTACGCTCGCAGCCCGTGCGTACCGTGGTCGTGGCGCCGACCTACAACGAAGCCGAGAACATCGTCAGGTTCCTTCGCGCCGTGCGCCTGGCGGTACCCGATGCCGACGTGCTGGTCGTCGATGACAACAGCCCTGATGGAACGGCAGCCCTCGCAGAAGAGGTCGCATCGGAACTCGGGCGCATCAAAGTGCTGCGCCGCGCGGGCAAGCAAGGGCTGGGTGCTGCATATCGGCACGGCTTCGTCACCGCGTTCGATGAGGGCTACGAAGCGATCGTGTCGATGGACTCCGACTTCTCACACGACCCCAAGGTCATCCCCATCATGTTGCGGCTGGTCGCCGACGGAGCGGATGCGGTGATCGGGTCACGCTACGTCCCCGGTGGTGCAACCGTCGATTGGCCATTGCGTCGTCGACTGCTGTCGCGGTGGGGCAATCGCTACACCGCGGCCGTGTTGCGATTGTCGGTTCGTGACTGCACGTCGGGCTTTCGCGTCTATCGTGCGACTGCTCTGCAGAACATCAACCCCGCATCGACAACCGCCGAGGGGTACGCCTTCCTGACTGAACTGGTTCGCAAGTTGATCGCTGCAGAATCCACGATCGTGGAGACTCCGATCACGTTTCGAGATCGTCAGTTCGGCACCTCGAAGATGTCTGGCCGCATCATCGCCGAGTCGATGTTGCTCGTGACCAAATGGGCCATCTTCGACCGCAAGAAGAGTCACTAGTTCCTGCCGCCCAGGATCCTTTGACAACATTCGGACGAGTGGCTGGCCATCGATCCTCGCGCAGTCTGCCATGATGTCGGCCGTGGCCGATCCTGATTCCGACCGACACGGCTTTACCAAACGGGCCGACGCGGCGCTCGAGGCCATCGAGAAAGCCGTATATCTCGGCATTGCAGCGCTGCTACTTGTTGCTTCTGTCGTGTTGCTGGCAGTCGCGGGGAAGGATCTCGTCGACGTGTTCGACGACTTCGATACCAACCCCGTCGTCGAGGTGCTCGACACATTGTTGCTGTTGTTCATCCTCGTCGAGCTGCTCTCCGCCGTACGGATCACCATTGCCAAGCGCGAGCTCGTTGCCGAGCCATTCCTCCTCGTCGGCATCATCGCCTCGATCAAGGAAATTGTGGTGCTCTCGGTCAAGGCCGCCGAGTCGATCGGCGATGGACAGAAATTCAGGGATCAGCTGTGGGAGATCGGAGTGCTCGGCGCCGTCGTCCTCCTACTCGGCGCGACGGCGTGGATGCTCCGGATCAAGGAACGCGAACCACAAGAAGGCCAGGCGAACCAGGCGGCCACCTAGAACTCGCGCCCGCCACGGTCCAATTCACGAGCTCCGTGTCAGCCCGCAAACTGACCGTCGTTCTGCGAGCTGACACAGAGCTTCAATCATGGGGTGAGGCCATAGATCCTGGCGGTCAGCAGCTCGCCACTGCCGGTGCGCAACTCGGGGCGCACGATGTCGTCGTAGCGGATCGGGCCCCGGTGCTTGCGACGTCGTAACGGCACAGTGAGGAGTGCGGTCAACACACGGACCGCAACCGTCTCGCCGCCGCGGTGATGCGCATCGGCGTCGCGCGCAGACGCGACGAGCGCCGCAGAGGGGGCTCCGACCACGCGACATGCGACGCTGCCGGTCCACGGCAGTTCGATGACGCGATGGTCGAGGTGCTTGTCGAGCAGGTCGGCAAGCGGTTGACGCATGCCACTGGCGCTGAGATAGCGATCGATGTCGGCATCGAAGTAGGCGGCCGACTTGGCGGTGAACACCAGCGCACCCTCGTCGAGCGTCACCCACCACAGGTGGCTGGGGAAGTCGACGATCTTGGCGCTTGCGGCCTCTGGAACTTCGATGTAGCCGGCTTTGGCAACGCGGGTGAGCTCGGCGATCACAGTGTCGGGCCGTTCGACATGCTCGAGGACGTGCGAACAGATGGCATAGTCGAACGTCTTGTCGGCGAAGGGCATGTCGGAGGCGTCGGCATCGAACAAAGGGCGGTCGACACGTGCTCTCGACGCGCCGGACCGTTGCCCCCCGTGCTCGTCGCCCGGGAAGCGATCGAGCAGTACGTCGGCGCGCCAATGCGGCTTGTCGCCGCTACCGACATCGAGTACCAGCGCAGTGTGATCGACGGGGATGGCGATCCGCCGCCGATGGAACGAGCGAACCTGCGCGGCGATAGTCACGAGGTGCACCGATGGAACAGGCGCACCAGGCCGTTCTGGTAGCTGTTGACCTCGCAGAAGTTCTCGCGCAGCACTTGGTTTGGCTCATCCGATCCGAAGTCCATCGAGCTGTTGGGCTCCCGCCAACCATCCCAAAAGCTGGTCAAGATCACCCAATCCGACGAGGCGACTTCCGAGGCCAGTCGCGACCCCGGCTCGTTGGCCAGCCCCGGGTCCATCTCGATGAAGTACGTCGAAGGCGGCAGTTCAGGGAACAGGTAGTAGAAGAACGCGTCGCTGTACCACGTGCGCCGCAGGTCGCTGGGTCCCACCAACAAACGTTCGCCGGGCTCCGACAACCTGTCGAGATCGGCAATCACGTCGCGACTCGCGAGGTACGGGCCGAAGTCGCCGAGATAGAAGCGGCGACCCTCGCGTGAGACCGGGAACGGTGTTTGCACGTTGCCCGCGCTGACCCGCGTGTGCAACAGGTAGTAGCGGAACGTGAACAGCGGTGCGACGACCAAGGTGAGGGCGACCACCACGGCAGCGCCGGCCGTCACGCGCTGACGTTGCGTGGTGTTCGGATGGCGACCCCGGATGTATTCGACGATGGCCAGGATCAGGAGTGGGAACGAGATGCATGTGACCCACGACAGGTGGGTCGAGTCGGGTCGCTGCAGGGCCTGCGGCGCGACACCGACGCTGAACAACGCACCGCACAGCAGCGTTGCGACGCGTGGCGTGGGGGACTGCCGCCACAGTCGAACCGCGACCCACACGAGAACGACCGGCACGATGAGCATCGCAAAGAACCACAGGAACAGCGCCTTCTCGACCGGCAGAGCCGGCACCTTCCACCATGGCGGCACGAGCTCGGCGATGGCCTGCAGCGAGCCGTCGAGGTGGCTCCACGACGGCGGCCGTGGCAGCTCGCGCCCGGCACGCAGCTTGAACACGGGGTCGATCACCATGCCCCGAAACGCCGTGCCTGGTCCGACCAGTGCGACGTGCACCCACATCGGCAACAAACCGGCAAAGGCGGCGATGAGCACCGTGCGCCACCGAGGATTCCGCCACAAGTACCAGCCGTAGACGATGCCTAACCCCAACGCCAGATCAGGTCGGTAGGTCAAGGCCAGGCCAGCCAGCACTCCGGCCGCTATCAAGGATCGACGCGGGTCCGCGACCGTGCGGGCGCGTAAGGCGAAGATGATGCTCCACAGGCACAGGGCGAGGCCGCCATTCCAAGCCATTGCGGTCAGCCCGATGGGCGTGAGCACATAGAAGACAGCCAGCCCGGCGACCGTCGCCGCAGCGATTCGGCCCCAAGGGCGCGCCAGCGTGAACAGCGCGAAGATGATCGCCAGGTGTTGGATGAGGCCGAAGGTGCGTTCGGCTTCGAGCGAGATTCCGACGACCTTGTACCAGCCCGCCAACACCTGCAATGCGCCCGGGCCGTAGAGGTGCAGGAAGTCGCGGTTGGGCAGGTCGCCCTTCAGCATCCGCTCGGGGAAGACCATCATGAAGGCTTCCTCCATCGTGCCGCCAGTGGTGCGGTACAACCCGCGAAGTGGCAGCACGATGATGGCGACGACGGATCCGATCGCCGCCCACGTCGCACAGCCGCCTCGGTGCCAGGCTCCAGCCAGGCGGGGGCGCAGTCCACCCGAACCTCCTAGGACAAAAGGTGCACCATCGGCTTCCGATTCAGCGTCGCGCGGACCGCGCTCGAGCCAGCGGCGGACCAACGTGACGACCGGCACCAAGCCGACAGCACCGAGAACGCACAGTGCCGGCTCCGCAGGGGCGCGGAACCGCACACTGCCGTAGGTGTAGGCCGAGGTGATCGAGACGCTGAGGAACTGCACCCCCAATGGCAGCAACGGAATCCGGCGGCGACGCATCGAAACCACACCCACGATCGACAGCCCGGCCAGACCGTAGAACATCATCAAACCCATCGTGCTCGCGTCGCGATTGCGCCCCTCGATGCCACCGAGGTTCACATTCTGAAGCGGACGGAACAGTTCCCACTGGCGCAGCACGCGCAAGGTCATCACCCGCGGCAATTCACCGACATGCTCGCGTGCGTAGTCGAAACCCAGCGACCGCCAATACAACGCCGTCTGTGATTCGTCGCCGGTCGGTTCGCCCTGTGTATCGCGGACTCGTTGCTGGCATTGGTAGTCCCAATAACCGACGAACGGACCGTTGTACACCGACGGGCAATTGGCGTACACCATCACCTCGTTGCCATTGGTCGACAGGGGCACGAACTTCTCGAACGTCGTCGCGTTGCGGATCATCCACGGTGCCAGCACGGCAGCGCACGCCACCACAGTCACAGCCAGATGTCGAACACGCAAAGATCGGGCCAGTGTCCGCGTGAACATGATCCATGGGAGCGCGAGCAGTGGAAGCAGCAAGATCCCTTCACCGCGAGCAAGGGCAGCCAAGGCCATCACCGCGCCGAACAGCGCCGCAGTTGCGAAGCGAGGCCGATCACGCCAGCGATAGGCGACGATCATCGTCACCGTGACCAGGAGGGCCATCAGCCCCTCCGGGTAGAGCAGGCCATCGATCTGCCAAAGGTTCGGATACACGGCAGCGAACGCGGCAGCCGCCAGACCGACGACCGTGCCGCCGAGGCGCTTGCCCAACACTCCGGCTGCCAGCACCACGGCTGTGCCAATGACGATCGACAACATCTTGTGGTCGAAGTAGGTCGTGCCACCGAAGCGCGAACTGATCGAGAGTACGACCGGGTACAGAGGCCCGTGAAATGCGCTGGGACGGATGCCCTCGAAGTCTCGCCATCGCAACGGCTCGAGGAAGCCGCGCCCTCGGGCAAGCAGGTTCGCAGTGGTGTGGTAGAAGAGCGGGTCGCCGTTGTCGGTGCGTTCGGGCAGCACGGTCAGCAGCGTGATGACACGAACAAAGAATCCCATGGCGGCCACGGCCGGCAGCGCCAGACGGGACCTCACGATCGCTTTCCATTCGCCGTGCCGCACGAGGTCGATGGCGCCGACCGTGGCGACGATCACGACACCGAAAGCTCCGGCGATCAACAGCGACCAGATGAACGGGGCGACGACATCTCCGTGCAGGAAGACTCCGCCGTCGAACTCAAGTACCCGCTCGTGGTACTGACGAGCCACCAGGGTGAAGGCCGGTTCGCCCGCCAAGAGCACACCAGGCGCCGTGACGGCGACGATCCTGGACAATCGGGGCGCGCCCCGACGGGCGGATGTCGGGGGAGTCAACCAAGCGGCGCACAGGAGACCTGCTGCAAAGGTCGACGCGGCGAGCGCATGCAGGTGAATGTCGGCGGCGGAATCGATCAAGGGCGACCTCGGCAGACCGAGGGCGAAGGCTGCAACAACGAAGGCAACTAGTGCCACACCCATCCCGCCGAGCCGCACGCGACGGCGAAGCAGGTCATCGCCGCCCGAGGCATCGACCAAGGCGACGGCCAGGCCGACAGCAACCAGGTCGAGATGGTTCGGCAACCAGCTGAGCGGCCCGAAGAGCCCGGAGTATCCGCTTGCTGTGCAGACCACTCTGTAGCCAACAGCGATCACCGCGAGGCTCACTGGCACCATCCACGGACGTGTTCGAGCGGCGCCGCGGCTCAACCCGACCAACACCGGCATCAGTACAACCGTCAGGACGAGGGTCAGCACGAGAGGACCTGCGCCGAGACCGGGCAGGGGAGTGCCGGTACCTCGGAAGAAGATCGCTGTCGTCAGCAACTGCCGAGGTGACGCCCGCACGTGCAGCGCCGCTTTGGCAAACAGGACGGTCAGCGCCCAGCCGACATACGTCGCGGGAATCCATCGCAACCCGAGGTCACTCCTGGCGCGTCCAGCGAGGCATCGTCTGGCGGCCACGAAGGCGACCAGGGCAATCACCAGCGGTACGGCCAGGTCGAATCGGGCGAGCACGGCACCCTGCGAGCCGGTCAATCTGTCGCCGGCAATCGCCGCACGCTGGACCAACAACGCCACAGAGGCGAGTGCGACGATCACGCCTGCGCGCAACGGCCACCGCGTCGCAGACCAGTCTCCCACGGCTGTCGACCATACTCGCCTGCTACCCTCACGACCTGGTGAGTCCTGCACGGCGTTGGGTCCAAGAGCGTGTCGGCTCACCGGCCAGGCTGGTGTCGATCGTGGCCATCGGTTTCGCCCTGGTGTGGTGGCAATGGCCGACGATCGCCGGGCATGACAAGCGCACCGATGTGGTGCTGATCACCGACGGATTCCTCACCTCGACCCAGCTGCCGGTGACCAATCGCATCCACGAGGACGGGCGCAGTCTGCGATGGGAGGAGGGCACTACATCGTGGTGCAATGCTGCAGATGCGGTTAGCCGCGCCGTCGATGAGTTCGATCCGGTGGCGCTCGTGCTGTCGTTCTCCGACACCACGGGCTGCGATGCGACTGCGCTGACCCGAGCCGTACACGCAGCGAACGGCCACAGCGTCGTGATCGTGGCCCAACCTGGGCGCAGTGGTATCGAGCCGACGACCGATCGCTCCGGAGCGACGGTGATCGATCCGACCCGTTTCATCGGCGATGAACTGATCGCGACCTCTTTGCCGTGCCAGTGGTGGGAGATGTGTAGCGCCGACGGCACGATCGCTGTTCGAACCGCCGACGGTGATCTGACGGCAGAGGGTGTTGACCGGGTTGCCCGGATGATCGTCGCCGAACTGCCGTGACCCGAGCTGTTAGCCGGATCCTGTTGAGCGTCATGGAAACGATCCGGAGGTACCCCGTTCTGGCGGTTGTCCCTCCAGTCCTCATCGTGTGCGTCACGCTGGTCACCGTCGCCGGTTCGACGTGGTACCTCACGGGCGACTTCTCCCACACCGAATTCCTGGTGCGAGCCATTCCACGCCATCCGCCACTGATCGGGGTCGCAGCCCGCGTGCAGGATCTCGGTTCGACCCCAGGGCCGAGCATGGCGTACCTGCTCTACCCGTTCTACAAGATGTTCGGCTCGACCGCATTTGCGCTCGTTGCTGCGGTTGATCTGTTGCACCTGGCCGCGATTGCCGGCGCTGTGGTGGTCGCCAGGCGCGTGGGTGGCGCGACGATCGCCGTACTCATTGCATTGAGCCTCACAGCGACAGTGCTGGCTCTCGCGCCGCGGTTCTTTCTCGAACCGTGGAACGTGTGGGTGCCAGTCTTCGCCTTCGGGCTGTTTCTGTTACTGGTGTGGGGTCTGGCCTGCGAGCACCTGGCTTTGCTACCTATAGCGGTAGCCGTCGGCAGCCACTGCGTGCAGACACACATCAGCTACACGGTGCTGGTCGGCGGATTGCTCGGCGGGGTGGTCGCCTGGTTGGCCTGGTTGTGGTGGCGCACCGACCGCCTCACCGACTGCCATCCGCTGCGGTGGTTGCTGATCGCCACCGCGATACTGATCGTGTCCTGGCTACCACCAGTGATCGAACAGCTTCGTCCCGGCACCGGCAACCTGCGCAAGCTCTATCACCAGTTCACCGATCCCGACGCCCCGTTCGTGGGACCTCGGGCCGCACTCAAGGCAATGGTCGGTCGATTCAATCTGTTCGGACCGTGGGTCGTCGACGCCCAGAAAGACCCGCGAAGCACACCCAACTACATCGGCTTCGTGCTGTTCGTGGCGTTGGTCGCCGTGTCAGCTCGCTGGGCGTGGAATCGCCGAGATCGAGTTGAGCTCTCGCTCTATGCCGTGCTGACCGCGGCGACCGTGCTGGGACTGATCTCGACGACACGAATCTTTGGCGTCTTCTTCGAGTACGTGATCCGCTGGATGCTGCCGCTGGTTGCGATGTGGGTCGCCACCTGCGTGTGGTCGTGTTGGCTTACCTGGCGGGCGCGGATGCCGTCAGCGTCGACCGCATCGCGACCCGATCGCTCGATGCTTGTCGCTGCAGGAGTTGGTGCTGCGTTGGCGTGCGCGGCGACGGGACTTGGCGTTGCTCGAGCTGCAACGGCGGAGGTGCCCTACCAGCGCGACAGCACTGTGACCCAAGCGTTGTCCGCTCAGCTCGAAGCTTCGCTCGACCCGACGACTCGCTATCAGATCAACGAGGTCGATCCAGCAGCTCTGGGATCGGTGGCATTCGGGTTGGCGTTGGAACTGGAGAAGCAGCAGCGTGTCCACGCCGGCGTTGGCCCGTGGGGCATCGCCGGCGTGATGCCGTTTCGCGTCGTCAGCGACGAGCGGGCCGATTCGACGTTGTGGTACGTGGCCAGCAACCCGGCGATCGCCGCATTCACGGCGTTGCCGGACGCAATCGTGAGGGCGTCGTTCGACGTGCGCAGCGCCCGGGAAGCGCAACGCTCTGATCAACTCGAGGCGCAGCTGCTGCAGGTGTTGTGCTCTGCCGGACGCGACGACCTGCGCCATCTGCTCTTCACCCGCTGGGGACACACGCTGCTGACGTTCATGCCAGATCTGCCGCCAGAGGCAGCCACGTTGTTGCAGCAATACAGTGACCTGCGCCTACCCGCAGCGGTGATCGAGCTGCCGATCGGTGTCGACGGTTACCTCGTGACAGTGCAACGTCCCGAAGCCTGCTAAGTCCTACGGCAGAGCCGCACAGATACCTGCCGGTTCGGTGTACCGGGGGTCGCCCACCCACTCACCGGTCGCCCAGAGTTCGGGGGCTGGTGGCACGAAATCAGCGAACCGCTCCTGCAGTTCGTTCGTCAACCAGATCGTGAACATCGCCGCGCCCGACGGGCACACGTGCACGCCGTCGGGCTTGCGTTCAGGCACCTTGTCGCCGTTGACATCTTGAATGAAGACGGGGCCCCACACCTCGTCGCTGTTGAGGACGAAGACCTGTCCCGGATGTTCGTCGGCGATGTCCTGCATGATGCCAGTGAGCGTCCCCAATTGCGTGGGGTCCTGGTGGTCGGCGCGTAGCGGCAGAATCGTGATGAGTCCGAGGCGGGCGCCCTGGTCCAGCACGAAGTCGGCGAACCGATCGTAGGCTTCGCGTTGCGCTTCGGGGGTTCCGGCGTCCCAGAGCGATCCTTGGTACAGCACGAGGTCCGGCCGGAAGTCGACCACCATCTTGTCGATGTCGGTCGTCGAGTCGTACTTGTTGTCGAGCAAGCCGGCGCCGGGCGACACGTAGCCACCGATGGAGATCCCGCCCGCGAACATGGCCGATGCCACGGCGGGCCATTCGTCGAACGCCATCGAGTCGCCGACCATCAGGATCCGTTGCGTCGGAGCCAGGAGGGTCGTGGTTGTGGTTGTGGTGGTCGCGGCAAGGGTGGTGCTCGTTGCAACCGACGCCGGTGCCGTCGCCAGGGTGGTGGCTGGAGCCACAGACGTCGTCGCCGCGTTGTCGGGCGGGGCACCGGTGGTGGACGCCAACTGATCGAGTGAGAACACGGCCGGTCCAGTCGCCGGGAGAGGCATCACGATCCACAAGGCCGCGACACCCGCCGACACCGCGGTCAACGTGGCCAGACCCTTGCGGCCTCGCGCCCATGTCGCCCTGAACCGAACCGGGTCCTCGACGACGACCTTCGAGATGGCCGCAGCGGCAAACGAGACGGCGAATCGCAGTGCGAGCAACGACCAGCCCGACATCCCTGTGCGCTGCGGGGACAGGAGCGCATAGACAGGCCAGTGCCAGAGGTAGAGGCTGTACGACAACACGCCGGTCACTCGCAGAGGTGCCCATCCGATCCAGCGTGACACCGCTGCGTCGGGTCGTGCCGCGCAACCGGCGACCAGGAGCGCGGACAGCAACGAATGGGCGAAGAGGCCACCGCGGAACAGCCATGGCGACGACGGCCCATCGACCAAAAACCAGAAGAGCCCGATGACTACTGCGATCGTCGACGCCACTGCGGTGAAACCTGCAGCGAGCCGCGACGTGAGCCGGGTAGCGGCTGACCGAAGCGGCGCAGCGGCGAACAGCGCCCCCAGCAACAGACTGCTGGCCCGCGTATCGGTGCCGACGTATACGCGGGTCGGGTCGGCCGGATTGAACAGTGCGACCATCAGCCACAACGAGGCCGCCGATGCAACCAGGCAGACAGCGATCACAGTGCGGTGCGCATGCCGGCTGCGCCTTGCAATCAACGCCACGACCAACGGCCACAGCAGGTAGAACTGCTCCTCGATCGCCAGGCTCCACAGGTGGCCGAACATGCGCGGCAGCTCGAAGGACGCCCAATAGTCGCGATGATCGGCAATGGCATGCCAGTTGGCTATGTAGGCCTGCGCCCACGGGCCGTCGCGCAGGGTCGCGGCCCGCTCGGGCACGGTCGCCACGATCGCCGTGATGACCGTGACTGCAACCAGCAGCAGCAGGACCGCCGGCAGCAGCCGCCGGAACCTTCGCCCCCAGAACGCAACCACATCGACACGGCCCGTGGCGTCGACCTCGGCGAGTATCAGGGAGGTGATCAGGAATCCCGACAGCGCGAAAAACAGATCGACTCCGAGAAAGCCGCCCTGCAGCTTGCCCGCGTGAAAGAAGAGCACTGCGATGACCGCCAGCCCGCGCAGCCCGTCAAGGGCTGCGGTGTGAGGCCGAGGTTGTTCACCGCGCGAATTGTGCCGCGGTGGAGCCGCAGTCGTCAGCGCCATCTACGACCGCTGGGCGACGACCAGCAACGACTGACCGATCGGTGGGCGCACGAAACGCTCGAAACGGCGAATGACCGGAATGAAGTAGCGGTCGTAGATCGTTGCAAGCCGACCTGAGGTTGGTGCCCGCCCGAGCACGCGCACGACCACCCACCAGGCGAAGAACCCCGGCATGTTGGTGTATCTGGCAGTGACCTGCTGGAACCCGACATTGTGGACGAGCGCCAGGAGCTGGTTACGGCGATAGCGCCGATAGTGACCAATTCGTTGGTCGAACTTGCCGTAGAGCACCTCGAAAGCGGGCACCCACAGCACCATCTTGCCGCCCGGGGCAAGCGATTCGTAGATGTCGCCGAGCGCCTGATGGTCGTCGGAGATGTGTTCGAGCACATTGAGCAGCACCACCGTGTCGTACGAGCCCGGAGCAGCCGTGCCGTCGAGTTGGGCGGTCACGACGACCACATTGGCACGGTCCTTCAACCGCTCTCGGAGCGCGTCGCTGTGCTCCACCGATGGCTCGAGCGCCGTGAGATGACCGTGGTCGGCAAAGTAACTGGAATACGTGCCGCGCCCCGCGCCAACCTCGAGGATCCGTCCGCTGATGTGCGGAGCAATCAGCTCCAGGATCCAGTCCGAGTAGTTCTTGGCCTGTTCGAGATCCTCGAGCACGGCGTGCAGATGCTGATCCGCCGCGGCGAATGCTGCCGGCGTCCGCTCCAGCTGGTTGCGTCGGAATGGGCTTCTCACAGCGACGACCGCATCATCTGCCGCGACGAAAGCGATCGCCGACCCTCGAGTAGCGCACGATGCAGTACACGGCACGGACCGCGTCGCGCCGACCGATCTTCTTGCCGTCGGCATATGTGCGCCCGGAGTACGAGATGCCGACCTCGTAGATGCGCCACCCACCCTTGGCGACCTTGGCGGTGATCTCTGGCTCGAATCCGAACCGATTCTCCTCGATCGTGATCGATTCGACGACCTCGCGCCGGAACAGTTTGTAGCACGTCTCCATGTCGGACAGGTTGAGGCCTGTGACCTTGTTCGAGGCCAACGTCAGGATGCGGTTGCCCATCGAGTGCCAGAAGTACAACACACGGTGCGGGCGTCCCGACTGGAATCGGGACCCGAAGACCACGTCGGCCTTGTCGTCGAGGATCGGGGCCAGCATGTCGCCGAACTCGTTCGGGTCATATTCGAGGTCTGCGTCCTGCACGATGACAAATTCGGATGTGGCGTGACCGAATCCGGTGCGCAGCGCAGCACCCTTGCCCTGGTTACGGTCGTGCAGCAGCACTCGAACTGTCGGGCTGCCGAGGTCGCTCAATATTTGGCGAGTGTCGTCAGTCGAGCCATCGTCGACCACGATGATCTCGCGTACCCATGGCGAGTCCGCGACGTGCTTGAGCAGAGTCAGGATCGTGCCCTGTTCGTTGTAGCACGGCACGACAACCGACAGGCACGGTCGCGGGACGTGTGACACGAAGATTTACGTTACTTGCTCTGCTTCATCGACCCGACAATCGTCAACCAGGGTCGAAGCCAACAGCAGCACAACCACCAGCAAACCCATGCGGTGCAGGTCGTCGAACGCCGCTGGCCACGACGGGTTTGCGACCAGGCGGTAGCGGATCTGCCGACGCAGTATCAGTGCGGTCAGCGCCGAGATCAAGGCGAGTGCGGCCAGACCGGCGACGATCGGACGTCTGAGCACCACGATGACGAGACCAATGCAGGCGGCGACTGCTCCGTACTTGGGAGAGACCACCAGGCCGGCCAGAACAACAAGAGCCGCCGCCGCGACCACGGCTTGACGGCGGCCCACATGATCGGGCGGCCACAGCGGCAACGGAACAGCGGGCGTCGCCATCTCTGATCGCTCCTTGTCCCGCCATATCAACGTCGCGCACGCCACCAGTGCGAGAGCGGCCAGGGCCATACCGATCCACATCGTTCGCTGTGGTGTCCACGTCATCGTCACCGTGACCGGATCGTTCGAACCGGCCAGCAGCCAGCCATTGAATCCGCCCGAGATCTGGTGTGGGGCACCGAGGTCAGTGCCGCCGACCTTGGCGTGCCAGCCGTCGTTGAAACCCTCACCGAGGATCAACCAACATCCGTCCGGACAGTTGCTGACCGTTGCCGTGCGAGTCGTCCGGCTGCGTTCAGCGACAACGGATGGTGGACGTGCGGTGGCGGCCTGTTCGCCGCTACGCAGCACGATCTGATCGACATCGAGCCCGGTCACATTGCCTGCGGCGGCCGTCACCTGATGGGTGCCCGTTGCGAGATCGACCACGGCTGGATCGCACATGCCAACGGTGACCGTTGCACCGGCCAGCACCTGGGCGACTGATTCTGGCGTCACCAGGATCGGGATTGCCTGTCCGTCGATCGCAACAAGGTCGGTCCTGCACGTGATCGGGTCCCCGGAGGGACGGGGGTCGGCAATCGACGTGGCTTCGAGCTCGATGATGGAAACTGGCAGCACGGTGGTCTCCGCATACCGGCGATCGATTGTCGTCCTCGGGTCGATGTCGTCCACCCTCAACGTCAGCGCCGCCGAGCGCGCCGGCGGAAACACGATCGCGCTACGCCCGTCGGCGTCCGGTGGTGGCACGTCGAGCGTCGTCGACTCGCCGCCGATCGTCACCGTGACTCCGGTGACGATGGAATGCGACTGATCCACTGGTTGCGTCAGGGTCAGCGTCGACGTCGCTTCCGTCGGAACGAGGGGGATGGTCAAAGTTGAGCCGACCACATCCGAAAACGGCGATGTCCAGGCCGTGGCGGGGTCACCGTCGACCGCGTGAGATGCCGTCGACTGCGGATCGCCGATCAGCCGGCGATTGGATGTCGCCGCGCTGACCCCCGCCAACTGATTGAGCACCTCGTCAGAGGCCCTTGCGGCGAGCCGAATGACGAACTGGGACTCGAAGCGCCGACCGGTTTCGAGGGCGAACTCGCGAATGATGCGCGGCTCCGGATCGCTACGCCAGCGATTGAGCGGGTCGGTACGCAACCGGGTCATCACGATTGCCAAGGAGGTTGCCGACGGAACGCCGGTCATGTCCGACGGTAGGCGAACGACCTCGGAGTGGGTGCCGAGGCCGAGCTCGGCAAACCCAACGGCCGAGGCGCCGGGATCGGTGCCACCCGTCCGTGCAGCGACCGAAGCGATGGTGAGCCGTACGAATGATGCTCCCGCGGGCACGTCGATCGGTTGGCCGTTGCCGCTGAGTGACGAGTCGTCGAGCTCGACGATCTGCGAGACCGCGTTGTCGACGTCGAGCCGCACTGACGAGATCATTCGTGACGCGCCTGGTTGCTGCGATTGCAACAGCGACATCCCCGACAGCTCGCCCGATACTTCGATGCTCTGTCCTATCGGGTTGAACCTGTCGCCCACCACCCACGCAGTGGCTGGATCGCCGTCGACTGCCATGGCGGGTCGATCCTCGGGCCTGTAGGCAAACGGTTCGCCATAGCTCGTCGCCCGAATATCGAGGCCGTCCACGACCGCCGTTGTCTGGTCTTGCGCGGTTTGGTCGGCAAAGATTGGCAGGCGTTGATCGGCTGTGTCCTGTTGCAGCACGTCGGTGCCCGGGCCACCGGTCTCGGTGAACCCCACGACGTCTTGCGTACCCCGCCATTGGTGGGCGCGATCTCGGTTCGAGTCGGTGATGATCACCAGGTCGGCGTCGAGGTGGTCGGCTTCACCGAGGTCGGCCGTGTACAGAATTGCCTCGTCGCCGTGTAGCAATCCCGCTGCCGAGGCGTCGACGATCCCATCGCCGCTTCCGGCCAGTACGACCAGGCGCGTCGCGGCACGCACCATCGCGACAGGATCGTCGACGCCGATGAGTTCGACCGGAGCCAGCGGCTTGCCGATCGACCCGTTCGCGAGGGCTGTCTCGTCGAGACTCGCCAGATCTGGCACGTTTGCCGTCGGTTGACCGAACGACGTCGGCACGCCGAGACCATCGGGCTGAGCAGCAAACAGCGCGTCGGTGATTTCGGGTCGCGGGGTACGAAAGCGATCGAAGGCCATGTCGTTACTCACCCAGATCGTGTCTGCCCCGAGCAATCGAGCCACCGGCGCAATCGCCGCGGGATCGAGGGTGTTCGACTGGGAACGGTCGTCCAGGGCGTACAGCAGATCCATGGCCGCTGGAGATCCCAGCGGAAGCAGGTCGCGGGTGATCAACGGCTTGGCAGTCAGCCCGGGGAGTGGCGGATCGACGGTGTAGCCCCAGCGAAATGCGCCGAACTCGGCACCCGGCAACTGCATGACACGATGCTCCATCGAACCGGCGTCGAGCGCGGCCGCGGCCTGCTTCCACGCCGCTGGAGGATCCTGGTCCCGTTCCAGCGCGGGATCCACGAATCCGCCGTCGAAGAGGGCGGGCAGGTTGAGGATCGCCAGCCAGATGACCAGTGACGGCACGAGCAGGCGCAGGCGAGGTCGGCGCCGGGCGATCAGGGTCGACGCCGCAGTTGCCAACGCACCGGCGCCAAGGGCGAGGCCGAGACTGCTCAACGGCAACGCCCTCGTACTACTGCGAATCGCAAGCGACAGCGTCGAACGCGAAGAGGTGGCCAGTTGTGACATCAGCGGCGAGGGGCTTGCGATCGGATGAACACCGACGGCCAGAACAATGCCCACGAAGACGAGGAGAGCGGCATAGCGCCGCTGGCTCCACCTGGTCAGGGCGACCCCGGCGAGGCAGCAAACCAGCAATGCAAACCCGACAGCGATGATCCGCCCGGATTCCAGGTAGTCCGCTGAGGCACTCGTGGCGAAACCCGACGAGTCGCGAATGTAGAACAACCAGTAACCGAGCCCTCTGAGCGTCTCGGTACTCACCGACGTGAACGAGACGGCTTCGAGCGTTTCCGAGTAGGACAACACGTCGGCGCCGTGGCGGCCCTGCACGACGAGCATGGCGATCCACCACAGCGACACGCCGAGGCTCAGCGCACCGATGCGTAGCGCAGCCGCCATCGCTCGCTGCCATGAGATCGAACGTTGCCAGGCCGCGTGAAGCAACCACAGCACGGGCGCGGGTGCGATCATCGCCAGTGCGGTCGCGTTGGGGGAACCGACGGTGAAGACGACCAGTGCGAAGATTGCGGGATCGCGCCATCTGGTACGCGTCGCCGAGCGGATCGTCAGGCCGACCAGCCAGCCCACCGATGCCCATGGCAGAAGCATGAGTGACGTCCGCGACAGGTACGGGAGGATGTATGGCGAGAGTTGATACACGAACGCCGCAGTGATCGCGCCGGCGCCGGCCAGCCCGAGGTGGCGGGCCGCCCAACGCACGCCCAGACCGCCGACGAACAGCAACGTCGCGATCCACAGGCGGTGGGCGATCCAATCCGGCACCCGGAGTTGCTCGAACAGCCAGTACCAAGGCCCTGACGGCCACAGATAGGTGACAGTCTGGTGCGGCACCCAGCCAGCGAACTGTCGGTTGTCCCATGTGTACGGCGCATCCGAAATCAGCCGAGCAGGGTCGAGATACAGATACAGCTTGGTGTCACTCGGCATCCGCCCAGGGGCAGCGAGCAGCGCAGGAACATAGGCGAGCAGCGCCAACGCCCACACGCCGAGCCGTTGGCCCGACATGTGGCGGCGCCAGCTCACGGAATTGCCCCGAAGCCACCGTAGAGGGCGGTCAATATCACCAAACCGGCGCTGCACGCGCCGATCACATATGGCCAGAGATCACGTCGCACAGAATGGAGGAACGCGCCTGCCGAGATCAGCAACGGAAGTGCCGTATACACGAAGCGCGGGCGCGCAGTCACGGTGTTGGGCACCAGCATCAGCACCAGGACTCCGGCGCAGTAGGCGACCATCGGCGGCGGCAGGCCCTTTCGACGAACGAAGTAGATCATCATCACCATCGTCACCAACGACGCTGCAGTGATGACATTGGTCGGCGACGTCAGCGGGCTGACAAATGCTTCGAACGTCCTGCGGATCGCCGTCAGTCCGTAGCTCGCACCCTCACCCCAGGCTTCGGTTTGAACACGGAACCACACTCCTGCTTCGCCGGTGTGTCGACCGAGCCACAGTTGGAAGGCGACGAAGCCCAACGGGGCAAGAAGTGGCGCCGCGAGAGATCGCCACTCGCGCTCGCGACGGATCGCGATCACCGCCGCAACCGCACACGCCAACACGAGCGCCAACCCGTTCGGTCTCGTTGCCGTGCCGAGCGCGGCCAAGAGTCCGGCCGCAACCCATCGCTCACTCGCGAGACACCACAGGCAGCCCATCGCGAAAACCAGCAGCAACGCCTCGGTGTACGCGAAGGACAATACGAAGCTGCCGGGAAACATGGCACCCAGCACCATTGCCTTCGCAGCAACCTGCTCGCCGTAGAGCTGTCGGGCGAGCACACCGAGCAGGAAGATGACGATCGCTCCGAGGATGAAGTTGGTGCAGAGCGCGGCGGCGGTATCGCCGCCCGGTAGCACCTTGTCGACGCCTTCCACCAACAGGGGATACGCCGGAAAGAACGCAGCGCGGGCGTCGGTGACGTTGTACGTGACGTCGGGTCGGACGCTCGTGGGATAACCAACGCGAACGATGCGCAGATACCAGATCCCGTCCCACGACGAGAGCACGTCGAGCATCGGCGACAGCGCGGACTCGGGAATCGGTCTCCCTGCGATGTTCGGATCGGCAAAGGGCACGGGGAGTTTGCCGACCTGATTGACGTCGGCGCGGATCTCAGCGGCAATGATCGCTGCGCCCGCAAGCACGCACAGCCGAGAGTAGATGTAGACCAACCCGGCCTTACGCAGGATGCGATGCCACGTTGCCGACGCATCGTCAACGGCCGCGTGCGGTGGTCCGAGAGTCTCTGTCATTGTTGGTCGACGGGCCGGGAGGGCCGACGAGAAGCTAACAGAGGCGGCTGATCACCACCGTGCCATCGGGAGGATCCGCTGGCGTGGGCCGAACGACGGCGGCCTATGACCGTCGAGTTGCAGCAGCCGTACAACTCGGCCGCGCTGGCCTGCGTACGGTTCGAGCAGCCCGAGCATTCGTTCGTCGGTGCCTCTCGATTCGTCGGCGAGCGCGTACGACACCAAATTCTTGAGATGGAAGTCTCCGACCGCTACCGCGTCGGGGTCGCCAATCGCCGAGGCCATCACCGAACCGATCGTCCACGCTCCAACTCCTGGTAGCAGGGCTAACTTCGCGGCCAGGTCGGTCGGCGAAAGTGTGGCCCAGTTCCACAGCTTGTCGGCATGCTGGGCGACTGCTCGCAGCGTCTCGGCGCGCCTGGCTTCGATACCCAGCGGATGAAACCACCAGGCCGGCCGGCCGACGAGCGTGGCCGGCGATGGCGGCAGCCGCAAGGTGGTGTCTGGTCCCGGCGCCGTGTCACCGAGATCGCGACACAAGCGGTGCCATTGGCGAATCGCCTCGCCGGCTGTGATCCGCTGACCCAGGATGGTCGGAACCAGTTCGTGGAACAGCATGTGGCTGGCACCGAAGCGAACGTTGGGATGATTTCGCTGGGCGCGCATCACTGCTGGATGTGCGTCGACGAACCGGAAACCGGGATCGAGCGCGCCCGTCATCGCCGACACTCGATCGAGCATCCACGCCTGTCCTGCACCCCATGCCTCGGCATCGATCGAGTCGGCGCTCCAGCTGATATGCACTGTGGCCGGCCCGACCGGGGTGAACGAGGCCCTCCAGAAATCGCCCGGACCCAGCCGCGTCGTCGGATCGCCGGCGCCGAACCGGTAGGCCGACAGGCAAGCCGCGATGGGGCCCCGACCTCCAACCGTGCTCACACCTCGCGCCACGAGGCGACGGTAGCAAGCCGGTGTGACACGTCCGACCGCCCGCCGTGTCACCCGGTCCATTGGGCGCGACTTGAGAAGGCGGCCGTCCGATATCGCGCCCGACCAGGCGCGTCGGGCGCGAGATCGGACCTGGCACTACCGATATCGCGCCCGACAGTCGCCGCGGCGGCGCCAACAGCCACCGGAGTCCGACATCGCAAAGTAGCCTCGCTCGTCGTGGGGGAGATCGGTGTCGGACAGGTCTTCGCACGACGCCTGACCGCAGTTGTCGCTTGTGGAGCGGTGCTGCGCATTGTTCGATTCGTGTTCAGCAAGTGGAACGACCCGCTGCTGTTGAACGATTCGCTGTACTACAGCGCCCAAGCCCAGCAGTTGGCCCATGGCGTGTGGTTTCGAGAGGTGTTCGTCGATCAACCGGGCGCCGAGCACGGCCCACTGACGTCTTCGCTGATGGCCCTGGTGAGCTGGGGTGACGATCCGTTCAACCGGCAGCGGATGGTCACAATTGTGTGCGGCATCGCCACGATCGCGATCATCGGGCTGATCGCTCGTCGGGTGGCCGGCGATCGTGTCGCACTCCTGGCCGCCGCTCTCGCGGCGCTGTATCCGAATCTGTGGATCAGCGACGGCCTGGTGATGTCGGAGAGTGTCAGTTGCCTGATGATCTCGCTCACGCTGTGGGCCTTGCTGAGGTGGACCGCTCACCCGACGAGGGGTGCCGCGTGCTTGGTGGGCGCGGCTGCTGGGTTCGGTGCCCTGGCGCGCAGCGAAGTGGTGCTCTTCGTGCCCGCAGCGGCGCTCGTCATGTGGCTCGTCGGCAGACGATCGGGTACACGGCCGCTGGCACACGTCATCGCTGCAACAGGAGTCGCGCTCGGCGTGATGCTGCCGTGGCTGATCTTCAACCTCGTCAGGTTCGACGAACCGGTGTTGCTGACGACGAACGAGGGCCCGGCATTGCTGGGCGCCAACTGCGACGACACATACTATGGGCCGGCACAGGGCGGCTGGTCGCTGGCGTGTCTCTTCGACCCGGCAACCAGACCGAACGAAGATCCATCGGAGAGATCTGCGCGGCAGCGCCACCAAGCGCTGAGCTACGTGCGCCACCACGGCGGCTCGGTACCCGGCGTCGTACTGAAGCGAGTAGGGAGGTCGTTCGACCTCTTCGCTCTCGGCGACATGGTGCGTGGCGACGCGGGCGAGGAGCGTGAACACTGGGCATCGTGGGCGGGCATTGCTTCGTTCTGGCTGCTCACGCCACTTGCAGCATTCGGCGCGTTCGTCACCCGACGGCGCGATCGCGCAGTGCTACTGATACCGGTGGTGATTGCGATTGCAACAACCGTGATGATCTACGGCGGTCATCGCATGCGGTCCTCCGCCGAACCGTCGATTGTGATCCTCGCAGCTATCGCGATCGATCATTGGCGGCGCCGCCACGCTCAGGGCAGCACCTCGCCGCTGAGTTGACCGACGGTGACAGCGACGTTGTCGCCATGTATCGGGTGATGACAGGCAACAAAGTGACCGGCGGCGATCTCGCGGATCTGTGGCTCTTCGTTGCTACAGGTGTCGCTGGCGGCTGGGCACCTCGGGTGGAATCGGCAACCCGTCGGCGGTAGGACCGGTGATGGCGGTTCGCCCTCGATCGCCGTCTTGGTGGCGGCAACGTCGGGGTCGGGCACCGGGATCGAGTCGAGCAACACGCGTGTGTAGTGGTGCGCCGGGGCGCGGTACAGATCGTCGGACGGCGCGACCTCGCAGATCTTGCCGAGGTACATCACCGCCACGCGATCACTAATGTTCTTGATGACGGCCAGGTCGTGGGCGATGAAGATGAGAGTCAGCCCGTGCTTCGCCTTGAGGTCCTCGAGCAGATTGAGCACCTGGGCCTGCACACTGACGTCGAGGGCACTGACCGGCTCGTCGCAGATGATCAACGTCGGGTCGAGCACCAGCGATCGTGCGATGGAGATGCGTTGACACTGACCGCCGGAGAACTGGTGGGGCTGGCTCTCCGCAGCGCGCTGGGGGTCGATACCGACTTCCTCC
>JANPBZ010000019.1:0-3753 GCA_031430695.1 Ilumatobacteraceae bacterium
ACGAACGTCATGGCCGGCACGATCACCTCGTCACCTTCGCCGATGTCGCAGGCGGCGAGCGCAGCCTCGAGAGTGTGGGTGCCGTTGGTCAAGGCCAGGCCATGACGGGCACCGTGGTACGTGGCGAACTCTGCTGCGAACGTGGCCGCCTCGGTACCGTCACCCTGCCACCATCCGCCGGCCTCGAGCACACCCAGCAGACCATCTCTCTCACCGTCGTCCCAGATCGGCCACGCCGGATACGCGGTTTCGCGGATCGGAATGCCTCCGAGGACGGCTGGGGTGTCGAGTCGGCTGGTCATGATCGCTCCTGGGTGGCGTGGACGGGATGGGGTGGCAGCCCCTCGAGAAGGTGGCACGCCGCGCGATCGGCCACTACGATCACCTCGCGGTGGAATTGCAGCACGCTCGCCGGGAGATCGATCGACGGCGGACGAGTGAACAACGATTCCACCGCCACCGCCTTCGCTGATCCGGCGGCGACGAGCACGATCGTATGCGCCCGCATGATCGTTCTCAGGCCCTGTGTGATCGAATGCGTCGGGACCGCCGCCAGCGAGCCGAAGAACCTGGCGTTGTCGTGACGTGTCTCCACTGCCAAGGTGGTCACGTGAGTGCGTGACGAGAACGAGGTACCGGGTTCGTTGAAGCCGATGTGACCGTTGCGACCGACGCCGAGGATCTGCACATCGACGCCGCCAAGGTCTTCGATTGCCTGCTCGTATGCGGCGGCGGCCGATGGGAGGTCGGCGCGATCCACGTCGGGAGCTTCGATTCGCAGTGCCCCCATGGGTCCGCCCAGTTGCCGTTCGATCTGGGCGCGATATCGGTGAGCGCTTCCCGGGGCCAGCCCGATGTACTCGTCCAACAGGCATAGGACGGTCGTCGACGCAAGCTCGCCACGTCGCACGAGTTCGCGGTACGCCGGTTCGGGCGACGATCCCGTGGCCACGCCCAGGACTCGCGGGCGGTGATCGCCGACGAGTCCGGCGACCACAGATCCCGTGTCGAACGGGGTGTCGACGACGATCAGCTGCACGTCGGGCCCGGCAGCGGATCAGTCGGCTCGTAGCGCGGTGCGTGCCGTGTTCAGAACGTCGTCATCGACCACCAGGCCGTTCGCCGCCGAGAACCACAGTTGCTGCTCCTCGACGAAGGACGGCAGCCGCCGCAGCGCAGCTTGCACCTCGTCCCACGTGACGCCCAGCTCGCCGAGACCGGTGCGCATTCGTGCGGCGTCGGCGATGCGTCGCGGCCTGTCGGGATCGTTGCCCTGCAGCGCGGACATGATCAGCACGCCCATCGTCACCAGCTCGCCGTGCATGATCGTCCGCCCGGTCACCTCCTCGAACGAGTAGGCGAAGAAGTGCTCGCTGCCCTCTTCGAACCTGGCATGCCCGAGGTCGTGGCACCGCCATCCGATGTCACGGTGGAGCTCCATGAGGCGTCGCACCCCTTCGTCCGTGCCGAGCGCCAGTGCGGGCGCGAGGGCCTCGAGCTCATCGAGGTAGGTCAGCGACATCGCTGCGGCGTTGTCGTCCCACGGATGATCCCGCCCTGCAGCGACCCCGATCTGCCAGTCGTGGCGGGCCGTGTGGCACGACAGCACGTCGCCGATGCCGCCGCGCACGAGTGCCGGCGGGGCCGATGCGAGCAGGTCGAAGTCGACCAGCACCTGTTGCGGCATTGCATCGCCCTCGTAGCGCACGCCACCTGCGTCGCGTAGCGCGGTCATCCGCGTGAAGCAGGCGTTCACCGATGGCAGCGACGGCACCTGGTACAGCGGTAGCTTGCGCCGCCAGTGCAACCACTTGGCGGTGTCCATGGCCGATCCTCCGCCGATGCCGACGACGGCATCCACAGTCGGCGCGGACGCGACGAGGTGTTCGAGGTGCGCGGGTGTGAGGTCGCCGGCGTAGATCACCGTGGCGGGCGCAGCGACACCAGCAGCCGACAGTGAGGGCTCTATCATCGCCCACGGCTCGGGATGGGCGATCACGAGGTAGGAGCCGATGCTCGGGACGAGGGCAGCCAGCAGGTCGCGTCCATAGACCGTGGGGAAACCTCGTGCGGCGATCACGAGAGCGGGGTTCCCATCAGGTCGAGAAGCGCCGACATGCCGCCGAAGCGGACGACTCGGAACTCCTCGGCGGCGGCGACCCCGTACCGCGCCCCCACCCGTTCCGAGCCAGCTCGCACAAGTTGCTGCAGCACCGCCGAGGGATCGCCAGAGGTGAGCGCGTGATCGATCGCGTCGACCTGCCACCCACCGGTGCGGGCCTGCAACCGCAGCTGGTTGAGGAAGTTGAGCATCATCGTGCGATGCGCGCACGCTGCTTCGATCTTGCTATCCAAGGTGTCGGTGATGTCGATCACGTCGGTCACGAGCTGCACCTCGCGCCCGAAGTACCACCGCTCGAAGCAGCCATGTGGTGCGAGGCCGTCGGCGACGTGTTCGGGATGGTGCAGATCGAACTGGCTGGTCCAGAACGCTTCGTCCGTCGCAGCCGCAACCAGCACGTGATCCTGGTTGTCCTCCCCGTACGCGGCGTACGGATCGAAGGTGACGAGAGCGTACGGGCGGTGGGTGCGCACCTCACGGATGATCCGCTCGCGCAGCTCGACCTCGCTGCAATCACCGAGCATGTCGGTGGCGTAGCCGAGCCCGACGATCTGGGACACGCCGAGGATCGCCGCGGCCTCGCGAAACTCGCGCTCGTTGGCAACGATGGTGTCGTGCTGGTCGAGCCCGACCGAATCCCATCGATCGTCGGTGACCCGGATCACCACCACCTTCCATCCGGCTGCTGCCCAAGCCGCCACTGTTCCGCCCAGGAACAACGTCATGTCGTCGGCGTGTGCTGTGACCACGAGCACGACTCGCTGGTCACCGGATTCGATTGAGCGCAACACTGGCCCAGCCATCGAGCCGATGGTAGCGAGTGCCATCCTATTCGGTCAACACTCTTGACCGAATAGGCTGCCTTCCCGTACTATGCGTCAGGGGACAGCGCCAGCGTGCGCTGCATACAATGGGGAGACATCGTGAGACACACTGGGAGGAACGCTCGCATCCACCGATGGAGCGCTGTCGCGATTGCGACGACGATGGTCATGGCCGCCTCGTGCGGCAGCGACGACGCATCATCGTCTGCGTCCACCGAAGCTGGCACCGAACCCCCGTCATCCACCGAGGCGCCGGCTACCACCGACGCCGGCGCGGCCACGACCGAACCCGGCGCGGCCACGAGCACGCCTGGAACCGACGCAGCCCCCGAGGACTGCGGTGAGACCGGCGATGCCGGCGAGATCAGCGTGTTCCTGATCCCGAGCCCCTCCTCTACCGCCATCCAATCGTTCATCCCCGCGTTCGAGGAGGCCACTTGCATCGCGGTGAACTTCTCCGAGACGCCATACGGCGAGGCGCACCAGAAGCAGTTGCTCGCCTACGAACAGGCAGATGGCCAGTACGACGTCGCCCAGTTCGACAACACCTTCCTGGCCCCGTTCGGCGCCGCCGGGGCGATGGCGCCGCTCGACGACTACTTGGCGAACAGCGCCGGGTACGACATCGCGGATTTCTCGGAAGGCCAACAGGACTATGGCAAGTACGACGGCGACACGCTGGGTCTTACGTTGTCGACCGAGCCGATGATCCAGTGGTACCGCACCGACATCTACGACGAGCTGGGCCTCGAGCCCGCCACCACGTGGGACGAGTACATCGCCAACGCCAAGGCCGTGGTGGATGCC
>JANPBZ010000020.1:0-3223 GCA_031430695.1 Ilumatobacteraceae bacterium
CCGCAATCGCGATGTCGCACACAGGTTCCATGTCGGGCCGCGCCGCGGCGTACGACGCGCTGTTCGCCCGATACGGCGTGGCGACGGTGACGACGCCGGCCGAGATGCTGGAGACCCTGAAACTGCTCGACAACGGTGGCCCTTTGGGTGGACCGCGTGTGGTCTCGATGAGTTGCTCGGGCGGCGAGGCCTCGCTGGTGGCCGACCGAACGGAAGACGGGACGCTGCAGTTCGAACCTTTCACCCACGAACACCAGGCCCGCATCGAAGCGACCCTCACCGAGCTGGTCACCGTCAGCAATCCGTTCGACTACCACACGTTCATGTGGGGCGATCGAGACGCCACATTGAAGTGCTTCACTGCGGTCCTCGACGGACCGCAGGACGCCACCATGCTGGTCCTCGACGCGCCACCGAGTCCCGACAACGACGCGTCGGCATGGGTCGTTGCCGTCGATGCACTCGGAGATGCAGTCGAAACCACCGGTCGCCGCGCCGTGATCGTCGCGACCATGGCCGAATGCCTCAACGAGCCGTTGCGCGCCCACATCATCGAACGCGGACTGACCCCGCTGCTCGGATTGAGCGAAGGTCTGGCGGCACTGCGAGCCGCCGCACTCGCCGGCACCCGCTGCGACCCACCGCACTCCCCCGCCTCGATGCCGACCAGCACGCGACTGATCGACGAGGCCGAGGCGAAAGGTCACCTGGCCCTGATCAATGTCAACGTCCCCAACGGCAAGATGGTGCCGGCGGCCGATGTCGAATCTGCTGCCGATGAGATCGGCTATCCCATCACGTTGAAGGCGCTTGGTCAGGCACACAAGAGCGAGTCGGGCGCCGTGAAAGTCGGGCTGGGCAGTCGCGAGGCCGTGACCGAGGCGCTGGCCGCGATGCCACCGTCTGACACATTCCTCGTCGAGGCCACCGTGACCGATGTCGTCGCGGAGGTGTTGGTCACCGTACGCCGCGACCCGCCGATCGGCTGGCTCGTCTCGCTCGGCTTCGGAGGCGTGACGACCGAGTTGTGGAGCGACGTCACGCACCTGCTCGCGCCGGTGACGAGCGACGACGTTCGGCTCGCGTTGACCACACTGCGCAGCTACCCGCTGTTGACAGGTTTCCGCGGGAAGCCGGCAGCCGACATCGACGCGCTTGTGTCACTGGTCGTCACGCTTGCCGAGGCCGTCGTTGGCACTGGCGTCGTCGAGGTCGAGCTCAATCCTGTGCTCGTCGGCCAGCGCGGCGCCACCGCCGTCGATGCCTTCTGGGTCGAGGAGACACGATTGGAGGAAACCCCATGACCGGATTACATGTGGACCTACACGACGGCACCGCGGTCGTCACGCTTGACCGGCCGAAGGCCAATGCGATCAACGCCGCAACCAGCAGAGCAATGGGCGAGACGTTCGCAACACTCGACAGCGATCCCCAAGTGCGGGCAATCATCCTCACCGGCGCCGGAGCGAAGTTCTTCTCTGCCGGGTGGGACCTCTCGGCTGGCGAGGACTTCGACAGCGACTACGGCGTCGGCGGGTTTGGCGGGTTTCCCGAATTGCCTGACCGGGCGACCCCGGTGATCGCCGCGGTCAACGGCATGGCCGTCGGTGGCGGGTTCGAGATCGCGATGGCGGCCGATCTGATCGTGGCCGCCGATCACGCCCAGTTCTGGTTGCCGGAGCCCGGCCTTGGCATCCTGCCCGATGCCGGGGCGGTGAAGTTGCCGCGACTCCTGCCGCCCCACGTCGCCCGCGGGTTGTTGTTGACCGGGCGCCGGATGAATGCTGAAGAGGGTCTGCGGTGGGGCCTGATCACCGGCGTGGTACCGGCCGACGACCTGCTGACCGCCGCCCACACCTTGGCCAGTGCAATCGCTGCCTCGGCGCCGCTGAGCATCGCCGCCCTGCTCGACATCGAGCGGCGGACCATCAACCTCTCGATGCAAGAAGCGATGGCAACACTGAAGTCGCTGCCGAGCTATCGGCGAGCCATCGACTCGGACGACGCGATCGAAGGCCAAGCCGCGTTCGCCGAACGCCGACCACCGGTCTGGCACGGCCGCTGACATGCCGGACGAGCACAAGCTGACCTGCAGTCGCTGCGGCGGCCGACTGTCGCCAGGTTTCATCGAGGACCGGCCAAGCGAGCAGCGGACGCGCCCGCTGGATCCCGGGACAACTCGAGCTTGGACTCCTCGGTGGAACCAAGAAATGGGGCAAGGACCGCTACAACATCGATGCCTATCGCTGCGAACGTTGCGGTCGATTGGAGTTGTTCGTCGACTGACCGTCCGGCCGTGAGTCGGATTCGAGCGCCACCGCGACATCCGACTCACAGTTCGTCGGGAGCTGGCGTGATGTGAGTCCGGTGTCACCTCCGTCGCGTGTTCTGACTCACAGCGGCTTGGTGGTCCCGGCCGCCGCGCCGACCGAGGCCGAACAACTGCTGGCCGACCTTGCGCATCTGGATCTCCTCCGAGCCTTCGGTGATGCGGTATCGGCGGTGGTGCCGGTAGATGTGCAGCCGGAATCGTGAAGTCCACGATTCACGACGTTTCGAGGGCGGCCGCCCGGCGCTGCCATGGAGCCATCGCCGACATCCCGCCGGCCAGCAACAGACCGGAACCGGCGGTCGTCCAACGCAGACCGATTGCATCAGCGATCTGACCCTGGATGAGGGTTCCCACGGGAAACAGGACACCGAGCACGAGAAAGTTGACCGCCAACACTCGCCCGCGCATGTCATCGGGTGCCGACTGCTGGGCGATGCTGGCGAACGATGTGAAGGCGTACCCGTAGCAGAGTCCGATCACCGTCAGCACAATTGCCGCGAGCCACAGTTGTGGCGCCAAGCCATACGCCACCAGTGCTGGACACAACAAGCCAACGCCTCCGAACATCACCGCGCTCACGCCGAACTTCTTGGTCACCGAACCAAGCGTGAAGGCCGCGGTCACCGCGCCGATTCCTTGTGCGGTCACCAATACCGAGGTCGCGCGAGCATCGCCGTGCAACACGTTGGTCGCCATCTGCGAGACGAACGCAATGAACGGCGAAGCGATCGCGATCGTGAGGACCATCACCACCAACATCCGTCGCATGACGAGATGCGCTACGGCGAACCGCAACCCATCAGCGAGAGCACCGAATATCGGGCGGCGATCACCATGACGATGCGGCACCTTCACCAGCGCCACGGCAACGATCACTGCGAAGAAGCTGAG
>JANPBZ010000021.1:0-6756 GCA_031430695.1 Ilumatobacteraceae bacterium
GTTCGAGCGGTCGCTAGAGCGTATGGTCGAGGGCGTGTTCTCACGTGGTTCTCATTCCAGCATTCGTCCGGTCGAGCTCGGCCGGCGTCTTTTGCGCGAGATGGACGACAATCGCAGTGTCGATGTCAAGGGCCGGCGCATCGTCCCCAATGACTTCAGCTTTCAGCTCAGTGGCAGGGATCACGCCGGGTTCGCCGACATCGACGAGGCGTTGAACAACGAGTTGTGCGAGACCGCTCGCGAGTACGCCCGCGCCGAGGGCTTCCACTTCATGGGGCCGGTGCGGGTGGCGATGACGGTCGACAACACTCTGAAACCGGGGCGCTTCACCATCTCGTCGCGGCTACGCGAGGCGGGCTCGGGCGGCGGTTCGGCCACACTCGTGTTGCCGTCGGGCGAGCGCGTTTCGCTCAGCGATCGGCTCGTCACGATCGGGCGTCTGCCGGATTGCACCATCGCCTTGCCCGACGCCAACGTCAGCCGCAAGCACACCGAGGTCCATCATCGTGGCAACGCGTTCGTGATCGTCGACCTCGGATCCACCAATGGCACGAAGATCAACGGCACGCGCATCGACGGTGAACGAACATTGACCGACGGCGACATCGTGAGCGTGGGGAGCACGCACCTGCGCTTCGAGGCAACGTGATCGCAGCCGCCACCGAGCCGCTTCTCGGCATTCTCAAGTACGTACTTCTGGCCCTGTTGTATCTGTTCTTCGCCAGAGTGCTGTGGGCGGTGTGGAGCGAAGTGCGCGGACCGCGCGCCGGAGTCGCGGCGTCGCAGGTTCACGCTGGCATCGCTCCCAACGACCCGACGGTGGCAGCACCGTCACCTATGGCGCCCGAGCTGAAGCACGGCAAGCGCTCGGTGCGAGCACCGAAGGGCAGGAAGGGCAACGTCGGTCGGTTCGTCGTGATCGAACCGAAGGCCACGCGAGGTTCAGTGTTCGCCATGGGCGAGGAGATCTCCATCGGCCGGGCCGCGACGTGCACGGTCGGTATGGGCGATGACTCGTTCGTGTCGCAGTTGCATGCCCGCGTGTTTCGCGATGCCGGGTTGACGATGATCGAGGATCTCGGTTCGACCAACGGCACCTACCTCAACGGCAAGCGGCTGACGGAGCCGGAGCGGGTCACCAAGGGTGATCGCGTGCAGATCGGCAACACCGTGTTCGAGGCCGAGTAGTGAGCGATCACGTCGCCTTCACCGACCAGCCAGCTGTGCGTTGGGGGGCCGCCACCGACGTCGGCCTCGTGCGCGCCGGCAACGAAGACGCCTACGTCTCGGAGCCGATGGTCTTCGGTGTCGCCGATGGGATGGGTGGGCATCAAGCCGGCGAGGTCGCCAGCGACATCGCCGCTCGCATCATCCGCGGCCGGCTCGGCACCGGCGCCAGCAATGTCGGCGTGGTCGTCGCTTCGGTTGTCGAGGCCAACGCCTCGATCTATCAGGCAGCGCATGCCAGCGTCGACCACCAGGGCATGGGCACGACGCTGACCGCGCTGGTGGTGATGCGCGCGGACGAATCCAACGTGGCTCGGTTCGCGCTCGTCAACGTTGGTGACTCGCGGACGTACCTACTGCGCAACGGTGTGTTGCACCGGGCCACGGTCGACCACAGCTACGTGCAAGAGCTCGTCAATACCGGTCACATCACCGAAGACGAGGCTCGCGCCCATCCGCGCCGCAACATCGTCACGCGGGCGCTCGGCATCGAACCTACGGTCCGAGTCGATACGTGGTTGGTGCCCATGGTGCACGGTGATCGATTCATCCTGTGCAGCGATGGCTTGGTCGACGAGGTGCCCGACGACGACATCGCCGTCATCGCACTCGCGGCCACCGACCCGCAGGTTGCCGCCGAACAGCTGGTCGCCAAGGCCAACGCCAACGGCGGCCGCGACAACGTGACCGTGGTGGTCGTCGACGTACTGCAGGGTGTCGAGCCGACAGCGGCTGACGCCGAGCTGGAGTCGGAACCGGGCTGGCCGGGCTCCGACTCGGCGGGCACGATGATCGACGCCGACGCCAACAGCGTGCTGAGCGCGGCGGGAGTCCTCGCCGATCCCGGGACACCGCTGCCGCCCATCGTGCACGTCGCCGGTTCCGACGAGCCGGAAGGTGGCGGGTTCTGGGGAACTCGCCGATTCCTGAAGCTGTTAGGGGTCGCGGCAGTGCTCACCCTGGTGATCACCTTGATCGCAGTCATCGTCTACAACAGCGGCGAAGACAACCCAACTCCGACCCCGTCGACGATCGCGGTCACCGAGCCTGAAACGACACCGGACACCGCGCCCGCGACTACCAGCACGACCAGCAGCACGACCTCAACGACATCGAGCCCGACGACGACGACCACGGGCACGACGACCACGGTGCCATGAGCGCTTCGCCGATTGCCGCGGCGCGGCGGCGCACCGAACTCGGCCTGATCGTGATGGCCGCGACCATCACCGGCGCTGCCTACACCCTGGCTTCGCTCGGGCAGAACGCCGAGATTCCACCGATCCTGGTGCCGTTCCTGCTGGCGGTCCTCGGGTTGCTGGTCGTCGCCCATCTCGCCAATCGAGTGCTCGCCAAGGGCGCCGACGGCACCATCCTTCCGCTGGCCGCGTTGCTGCACGGCATCGGCTACGTGATCATCGCCAGGCTCAGCGAACGGTCGGCCGGACTGCAGACGACATGGACCTTCGTCGCCATCGTCGCCTACGTCGCCACCTTGATCGTCATTCAACGCGCCGGCGATCTCGCCCGCTACCAGTGGAGCTTCCTTGCCATCGGCGCGACGCTGCTGCTGCTGCCTCTCGTCCCGGGAATCGGCAACACCAAAGCGGGCGCTCGCATCTGGGTCAGCATCGGCCCGATCAACTTCCAACCGGGCGAGTTCGCCAAGATCGCGCTCGCGTTGTTCTTCGCCGGTTACCTCGCCGATCACCGTGAACTCATCGCCGCGGGTGCCTGGCGTGTCGGGCCTTTCCATCTGCCCGAACTGCGACACCTGTTGCCCATCGCCCTCGCCTGGGGATTCGCCGTCGTCGTGATGGTGGCCGAGAAGGACCTCGGCTCGTCGCTGCTGTTCTTCACCCTGTTCGTCGTGATGATGTGGGTCTCCACCGAACGGGCCAGCTACCTGGTGATCGGTCTGCTGCTGTTCTCCGGCGCGGCGTTCGTGGCCTGGCGGTTGTTCGATCACGTCAAAACGCGCGTCGCCATCTGGCGCAACCCGTGGCCGCAATACGAAGGCAAGGGTTATCAGATCGTGCAGGCGATGTTTGCGTTCGCCAACGGCGGCACCGGCGGCACCGGGCTCGGGCTCGGCAGCCCCAACAAGATCCCCGTTGCGAAGACCGACTTCATCTTTGCCGCCATTGGCGAGGAACTCGGGTTGCTGGGAACGACCGCGATACTCATCGGCTTCCTGCTGATCATCGGCAGCGGCCTGCGGATCGCTATCCGAGCCGACAGGGCCTTCGAGAAGTTGCTGGCCACCGGCCTCACGACGATCTTCGGCATGCAGGCGTTCATCATCATCGGCGGTGTCACCCGCGTGGTCCCGCTGACCGGCATCGCCTTGCCCTTCGTGAGTTACGGCGGCTCCAGCTTGCTGGCCAACTATGTGCTGCTTGCGTTGCTGGTTCGCGTCAGCGACTCGACCGCGCGCCGCCTTGGCGAGACACCGAACGAACTGACCACCTCGGAACGTTTCGACGCCTACCGGCAGCGGCGCGCGGCAGCGAAGGCCGGCGTATGAACAAGCAGATCCGACGCCTCGCCGTGGCCCTGTTGGCCTGCTATCTCGTGCTGTTCGTGCAGTTGAACGTGTTGGCGGTCGGCCGCCAACGAGAACTCAACGCCGACCCGCGCAACAACCGTCAAACCGAACGAGATTTCAATCGACCGCGTGGCGCGATTCTCGCTGCCGACGGAACAGTGCTGGCCAGAAGTGTGCCAACGTTGCGCGGCGCCCAGTTCAAGTATCAGCGCGAGTACCCGACGGGTGATCTGTTCGGCAACGTCACGGGCTACTACACGTTCAGCTTCGGCTCGACTCAGATCGAACGGACGCAGAACGAAGTGTTGATGGGCGATACCAGCGAGCAGAAGCTCCGCGCCATCAGTGGGCTCTTCAGCGGCGACGACAACACCGGCAGCGTCGCGTTGACGATGCGCCCCGACGTGCAGCAGATCGCCGCCGATGCGCTCGGCACACGCGAGGGCTCGGTGGTGGTGATGGACCCGCACACTGGGGCCGTGATCGCGATGATCAGCAGCCCTCGCTACAACCCCGCCGATGTCGCTGTGCACGACGCCAAGAAGGCCGAGGACGTGCTGACGTTCCTCAACGCGCTGCCCGGCAAGCCGCTGCTCGCCAATGCCTACCAAGAGCGCTACATGCCGGGTTCGGCATTCAAGGTCATCACGACGGCTACCGCGTTCGAGACCGGTGTCACGTCGCTCGACCGCGTGTTCCCCGACGCCACGCAGTACATCCCGCCCCAGACGACCGACCCCATCGGGAACTACGGGGGGACGGTGTGCGGTGGCACGATGGTCGTGGTGTTCTACCGCAGTTGCAACATCCCATTTGCCCAGTTGGCCATCGAGGTGGGCCCCGAGAGGATGGTCGAAGGCACGAAGAAGTGGGGCATTGGCGAGACGGTGCCAATCGATCTGCCGGCGCCAGCGGCTAGCGCCTTTGGTGAGGTTGCCGACTTCACGGATCAACTCCCGCTGCTCGCGATCGGCGGCTTCGGGCAGGGCAGCACCACGATGGTTCCACTGCACATGGCCATGATCGCCAGCACGATTGCCAATGGCGGCGTGATGATGAAGCCGCACGTTGTCGATGCCACGCTCGACCACAGTGGCGGAGTGCTGACTCGCACCACACCATCGGCGTGGAAGACACCGATCTCGGCGGCGACAGCCGAGACACTGACCACGTTGATGATCGGCGTCGTCAATCAGGGAACCGGCAAGGCGATGGCGCTCGAGGGCGGCATCCAAGCCGCGGCCAAGACCGGCACGGCCCAATTGAACGTGACCGGGCCCGAGCGATCGAACGCCTGGATCATCGGGTTCGCACCTGCCGTGGATCCGCAATATGCCGTTGCAGTGGTGCTGAAGGGCGGTCCCGACGACGAGGTCAGCGCCAGCACCGGCGGAAGATTGGCGGGTCCGATCGCCAAACAGGTACTCGATTATCTGTTCGCCAACCCGGGTGTTACCGGTGGGTGAGACGTGGGTGACGTCAGATAAATGGCCATGCGTGGGTAACCTCGTGACGCGTTCGACGCGCAAGAAAGCAGCGTAGGCAGCACGTGACAGACAACGGCGAGCGGACGGTACTCAACGACCGCTACGAAATTCAACAGCGCATCGGGCGGGGTGGCATGGCCGACGTCTTCTTGGCGCGCGACCTGTTGCTCGACCGCCTGGTGGCCATCAAGGTGCTGTTTCCCGAGTTCGCCACCGACCCGAACTTCGTCGAGCGCTTTCGCCGCGAGGCCCAGTCCGCCGCCAACCTGACCCACCCCAACATCGTTGCCGTGTACGACTGGGGCAAGTACGCCAACACCTACTTCATGGCGATGGAGTATGTGCAGGGACGCACGCTTGCCGACATCCTGCGCGCCAACGGCCACGTCAATTCTGTGCAGGCGGCCGAGATCGCCAACGAGGTCGCTGCCGCGCTCGGAAACGCCCACGCCAGCGGCGTCGTGCACCGCGATATCAAGCCGGCCAACATCTTGATCGGCGGCAACGGACAGGTGAAGGTTGCCGACTTCGGCATCGCCCGGGCGATGAATGCGTCGAGCGAGAACAACCTCACCCAGGTCGGTTCGGTGATGGGCACAGCTACGTATTTCTCGCCAGAGCAGGCCCAAGGTGCGCAGCCCGATCCGCGCAGCGATCTCTACTCGCTCGGCATCGTGTTGTACGAGATGGTTGCCGGCAAGCCGCCGTTTGCCGGAGAGAATCCGGTCAGCATCGCCTACAAACAGGTCCACGATCTACCGCAGCCGCTGAATCAATTGGTCGCCGATGTGCCACGGCCGTTCGAGGCGATTGTCGCCAAGCTGTTGGCCAAGGATCCGAACATGCGCTACGCCAACGCCGAGGCGTTACGCGACGACCTGCGCCGGTATCGCAGCGGTGAGCCGGTGTTGGCGTTGGCTTCTGTCGCGGCCGCTGCTTCGGCGCCACCACTGCGCACCGGTGACACCGGGTCTGCGGCCAACGTCACCCGGGCGATGCCACGTACCGTTGCAAATCCCGCACAGGGCGCCACCACGGTGTTAGCTCGAACCGCGGTGTTGCCGCAGCAGCAGCGTGGCCCTGCCCGCAACAACTGGTATGGCGTCGCCGCGTTCATTGCGTTGCTGGCGCTGGTTGCCGGCGGAATCGTGCTGTTCAACGTGCTGAAGAACGACGAGAAGGCCACGTCGTTCGCCCTTGACGACGTGGTCGGTCTGCAGCTCGACGTGGCGACAGCGGCGTTGGAGGACGCCGGATTGGCGTTCAACCCGGTCGAGGAACCAACGGAGGGCGCCGTTGAGGGCGCCGTCATTCGCACCGCACCCATCGCCGGCACCATCGTCACGACGGGCCAGGCGATCGATGTTTTCTACAACCCGATCAAGTCGCCTGTACCGATCCCTGATGTGAAGGGTATGACCGTCGAGGAAGCCACCAGCGCCTTGGCCGGCGCTGGCTTCACCGTGTCACCCGACACGGTGTTCGTGGTCGATT
>JANPBZ010000022.1:0-5479 GCA_031430695.1 Ilumatobacteraceae bacterium
TTCTACCGCGACGCCAAGATCCTCGAAATAGGCGAAGGCAGCAGCGAGATCCAGCGGATCGTCATCGCCCGAGGCCTCGGCCTACCCGTGTCGTGACGAGCCGAACGACCGGACGATGAGTGACAGTCGGGTCACTCTCCCGTTCCAACGGGCTACGACGCGGATTGGCGCCCGAAGCGCAGATAGAGAAGGGATTGAAGAGGTAGCCGGCTGGCCGGAGCGTCATCTTCATCGTGAAGTAACCGAAGCTGGCGAACACCGCTTCGTTGCGTGCGTCACGACGGATCGCCAGATAATCACCCCAAGGGCCGAGCGCGGGTCTGAGCCGTTCACGAACCACACGACGAAAATCACCCATGATCGCGAACGCGCCGTCTGGTTTAAACGCCCGATTCCGACACATCGCCGGTTCCGTTAGGGACGTTGTCGCTGACAGCGAAACCCGCGGAGGCGTCATCGTCACCCGGCGTGTAGGTCGTAAAGACGACCGGCTCTTCACCCTCCGCATCGTTGTGCATTTCCGTCGCCTCGCTCTCGGGAGAGACTTCACGAATGGGCCGGGCTCACCAGGCGGAGGGCGCGGCGCGATCTTGCGTGAATTAGGGGCTCGCGGGTTGCGCAGCCGAGGCGCATTCCCCGGCTCGGCGCGTGACCCCCCCCGGGGTACCGCCTTCAAAGACGATCGGCGCGTAGTCACCACTCATGGTCTGCTCCCGGACAATGCCGCCGGCGATGTCGGCCCGGCGACTCGCGGTCCCTTTCGCCCTTCGACGAATGCGGCGCACCGACGGAACCGTCTGCCTCAGGTCGCTGCGTAGAGTTGCGTCATGAGGGCAGTCGTGTGCAAGGCGTTCGGTCCGCCCGAGGACCTGGTTGTCGAGTCCATCGACGATCCCGTAATTGGGCCCGATCAACTGCTGGTCGAGGTGGCGGCCGCTGCGGTGGTCTACCCCGACACATTGATGCTCGAGGACAAGTATCAATACAAGGCGGCGCCTCCGTACATCCCCGGTGGCGAGGTCGCCGGTGTCGTGGTCGGAGTCGGCGAGCGTGCCGATGGCTGGTCGATCGGTGACCGCGTTGTGGGCGCGCTCGGTGCGACCGGGGGCTATGCGGAGTTGTGTGCGATCCCGGCCGCCAGCGCGCGTCGGCTGCCCGATTCGGTGGACTTCGAGGCTGCTGCCGGGCTCAACTACGCCTACGGAACGACCTTGTACGGGTTGCAGCATCGTGCCGGCCTGCGCGAAGGCGAGACACTGCTGGTCCTCGGTGCCGCAGGGTCCGTCGGCCTCTCGGCCGTCGAGATCGGCAAGCTCATCGGTGCTCGGGTGATCGCGGCGGCCTCTACCGACGAGAAGCTCGACGTGTGCCGTCAGCGCGGCGCCGACGACACGATCAACTACTCGACCGAGGACCTCAAGGACCGAGCCAAGCAGCTGACGGACGGCAAGGGCGTCGACGTCGTGTACGACTGCGTCGGAGGTGCCAATGCCGAACAGGCGTTGCGAGCGATCGGATGGGAAGGAAGGTTCCTCGTCGTCGGGTTCACAGGTGGAATTCCTTCGATCCCGCTCAACCTCGTTTTGTTAAAGAGCTGTCAGATCATCGGGGTCTTCTACGGCGCCGTGACGGCTCGTGAACCGGCGCGGAGCGCGGAGATCAGTGACCAGCTGGTCGACTGGGTTGCGTCCGGCAAGCTGCAGCCGTACGTGTCCGGCCGCTATCCGCTCGAAGGCGCTGGCGAGGCGCTGCGAGCGATGATGGACAGAACCGTCGTGGGCAAGGTCGTCATCACGCCGTAGTCGGGAAGGAGATGTCCGCTTCGGTGACGTCGAGACGTCCCCATCCGTCGGCATGTAGCTCGGCTGGTCGGACTCGAAGCATCACGACCTCAGACGGCCGCAGGCCGGCGTAGTACGCGACCGCGGTTATCGCTCTGTACGTCTTGCTACCGGGCTGTTGCGCGACGATCGCGTCGATTGGGACATGCATCGGTCAGCTTCACCCTCGACACCTACGGCCACGTCATGCCCGGACAGCAAGCTCAAGCAGCGGCGGCCGCTGCATCCTTGCTGAGGGCGTGAGATCTATGTTGCCTTCTCGATTTATGTCTGCCACAATATGACGGAGATCAGGTTCACCAAGTCGGCACGGAAGCACCGGGTTGGTCGTGCCCGAGCGGTCTACGTAGTTGAGCATGCGTATGCGGTGGTTCGCCAGATCCGCCCAGATCAATCGGAGGTGGTGATGTTTCTTGGAGACGACGACACGGGTCGAGCGCTCGAGCTCGGTGCCGTCGAGGTGTCGGAAGATCTGTTGCTGGTGATCCATGTGATGGATCTCCGAGAGAAGTTCAGAGGCTCCTATGAGCAAGGCAAGCGAGAGGAGTGACGACAGTGGCACGCAAGACACGGCAGGCACCGCTACGTACTCGTTCCGGGATTGTGCTCGACGACAACAAGGTCGAAGAGCTTGTTCGCGAGATTGAAGACGACGCGACCGAGTGGAGTGGGCCCCTGCCCAAGTCGCAGTGGCCCGTGCGTGGTCGCGGTCGCCCGTCATTGACTGGCGAGTCTCAGCACTCGCCGCGAGTCACGTTCCGACTCGATCCGGAGGAGCGCGATAAGGCGGCGGAACGAGCCGAGCGCGAGGGCAAGACGGTTTCAGAGCTCGCGCGCGAGGCGCTGAAGCAATACCTCGCGTCATGACACACGGATCGGTTGAGCGGCACGTGCCTGCCCGCGCGTGAGCGACTCCACGTACTGCGCGATCTCGTACATCGAGAAGCGAACGCACCGGCGAATGTGAATCGGCGTGAGGTCGCCCGACTTCACGACCTCGTAGAGCGTCGTCCGGCCGATCGCCAGCACCCGTGCCGCGTCAGCCGCTGACACGAGGAGAGGGCGGGGAGCTTCGTTGCTGGATTCCTGGTCGACCTCGTTCTCTCGTCGAGGTCGAAGCACGGTGGTTCGGTTTGTCATCTCGCAGACGTTGAACCCGTGACGTCACGGATCACTACCCGGATCCGGAGTCTCATGATGGCGGCAGGTGGCTGAGCCTCCGGGTAGTACCCGGAGGACGGGTACCTCGACAGTCTCGAAACTCTTCGGGTAACTCACCGGCGAACAGTAGAGCGACCGATTGCCACGAAGCACAACTGAGATCTGATCTCACCCGAACTCGCAACGTCACAGTGCTCAGTTTCGCGAATCGTTCGCCAGGGTTTCGTCGGCCGCGCGTGACGGATCGGATCGGTGCGCGTACGGTGATTGTCGGCTGGCCAGCCGCATGTCGTTCAACCGCTACCCGAAAGGTTCCCATGAAACGCATACTCGTGGCAGTTCTCGCTGCTACCACGTCGCTGGCTGCCGTATCCACCCGTGTCGATGCCAGTGGTTCACGCAAGCAGACCCTGACCAGCGCTGTCGAGGATCGTGTTGCCAACACCGCGACGCTCCCGCTTCATCGAGGTATCGATGCTGGTGGTGAGTCGTTCTGGTACGTGGTCACCGACTCCTCGAATAAGAAGGACGCACGCAGCCGCGGCGTCAACTACTCGCCAAAGTTGGCCAACGCCCGCGGCACCTCCGCAGTTCAATCTGGTTCGATCATCAACGGTGTCTTACACGTCGCGGCATCGGTCGATTTCTCACCAACACGTGTGGTTGTGCCTGATCCGACGATTGGATTCCCACCGCTGGCTGCCTCGCCGGGTTCGGTGGCTGAAGACGGGTACACCCCATTGCTTGCCCTGCCTAACGGTGTGGTGATCAACGCGCCACACATCGCCAACGACAGCGGTGTGCACGACAAGTTGGTCGGGACACTGGATCTTGTTGCCGGCACCGCCACATTTAGAGAAACCGAAGGGTTCTACAACGGCAAAGAGATCTACTACGTGTCGTTTGAGGTCTCCAATCCCGATGTCGCTCCCTTGGAGGGTGGGACCTTCGCCCCGGCCTTGAACGCCGCGCCGGGGATTGGTTCCAATGACCCGAAGACGTCGGCACGGTCACAGATCGCTCCGTTCGTCAACGGCCAAACCGGGATTGATAACCCGAACCGGCAGGGCCTCAACTCTGCGCTCCTCGGCCAAGGTGACCCGTTGAACGTGACCAACTCTGCACCGCACAATGACAAGTACAGTCCACTGTGGGACGCACACCCGGCAATCTGGACCGACGCTGCAATCGCTGCCGGAGTGCGAACTCGGCAGATGGAATTCGACGACGTAAGTGAACTCGCCGACGATGGCTTCATCACCGGACCCGCCGGCTTTTTCGGACCCGCCGGCTTCATCGTCAACTGCCCAGTCATCAGCTTCGGCTGACCTGTCGCGCGCTTGCGACGAGAGAAGAACCAACCGCTAGGTCGAACTCATCTCTCGTCGCATGCGAGCAAACGCACGTCTCGCGCTGAGCTGCTGATCTGTCGGGGCGTCCCCATCGCCACCGCCGTCGGTATCGGTGCGGGTTGTGACGGGGCAGCGAGCCGACCCGGCCGTCTGGACGCGCAGCGATGTCGGTTGTCGTGGTATGAACGAGTGATGACTGACGCTGCTTCGCCGACCATTGGTGTCTTCGGTGGCTCGGGCTTCTATGAGTTCTTGGAACGAGCAGAGGACATCGACGTTGACACTCCGTTCGGGCCGACGTCGTCACCTGTGTCGGTCGGGACGGTCGCAGGGCACAACGTCGCGTTTGTTGCTCGCCATGGTCGTCAACACGGGTACTCGGCGCATCGGGTGCCGTATCGGGCCAATGTCTGGGCGATGCATTCGATGGGTGTGCGCTCGATCATCGCGCCTTGTTCGGTTGGTTCGCTGCAGCCCGACATTCATCCTGGACAACTTGTCGTCGTCGATCAGCTTGTGGATCGTACGTGGGGTCGGGCCGACACTTTTCACGATGTCGGCGGGCCAGATCATGAGATGGGTTCGAAGGGTCCGGTGCATCATCAGACCTTTGGTGAGCCGTTCGACGGACCACTTCGTCGCGTTTTGCTTGCGGCCGGGGGTCGCATGGGCACTGACATGATCGATGGTGGAACGATGGTGGTCATCAATGGTCCTCGATTTTCGACGCGTGCAGAGAGTGCATGGTTCCGCGCGATGGGCTGGCACGTCGTCAATATGACGGGTTATCCGGAAGCGGTCCTGGCTGCTGAGCTCGGTATCCGATACGCGTCGGTTGCCTTGGTCACCGACTACGACGCCGGCGTCGATGGTCACGCTCCGGTGACGATGGACGAGGTGTTCGCGATGATGCGGTCCAACGTGTCGCGTGTGCGCAGTTTGATAGTCGATGCGATCGAGCGTGACTTCGAGGCGATATCTGGTCCAGGGTGACGGCGGAGCTTACAGATCGAGGTGTGAGTGATCGGGGTCGCTCACTGGTAGTCCGGCGGCGATCCAGGCATGCATGCCGCCGATCAGATCGGCGACATCTCGAAAGCCGAGGCGGCTGAGATTTGCAGCAGA
>JANPBZ010000023.1:0-27262 GCA_031430695.1 Ilumatobacteraceae bacterium
GCTGGTTGTACTCGGGCGACACCAGGTAGTTCAGCACCACACCGTCGGCGATCTCGCCCGCGAGTTCCATCATCTTCATCCCGGTGGCGCCGATGTAGATCGGCACGTCCTTCGGGCGGCGTTCCTGGTACACGTAGTCCAGTTCAACGCCGTCGAGATGCACGTAGTCGCCGTCGAAACTGACGGTCTCGTTGTGCAGCAACGCGCGCACCACGGTCACGACTTCGCGCATCACCCCAAGGGGGCGGGATCGCTGGATCCCCACCTTGGCCGCCAATGGATCCCACCAGGCACCGATACCGAGAATGACTCGGCCCGGGGCGAGGTCGTCGAGCGTCGAGAAGGTCGATGCCAGCCGGGCCGGGTTGCGAGTCCAGCAATCGACAACACCCGAGCAAATCTTGATCGTCTCGGTGACCGAGGCGAAGGCCGCCATCGGCACGACGGCGTCGCGCACCAGCCGACTGTCGGCCTGCCACACCGCGTCGAAGCCTTTGACCTCGGCGTACTTGGCAAACTCCATCGCCTCGCGGATTGGATGCGCGTCCTGCAGATAGATCGCAGCTGGTGTGGTCATCGGAGCCCTTTCACAACTTGATTCACAACTTGATTCACAACTTGGCGAACAGCCGTGCGGCCTGCTCGGCAGCCTTGGCACGTACCTGGTCGATGTCGACACGCGTCAGACTGCCGTCGCGCAGCACAACCTCGCCCGAACCAAGGGTGACGTTGATCGCCCGCATGCCCGGCGTGAACGCGGTGTGCCACGCGCTATCGGCGTGGTCGTAGTTGAACTCGACGCGATCGTCGCGACACTCGGGGAAGAAGCGGTAGCCCTCCTCGAGCCACGACCAGACGACGTCGGGCGTGGCGGCCACGTCGTACTCGCGCAGTCGTACGTAGGCGAGCCGCGCTTCTTCGAGCATGTCGGCGCCGATGCCGTCGGTGCCCAGCACGACCGGATTCGGCCGTTCCGTCGGCGTGGCGTAGCCCACCGCGTTGTTCATGTTCGATCGCGGATTGTGGGCGATCGTGCCGGGCAGCGTTCGGTCGAGATGTACGCAGTGAACCAGCAACCAGTCGTTGGCAGCAAGCGGCTCGAGGCGGGCACCGGCATCGCGATCGGCAATTCCCTCGGCCACGTGAATGTGGACTCCGACACCGAGGTCGGCAGCCAGCTCCGATGCGGCCACCAACGTCTCATCGCGGCAGGTGAACGCGGCGTGCACGCCGACCATCCCCCGACCGCCGGCGCGCAGGTACCGCTCGTTCTCGGCAAGCCCCCGCAACGCCTGCGCCGAACCGTGGCGGTCGGTCACCCCGTACGCACAGTTGACACGCACACCCACGTCGGCACAGGCCTCGGCGATGATCGACAGGCTGCCGTCGATGGCAGACGGACTCTCGTGATGGTCGATGATGCCGGTAGTGCCGCTCAGCAACGCTTCAGTCGCTCCGAGCATGGCCGACCAGCGGATCATCTCCTCGTCGAGAGCAACGTCGAGGCGCCACCAGATCTGCTCGAGGATCTCGATGAAGTTCATCGGCTGCTTCGGCGGGGCCGGCATGCCACGGGCCAGCGCCGAATACAGGTGATGATGCCCGCACACGAGCCCCGAGGTGATGGCAGCCATCAGATCACAGCCATCAGATATCAGCCATCAGATATCAGCCATCATGCCGGCTCGACCACGCCGGGCTGACCGGTGATGCGGCCGTACAGTTCCGGCCGGCGATAGCGATCGAAGTCGAACAGCGTGTCTTTGTAACGCTTGCACCAGTCGAGGTCGCAGCGAGCAACCACCAACTCGTCGTCGCTGCTGACAGCCTGGGCGACGATCTGTCCGCTGGGAGCGATGATCATCGACTGCGCCAACGAGTCGACGCCCTCCTCGACGCCGCCCTTGGCGACGCCGACCACCCATGTGCCGTTCTGATAGGCGCCGCTCTGCATCACCAGCGCGTTGTGGAAGCCCTGCAAGATGTCTTGGCTGGGATCCGGCGGGTAGTGAATCGGAGTGTTGTATCCACACAGGATCACCTCCACGCCTTGCAACCCCATCACCCGATAGCTCTCCGGCCAACGCCGATCGTTGCAGATCATCATGCCCATCACGCCTCCAAAGGCTGGCCACACACCAAACCCGTCGAGCGACGGTTCGAAGTAGTAGCGCTCAGCGTGTTGGAACGGGCGGTCGGGCTCGTTCTGCTCGTGCCCCGGGATGTGCGTCTTGGTATAGGTGGCGACGATCGACCCATCGCGTTCGACAAGGGTCTGCACGTTCCACCGATGCCCATCGTCGTCGAGCAGGGCATAGCCGAGGCAGAAGCCGATGCCCAGCCGGCGGGCCTCGTCGAACAATGGTTGCGTCGCAGCGTTGGGCATCGAGCGTTCGTACCAGTGGTCGGCTTCGGCGATGTCGTCGACGAACCAGCGCGGGAAGAAAGTAGTGAGCGCCAGCTCGGGATAGACAACGAGTTCCACACCGTGCTGGCCCGCCTGGTGCAGCAGCGCGATCATGCGCGCGACTACATGCTCGCGAAGGTCGTCGCGTTGCACGGGCCCGAGCTGGGCGGCGGCGACGGTGAGAATTCGTGACACTGCGCACCCCCCTTCTGCTCGATGACTGCTCGATGACTGCTCGATGATCGATTCAGTGATGTGCAAATCGTAAAGCTATCCGGCGCAGCTCCTGCCCAGTGCGGCGAACTCGGCAGCCTCTTCCGGTGTCAGTTCCTCGCGGTCGAAGAATCCCTGCAGTTCTGCATCGGACTTGCCGTCGAAAAAGGCGGTGACGACGCACTCCGCTGTTGACCGGTCGAGACCGCCCTCTTCCAGCTGCTCGACCAGAGAGTCGCGCGCCTCGTCCCGGGGCGGCGAGCTGCAGCTCGTCGCGGTTACAACGAGCGCGACAAGCACACACCGTTGAACTCGCATCAGCGTCTCAGGCCGCGCTCGATGACGTTGCGGCTGACCTGGGCAACCAGCGGATCGCCGGCGAGGCCGAAGACCCAATCTGTCGTGCCGATCGTGACGACCTCGCCGCCGTCGTCGCCGTAGGGCCGACAGGTCAACATGACCGCATTGCCGTAGCGACAGCGGGCCAGCGAATCGGAATCAACCCCGCCATACAAGCGCGAGGCGATGAACTCGAGATCACCCTGATCGTCGAGCGCGGCGATCGATGCCGGGTACTCGCCCATCGCCAGATTCGACGATGGGGTGAAGGCCACCACCTCGACGTTGTCGGGCGTCCCATCGCCGCCGGCCGCAATGGGCAGCTGGTAGTCGTCGAAGGCCAATCGGCAGCCAACGGTCTCGTAGCCGACGACACCGTCGTCGACGCCCAGCAGGTCGCCGTACCGCAAACCAGTTCCGGCGAACATCCAGTGCTCGTTGCGATACACCGTGAAGGCACCTGAGCCGCGTGGCGTCGCCGCGCCGAAGCGGTTGTACAGCCCATACGCGGATCCGGCCCCAAGCAGCGCCGTCTCCGGCCGGGCGACCAACGGATCGGCCCACATCCCGGTCATCGTCGCTTGCGCATCGGTGGCGACAACCGGGTCGACCTCGTGCGCCCGGTACTTGTGGCACACCATCGCCCGCCCGTCGGCTTCCAACCGCACCTGCCAGAACATGGTGTTGCCCGACAGGCTGACGTAATTGCCGCCTCGACGGATGTGCTCCTCGACAGCGGCCCGCTGCCCGGCAGACCAGTACTCGTCGTGCCCGACTCCGATCAACAGGTCGTAGCCGGCAACTGTTTCCGGATCACGGTCGAGGTCGCTCGACACGGCGTAGTCGAATTCGAAGCGCTGCGCCTCGGCCCACTCCACGAAACGGCGTTCGTACGTGAACCATCCGGCGGAACCCATGAACCCTGGGTAGCCGTTGGCGAATCGGTACTGCTGATAGATCAGCCCGTCGACATCGGGTTGCTCGCGACGATACGTAGGTCGGGACTTGCGATCGTCGCGTTCGGTCGACGGCCGCATCAGCATTCCCCGTCCGAACGGTCGAAGGAACGAGACGCGCGAACCACCGGTGTACAGACTTCGTCCGCCCCAGCTGTTGTATGCGTTGTACGTGTTGGTGGCCAGCACCAGCAAGGCTCGTGCCCGTCGACCACCGGCACGGACCACGAAGCCGGCATAACCCACGGCACGATCTGCCGGCGCGCCGTGGGCCGTGAGCGTGACGAGGTAGAACCCGCTGCGCCAGTGCTCGCCGACCGGTACGTCCACAGCGACCGGCCAACCACAGCCGTTGGCATCGGCATCGTCGGGTGTTGCTTGCTCCTCGCCCGCAAGATCGGCGGCGCTCCACACCAACTCACGGGTGCCGCCCCAGCGATGGATCTCGATGTCGTACCGATCGGCGCGACACGACACGTGCAATGCGATCGTCTCGCCGGGTGCGACGGTGAGTTGGCCGCAGTACGCCTCGACAGCGTCGTATCGGGTGATGTCGTCGGTCATAGCCGATCACGGTAGTCGTGGCAGAATCGCCACGTGCCCTTGCATCCTCAGGCGGAGTCACTGCTCGCAATGATGGCCGCGCTCGACGAGCCGCCCCTCGAAACATGCAGCGCCACCCAGGCACGTGAAATCCGGGCCCGACGACAGCGGCCATCGACCGCTGCGATCCATCACTCCCGCGATATCGATGCGGGCGGGTTAGCCACTCGCCTGTATCGACCCAATGATCGCGACGACCTCGGCCTGCTGGTGTTCTTGCATGGCGGTGGCTGGGTGATCGGCAACCTCGAGTCGCACGACAACCTGTGCCGCATTCTCGCCAACAGCAGTGGTCACGCGGTGTTGAGCGTCGACTACCGATTGGCGCCAGAGCACCCATTCCCGGCCGCGTTGGAGGATGCCGTCGAGGTAACCCGCTGGGCGCACACCAACGCGACGTCGCTCGGATGCTCGCCGGATCGGCTCGCCATCGGTGGCGATTCGGCCGGGGCCACCTTGGCAATCGTCGTCGGACATCTCGCCCCGGTGCCGCTGCGCTACCAGGTGCTCGTCTATCCAGCTACGGATCTCACCTGCAGTTTCCCCAGCTTCATCGAAAATGCCGACGGGCCGCAGTTGACGGCGGCAGGGATGAAGTGGTTCGTCACTCATTACCTCGGCGACACCTCGACCAGCCTGACCGATCCGCGGGTGTCACCACACTTCGCAGCGGACCACGTCGTGGCCGCATCGCCACCGACGTTGCTGATCACCGCGCAATACGATCCGCTTCGCGATGAGGGCGATGCCTACGCCGCTCGACTCGCAGCGCTCGGCGTCCCCACCAGTCATGTTCGGTTCAGCGGCATGTACCACGGATTCTTCTCGCTCGCCGATTTCTACGACGACGCAATTGCCGCCAACCACATGGTCGGCGCAGCACTGGGTCGCGTGCTCAGCCGCTGAGATCAACAGCACGGGCGAACACTGCGTCGAGCATCGGCTCGGTGAGACGGCCGGTGAAGGTGTTCTGCTGGCTGGGATGGAACGAGGTCAACAGGCACAAGCCGTTGGGTGCGACCACCTCGACACCGTGGCCGAACTTCGGGCGCGGTCGCACACCGAACTCGGCACACGCGGCCTCGTACGCAAATGCACCGAGGCAGACCACGACACGTGCCTCCGTCAACAGCTCGAGTTCGCGTTGCAAAAAGGGTCGACAGCATGCGCGCTCGTCGGGCAATGGTTTGTTGTCGGGCGGCGCACACTTCACGACAGCGGTGACCCATGCCCCCGTCAGCGCCAAGCCGTCGTCGACGGACACCGATGTCTCCTGGTTGGCCAAGCCCGCCCGAAACATGGCCCGATACAGCCAGTCGCCAGAGCGGTCGCCGGTGAACACCCGACCGGTGCGGTTGGCGCCGTGTGCTGCGGGAGCCAACCCGAGGACCAGGATCGTGGCATGCGGATCGCCGAAGCCGGAAACACCGCGACCCCAGTAGTCGTCGTCGCGAAATGCCGCCCGCTTCTCGACCGCAACCAGTTCGCGCCAGGCGACCAAGCGCGGGCAACGTCGACACGAACTCACGTCGGCGGCGAGGTGAGGGAGCGAATCCACGGTTTGCACACTAAGTTGCAACATCGAGATGGCGAGACCACAGCACGCACCCCCATCGTCAACGTTGTTCTTGTTGGTACGTCACGGTTTGACCCCGACAACCGGCAAGATCTTGCCAGGCCGCGCCGCCGGTCTGCATCTCGCCGAGGCCGGCTACGTACAGGCCCAAGTCGCCGCCGATCGCATCGCCGTTCTCAAGCAGGTCGACGCCGTCTACGCCTCACCGCTCGAGCGCGCGCGCGAAACAGCCGCGCCCATTGCCAAGGCCCACGGCCTCAAAGTGAACGTCGACAAGGGCTTGCTGGAGTGTGACTTCGGTCAATGGACCGGCGCCGAGTTGAAGAAGCTGATGAAGCTCCCTGAATGGAACACGGTGCTGCGTGCTCCGTCCACGTTCCGCTTCCCGGGTGGCGAGAGCTTCACCGAGATGCAAGGCAGAATGGTCACCGCCCTCGATCGGCTACGCGCTGCCCACGAGGGCGGCGTGGTGGTGTGCGTCTCGCACGCCGACACCATCAAGGCTGCCGTAGCGCACGCCATGGGCACGCACATCGACCTGTTCCAGCGCATCGTCATCAGTCCCTGCTCGATCACCGCGATTGCCTACTCAGCAGGTGGGCCGGTCGTTCTCACCGTCAACTCCACGGGTGGATCCCTGGCTGAGCTCCGGCCATCATGAGGCAATGATGGGCGTCTTCTACGAGTTCGACGAGGTCGATGCCTTCACGGTCGGCGCGATCGGTCAGCCCGGTCAGCGCACGTTCTTGTTGCAGGCGCGCCGCGGCACCACTCGCGTCACGGTGAAGTGCGAGAAGCAGCAAGCCGCAGCCATCGCCGACTATCTGCGCAAGGTGATGAGCGACCTGCCTTCGCCTGCCGAGCAACCGCTTCCCGCTGCCATGGAGTTGGCCGAGCCCGTCGACCCTGCGTTCGTGCTCGGCCCGATTGGTCTCGGCTACGACCGCGACAATGATCGCGTGCTCGTGCAACTCGAAGAGGTAGTGCCGGTCGATGAGGAGGGCGAGCCCGATCCCGAGGCGGTCGAGGACCGCGGCCATCTGCGGGTGTTCCTCACCCGTGGACAGGCAGCGGCATTGTGCAGTCATACCGATTCGATCGTCGCTGCAGGTCGACCGCCGTGCCAGTGGTGCGGCAACCCGATCGATCCGGATGGCCATCCATGTCCGCGAATGAACTGACTGGTCGCGCTCTGCAGTTGCACGTGTTGACGTGCGGCGAGATCGAGATCGAGGGGCGCATGCCGTGGAGCAGCAATGCCACGTTTCTGGTCAACATCAGATGCGGTGACCATCGCGCCCAGGCCATCTACAAGCCGCTGCGCGGCGAGCGTCCCCTCTGGGACTTCGAACCCGGCCTCCACCGCCGTGAGGTCGCCGCGTACCACCTCAGCGAGGTGTTGGGACTCGACCTCGTTCCGCCGACCGTGCTGCGCGATGGGCCGTACGGTGAGGGTTCAATGCAATGGTTCGTCGAGGTCGATCATCGTCAGCACTACTTCACGATCCACGAGGAGCGGCCGGACCTGCACCAGACGCTGCGTGCTGTCGCACTGTTCGATCTGCTGGCCAACAACACCGATCGCAAGAGCGGGCATGTCCTCATCGATGGCGAGGATCACATCTGGGGAATCGACCACGGCTTGTGCTTCGCAGCGGATTTCAAGTTGCGCACCGTCGTGTGGGAGTTCGGTGGAGAGCCGATCGACTCGACGTTGATCGACTCCATCCAGCCCGTCGTCAAACAAGTACCACTCGAGATCGCCACCCTGCTCGACGACGATGAGGTCGCCGCACTGCAGGAGCGAGCCCAGTGGGTGGCGACAAATCCGGTGTTCCCGGTCGACCAGTCGGGTCGCCGATATCCGTGGCCCATTGTGTGACGTGAGACCGGCGTGAGCGCGATCGACGACCTCGACGCGCTCATCCATCGCGCCGACCTCGACGGTCTTGTACGCCTCATCGACACGCTCTGCCGCGTCGCCGACTGGCAGGCGCTTCTCGAGCTGCGCAATCGAAGTCGTGCGGCGGTCGCGACCGGCAGGCAACTGTGGCCGGCGGCGACGCTGGCCGAGTATCGACTGGCGTTGTGGGCGACACCCGAGTGGGCGACCAAGGTGCTCGACGAGGAGAGCGGCAGGTTCACGATCGGCCCATTGACCGAGGTTGTCGCCCAGCAGCACCAGTTCAGCGATCTGTGCGCTGCACTGCCGGACGGACCGCGTGTCGGTTTCATCGCTCACGAATGCGCACTGCGTGGGCAACGAATCCCAGCGGACCTCGCCAACCCGCTGGAGGTTCCGTTCGAGTTGCAGTCATGGGAGCCCAGCTACTGCCTGGCCGAGTACAGCGACGACGGCATTGCTTCGCCCGCGCCAAGGCCTCCCGAGCCGGCGCGGTTCGCCGACATGCGCGGGGAGACCGCTGACGTCATCGATGATCCCGACGTGACGCTGGCCGTGCGTCAGCTGGTCGAACCGTGGACCACGTCGTCGAACGGGCACGCCGAGATCGTCGCGGTCGAGGGCACGGCTACAGGAGCCGTCGCCGCGCTTGGCGGCGCCGCCGGACGGCTGGCCCCCATCCCACCGTCCACGGCACTGGCCTGGCTGGCCTGGGCCGGCGCCAGCGGAGGCGCCCATGGACGACGCCGCGGTGCGGCCATCGGTCGATTCGGGGCGTGGTGGACCGTGGCCGCATTGGCCGACCTCGGCGAGCACTGGCCGATCGAACCGGACGAGCTCGGCGATGCCGTTGCCGCGTTGGAGTGGTACTGGTGGGACGTCGGCGAGCCGCGCCTCGGCTGGGAGCTGCAACTTGCCGTCGCCGATCCCGCCGAGGGCTACGCCTGGGCAATCAGCGCCCATGACGCGGCCTAGCAGACCGCCTAGCCGCGGGCTTGCAGGGCTTCGATCAACTTCGGCAGCACCTTGTGAACATCGCCGACGATACCGAGATCGGCGATGCCGAAGATCGGTGCTTCTTTGTCTTTGTTGATGGCGATGATGTTCTTGGCGCCTTTCATGCCGACCATGTGCTGCGTCGCGCCTGAGATGCCGCACGCCAGGTACACGCCCGGCTTGACGACCTTGCCGGTTTGCCCGACCTGGTAGCTGTACGGCACCCACCCGGCGTCGACAATGGCCCGTGACGCGCCGGCGGCACCCTTCAGCAGTTTGGCCAACTGCTCGATCATCTCGTACTTCGAGGCCTCGCCGAGTCCGCGGCCGCCGGACACGACAATGTTCGCTTCGTCGAGTTTGGGTCCACTCAACTCCTCGACGTGCACGGCGACGACGGCAGCGGCACCGACAGCACCGAGTTCGGGCACGGGAGCCGACACGACCTCGGCTGCGGCGCCACCAGACGCCTCGGCCGCGAAGCTCTTCGGCCGGAAGGCGGCAAGGTGCGGGCCCGCGCCGGTGAACGTGGTGGTGACCAGAACGTTGCCACCGAACACCGGGGTGGTGACGGAAACGGCGTCGCCGTCGACGGAGATGTCGATGTTGTTCGTCAACACGGTTCGATCGAGCTTGACCGAGAGGCGAGCCATCACATCGCGCCCCTCGTAGGTCTGCGGGAACATGATCAGATCAGGCGAATCACCGCCATCGATCACGGCCTTCATCGATGCAGAGACGGCGACACCCGGGAGCTTGCCACCGAGGTCTCCGGTCGCGTACACCTTGGTCGCGCCGTGATCGCCGAGCGAGCCGGCAATGACGGCAGCCTCACCTCCGACGAATGCCGTGACCGAGCCAAGCGCCTGCGCTTTGGTGAGTAGTTCGAGCGTTGCCGTGGTCGGCGCGCCGTTCGATTCCTGTGCGAATACCCAGACGTTCATGGTGCTCCTCAGATGACCTTCAGGTTCTCGAGGAACGCCACGATCTTGGCGTATCCCTCTCCGTCGTCTTCGATGATTTCTCCGGCGGCTCGGGCTTCGGCCTTGGTCACACTGGAGATCGTTTGGCCTGCGCCGTCCCATCCGACCGGCGTGACGCCCAGGTCGGCAGCGGTGACGGTCTCGACGGGCTTCGACTTGGCAGCCATGATCCCTTTGAAGCTCGGATACCGAGGCTCGACCACCCCGGCGGTCACGCTGATGACGGCCGGCAACGGGCAGGTGACCTCGTCGTACCCGTCTTCGGTCTGGCGATTGACCTTCAGCGATCCGTTGTCGACCACTACGTGCTTGGCGAACGTGACCGATGGCAGCCCCAGTACCTCGGCCAACTGCTCGGGCACCGTGCCGGTGTAGCCGTCGCTCGACTCGGTCGCAGCAATGACCAGGTCTGCGCCCCCAAGACGGCCGATCGCCGCAGCCAGAATCTTCGCCGTCGTCAGCGCATCACTGCCTTGCAGGCTCGGGTCGCTGACCAAGATCCCCTTCGCTGCGCCCATCGCCAGCGCCGTGCGCATGCCGCTGACCTCGTCGTTGGGCGCCATCGACACCAGGCTGACTTCGCCCTCGCCGGCGGTGGCGACGAGTTGCAGGGCCATCTCGACTCCGTAGCTGTCGGATTCGTCGAGGATCAGCTTGCCTTCGCGTTTCAGGGTGTTGGTCGAGCTGTTGAGCTCGCCCGGCATTGCCGGGTCGGGGATCTGCTTCACACAGACGATCACGTTCATAGGGGGACCATTGTTACCGCGTAGTAGGCCCGAGCCCCAACTGCCGCCGCCCCATTCATCGCCGGATCGTCGTCGGATCTTGCCACGCCGTTGGGCCAAGGCTCAAGCAGGAACCTGTCCGATATCGTCGCGGTCTTGCGCATCCTGATGGTTGTCAACGCATTCGCCTCGTCGGTGACGGCCCGGAACACCGTGGTGGTGCACCGTGCGCTCGCCCAGGGCAACGACGTCGAGGTGGTCGAGACAAATCGGCGCGGTCACGCCATTCGCTTCGCCCAGGACGCTGCCCGCCGAGGAGTCGATGTCGTCGTCGGGTTCGGCGGCGACGGCACCCTCAACGAGGTTGCCACCGGCGTCGCCGGCACCGACACAGCGCTCGCGATCCTCCCCGGAGGCAGTACGAACGTGTTCGCCCGCACACTCGGGATGCCCAACGATCCAGTCGCCGCCGTGCAACTGCTGGCCAACGGGATCGCCGCCGGCGACATTCGTCCCATCGGCCTCGGTCACGTCAACGGCCGGTACTTCTGCTTCCACACCGGCATCGGCTACGACGCCGCGGTCGTCCGCGAGGTCGAGCGCCGGGCATCGATGAAGCGGTGGCTCGGTCATCCGCTGTTCATCTATGCCTCGGTCCGCACGTGGATGAGCAAGTATGACCGTGCCGAGCCTCATTTCCAGCTGCGCACGTCCGCAACCGCAACGCCGGTCGACGGCTACTTCACGATCGTGCTCAACACCAACCCGTATACATACCTCGGCAATCGACCCCTCGATCTCAGCCCGGCGGCCACATTCGATCGCGGCCTGGTGGCCATCACGTTCAAGACGTTGAAGGTTGGGGCAATTCTCCACGCCCTTGGCGGCGCGCTGCGCGGTGGCGGCATGAAGCCATCCGACACCGTCGACGTACAGACCGACCTGTCGTGTCTCACTGTCACGTCGGCGCGTCCGTTCCCGTTTCAACTCGACGGTGACTACCTGGGCGAGACGCTGGAGCTGCGGTTCGAGCACCGGCCGAACGCGGTGAACCTTGTCTACCCGTCACTCAACGCCAAGGGTTGACCTGCGCGGACCGTGACTATTCGCCACCACGTCGACCGCCACATCGGGAACGTTGGTGCAAATGCCGTCGATCCCCCATTCGATCAACTCGGCCATCCGCTGCGGGTCGTCGCACGTCCATGCATTGACTTCGATGCCCGCGCCGTGGCACACGTCGATGTGTGATCGGTGAAGCGCGCCGACCCACGGATGCAACGCCGCGTGGCCACGACCAACCATGGTGGCGATCACGTCGTCGGGGATGTCGTCCACCAACCACGCAGTTCGGATGCTCCCCGCGAGAGCCCGGCAACGATCGACCGTCTCGATGCGAAAGGCGGAGATCAGCCAACGGTCGTCCTCCCCGCGCCGCAACAGTTCGGCAACGGTGTGATCTGCGATCGAGTCGGTGGGATCGAAGTCGGGTTCGCTCGGGTCGTTCTTGATCTCGACGTTGACCCACATTCCGTTGCACGCGTCGAGCGCCGCGCCGAGGTGCGGTACATAGGAAGGAAGGTCGACCGATTGCACGTCGCCGATGACCCGACCATCAACCACATAGGGGTCATGATGAACGACCAGCAGACCATCGGCCGTGCGACGTACATCGAGTTCGACTCCGTCGCTGCCCATCGTCGCAGCCAGGCGGAATGCCTCGATCGTGTTCTCGCGAGCGGCTCTCGAGGCCCCGCGATGGGCAAGTACCTCTACCATAGATACCCCCCATCTGTAGGAACTATGTCTCAGAACATGCCCCTACCCCTTGTCAACGGATGATTTGTTTCCTAGGTTTGCAGCACTGTGCACACCGATGTCGAGAATCCGTCCCCCGGTGTCGGGTCTGCACGTGAAAATTCTCACAATTCGCCACCGTGGAGTCGATCGTGACCATTCTTGCGTCCAGCCTGACACTTGCCAATGCCGACTACACCTGGCGAGCCGAAGCCATCTGTCGAGACACCGACCCGGAACTGTTCTTTCCGGTCGGTACCACCGGCTATGCCTTGCTGCAGATCGCCCGAGCGAAGGAAGTGTGCGGGCAGTGCCCCGTTCACCGCGATTGCCTCGACTACGCCCTCGAGACCAACCAGGATTCTGGCATCTGGGGCGGAACGTCGGAGGAAGAGCGCCGCGTGCTTCGTCGCCAATACGTCGCCCGTCAGAAAGCCGCTGTCTGAACTAGATCGGCCCGAAGTCAGATGGGCACGTTGAGGTCGACGACGGTTCCCGCACCTTTGGGCTGATCGCCGAGACCCGCAGCCGCGAAGTCTTCTGGCATGCCGGAGCGCATCGTGATGCTGCCGGCCAATTCGGTGGTCACCAAGGTACGAACGATCGACAAGCCGAGTCCCGTCGCCTTGTTGAGTTCGAACTGCGAATCGAGACCGCGGCCGTCGTTGATCACGCGGATGTTGAGTTGATCCTCCGTGGGATTGAGTTGCACCACCACGTCACCGCCAGTACTGCCCTCCGGGAATCCGTGATCGACTGCGTTCTGGAGTAGTTCAGTCAGCACCACCGACAGCGGTGTGGCAATTGTCGATGGCAGTCGACCGCCTTCACCCTGCACGGTGAAGCGCACCGGACGATCCGGCGATTGCAGTCCCTCTTCGGCAAGCCGCAGCAGCGGACGAACGATCTCGAGGAAGGCGACATCGTCGCCGGGCTCACGCGACAACGTCTCGTGTACAAGCGCGATCGTGCGGATGCGGCGCACCGACTCGGCGACGGCGGCCTTGGCCTCAGTCGATTCGAGCCTGCGACCTTGCAATCGCAGGAGCGACGAGATCGTCTGCAGGTTGTTCTTCACCCGGTGGTGGATTTCTCTGATCGTCGCGTCCTTGGACAGCAGCAACTTGTCGCGCTTGCGTACTTCAGTGACATCACGCAACAGCAACACCCCACCGGTCACCTCACCGCCCGCCAAAATCGGCATGCAGCGAGTCAACAGCGTGACGTTGGGTGTCTGGTCGAACTCCTCGATCACCGGGATGCGATCCTCATACGCGAGGCGCACCGGGCTGTCGTTGAAGCCCAGTTCGGCCAGGCGCATGCCGACTGCATTGGCACTGATGCCCACCCGATGCAGAGCCGACACGGCGTTCGGAGATGCGTAGCGCACGCGGGCTTCGTCGTCGAGCACCATCACGCCGTCGCCGACGCGCGGCGCTGCACTGGAATCACCGACCAACCCGTGGAAGGGAAACGAGCCTTCAGCGATCATCGCCGCGAACCGTTGGAAGATCCCGAGATACGTGCGCTCCAGTTCACCGGGCTGTCGACCCGTTCGATTCGACCACTCACGCGACAGCACCGCGATCGGCTTGGTGCCGAGTCGAACGGGTATGGCCAACATCCGTGCCGGCTCCGGCAAGAGGTCGACAGCGATCTCGCCTTCGCAGATCTCGCCGGTCTCGAACGCCGACGTCAGCAACGGACGCTCGTTGTCGGCGGGCACGCCGACATAGTCGGCGAGGTAGATCGTCTGGCCGGTCGCTGGACGCACCTGGGCAACGATCAGCCATTCGGAATCAGTCGACGGCACGTACAGCAGCAGGTCGGCAAAGCACAGGTCGGCGAGCAGGCCCCATTCGCTGACCAATTGTTTGAGATGGTTGATCTCGTCGCGAGTCAGCGACGTGTGTTGACGGCAGAGTTCGCCGAGCGTGGCCATGCAATCGTTCTAGCACTCAGCGTGCGCGCGCAACGCGTGATCCGCGTCAGCCGCCGAAACGTCAGCCGCCGAAACCGATCTTGCGGTCGCCTTCCGGTGTGCCGATTTCGACGTACGCGATCTTGGCCGAACACACGCCCACGTCGCGGTTGCGCTTGTCGGTGAGCCACAGCACATCGACGGCACCCGAGAGCGCCGCTTCAACCTGGGTCTTCAGTGCCTCTCGATCGAGATCGTCGGCCAGTTCGAGGGTGAGTTCGCGGGGGGCTTGAGTGACGCCGATGCGTACGTCCACGTCGGTCCTTTCGATGAGGGTCGCAACCATCGTACGGACAGAACGAGAGAGATGGAACTTGGGCTGTGTCCTGATTCGTGGGAAGCATGTCATTGACGCCATCTGCTCGGCTGGCGATGATCAGGTCGTGACCCGCCGATCCGTCGTCATCGTTGCGTTCGACGGCATGCAACCGCTCGATGCTGTCGGTCCCCACGAGGTGTTCGCCGGCGCCACGACCGTGCTCGCTGCCAGAAAGCGGGTCGCCGCCGGATACGACCTCACCATCGTTTCGGAGCGCGGCACACCGATCACGACCGAGAGTGGGCTGCAAATCGTCACAGCTCCGCTGCCATCGGATCGAATGAAGATCGACACCCTGCTGATCCCCGGTGGCGACGGTTCGCAGTCAGCACGGTATGACGAACCGCTCGTCAGTTGGATCCGTGACACGGCGAAGCGCAGCCAGCGCGTCGCCACCGTGTGCAGCGGGGCATTCATCGCCGCCGAGGCCGGCCTGCTCGACGGTCGCACTGTGACCACCCACTGGGCACGGACACAGCAACTGCAGGACGAGTATCCGCGCCTGACCGTGGACCCCGACCCGATCTATGTCCGTGACGGAAACGTGTGGACGTCTGCCGGCGTGACGGCTGGAATCGATCTCGCCTTGGCGATGGTCGAAGCCGACCACGGCGGCGACATCGCCCAGACCGTTGCTCGCTGGATGGTGATGTTCCTGCACCGTCCAGGTGGGCAAACCCAGTTCGCCGCGCCGGTGTGGTTGCCACGAGCAACGCGATCCGCTGTTCGCGCCACACAGGATTACATCGATACGCATCCCGCCGAGGATCACCGACTCGATCTGCTCGCCGCACGGGCGGCGATGAGCAGCAGGCACTTCAGCAGGGTGTTCAGCGACCAGGTCGGCGAGACACCGGCGCGGTACGTCGAGCGTGTACGAGTCGAGGCAGCCCGGGTTGACTTGGAGTTGACGGCATCGTCCCTCGACCGCATTGCCACCAACTGCGGACTCGGTACCGCCGAATCGCTGCGACGCGCGTTCCAACGACGTATTGGCGTAGCGCCCGATGCCTACCGCCGCCGATTCCGATCTCACCCCAGCTCCGACGCCCGGCACCTCGACGCCGTGTCCTAGAAAGGCTCACTCCCATGCAGGTCGCCATACCCTTGTTCCCACAGTTCACCGCGCTCGACGCCGTCGGTCCGTACGAGGTGCTGCAACGCATCCCATCCATCGATGTCACATTCATTGGCCACCAACGCGGCGAGGTACGCAGCGAGAACGGCATGCTCGGTGTCACGATCGATGCCACGTTCGAGGAGATGGCGCGACCCGACATCGTCGTGTTTCCCGGCGGTGTCGGGACACGGCCGCTGGTGCACGACGACCGCGTTCTGGCGTGGGTTCGCAGCGCCCACGAATCAACCTCGTACACGACATCGGTGTGCACCGGTTCGCTCGTGCTCGGGGCCGCCGGGCTGTTGAACGGCATGACCGCGACAACACACTGGGCCTGCTACCCCGAGTTGGAGGCGACCGGCGCAGTACCGACGGCACAACGCGTTGTCGAGCACCTCGATCGCAGGATCATCACAGCGGCGGGAGTGTCGAGCGGCATCGACATGGCGTTGCGACTCGTCGAACTACTGGTCGATCGAGTCGCGGCCCAAGCCGCGCAATTGATGATCGAGTACGACCCCCAGCCGCCGTTCGACTGCGGCGCGTTGGCCAAGTGCGACGACGAGATCGTTCATCGCGTGAACGAGTACGCCCAATTGCGCAAGTAGATCTGCGCGTCAGAACGTGGTGGCGCAGAACGTGTCGCCTTGGGGCAACGACGACTCGGTGCTGACATCGGTGTCGCCACACAGTGCGCCGAGCATGCCCTTGACCATGCCGCGGTCGACGGCGCAGATCACAGGGTGCTCGATCGCCACGTCGCCGAACGGGCAGTGGTTGTTGACGATGCGCAGCTGGTTGTTGCGCTGGTCGGCGTGGGCGGCAAAGCCATGGGCGGTGAGCGCGTCGGCCACGGCTTGCATCGCCGACCGCAGGCTGCGCTGCCCCGCAACGACGTCGGGACCCGACATACCGGCAGCCATGGCCTGCCCGTACTCCTGACCGACTTGTTCGGCCATCGCCTCGGCCTGATCGCTTGGCAGCAATGCCAGCGCCTTACCGAGCAACGAGAGGACGAGATCATCGCTGCGCACCGGCACGTCGATGGACACGTTGGCCACCGAGCGATAGCGCTTCGACGGCCGGCCGGCGCCGGCGCCTTCGGCGCGTTCGACAGCGACCTCGAGGTAGCCACCGGCGGCCAGGCGGTCGAGATGGTGGCGGGCGACGTTGGGGTGCAGGCCGAACTGTTCTGCCACCTGTGATGCAGTGACGCCTTCGGAATGCTCGCGTGCATGCAAGTAGATGCCGCGGCGAGTCGGGTCGCCGAAAGCGTTGGTGATGGCGGAGACCGTCGCGGTGAAGGCACCCGATGCCATCGCTGCGCTGGGCGGGTTCGCGGCCACGCCGGTATTCTACCTATCTGCGTAGTGGTAATTCGCTGCGACCCGCTTCCCGACCATTCGCCGAAAGGGTGACCATGCCGACAACCACCAGTGAGCAGATCATCGAGGCCCTCCGTCCGGTGGAGGATCCCGAGTTACGGCGATCGATCGTCGACCTGGGAATGGTTCGCAGTGCCGTCCTCGACGACAACGGCGTTGCTGCAGTTCAGATCGCCCTCACCGTTGCCGGCTGTCCGCTGCGTAACGAGATCACCAGCCGAGTCACCGCCGCCGTCGCCCCATTGCCGGGCGTCAGCAAGGTCGCCCTCGACTTCACGGTGATGACTGATCAAGAGCGTGAGGCCGTGCGGATGCTGGTGCACGGCAACCCCGGTGCGTCGGCCGGCCAGGGCCAGGCCCACGGCCACGCCGAAGGTCGCACGGTGCCGTTCTCGGAGCCAGGGTCGAAGACACGCCCGCTGCTGATCTCGTCAGGCAAGGGCGGCGTCGGCAAGTCGAGCGTCACCGTCAACCTCGCAGTGGCCCTCGCCGAACAGGGCTACTCCGTCGGCATCGTCGACGCCGACATCTACGGATTCTCCATCCCGCGCATGCTCGGCGCCGACCGGGACCCCGTCGTGATCGACGGCATGCTGGTGCCACCCGAGAGCCACGGCGTGCGCTGCATCTCCATCGGGTACTTCGTGCCCGAGGGGCAGGCCGTGATCTGGCGTGGCCCGATGCTGCACAAGGCACTCGAGCAATTCCTCACCGATGTCTTCTGGGACGAGCCCGACTTCCTGCTCGTCGACATGCCGCCGGGCACGGGCGACATCGCCCTCAGCCTCAGCCAGTACCTGCCGCGTGCCGAGGTGTACGTCGTGACCACGCCACAACCGGCCGCACAGAAGGTCGCCGCACTGTCGGCCGCGATGGCAGCCAAGGTCAACCTCTCCGTGAAGGGAGTGATCGAGAACATGAGCTGGTTCACCGGCGACGACGGCAAGCGTTACGAGATCTTCGGCAGCGGTGGCGGCCAGGAGCTGGCCGACCAGCTCGGCGTCCCCATGCTGGGCCAGCTTCCACTCGTGCCCGAGTTGCGCGAGGGCGGCGACGATGGCATCCCGATCACGGTCGCCGATCCCGACAGCGAGTGCGCCAAGCTGTTCCACGAGATCGCCCGCCGCATCGCCGTCGAGTTCAAATCGAAAAAGGTCTTCAACGCCGCCCTGAGGATCAGCTGAATTCGACAGCAAGGTGAGATATGGGGCCCAATTCAGCTCAACCCCCACCCGCCATCTTGCGATCAGGTACTCCGAACTCTCGGCCATGCCTAGCAATTTTGTGCTTCGACAGGCGGACGTGTCGCGACGACAGGTGAGCCTGTCGAGTGGGCGAAAACATTCTCGTCTCCTGCGCTCAGATCGGCAGTTCCGTGCCACTTGCACCTGGTCCACTGCGTTTGATGACTTGCGCCCCGCATAGGGGCTCGAGTCGTCAAGCGCACCTGCATGATCAGTACGTCTGATGACTGGCGCCCCGATGCGGGGCCGGAGTCGTCAAACGCTGCGTCGACGAGCGCCTAGTGCGTCGATAAGGGGCGCGTTGGCAACCGAAAACCGCCGTCGCGATCGTGTCGCCGATCGACTGGAGACCGTACATGTAGTGGTCAGTCTGCCCCCATTCATCTCACCCTGCTGCCGAACTCAGGATCAGCTGACGGCGTACCGCCCACACAGGTTGTGGCTCAGTCGCCCCAGTGTCTTTGACCGTTCGAACCCACAAACGGGTCGCCGTACATGTGGTAGCCGTTGCGCTCCCAGAAGCCAGGTTCGTCGCTGTTGCGTAGCTCTAGCGATCGCACCCACTTGGCGCTCTTCCAGAAGTACAGATGAGGTACGACGATCCGCACGGGTCCGCCGTGGATCGGCTCGATCTCTTCGCCCTCGAAGGCGTAGGCGACGATGGCCTCATCGGTGGTGATGTCGGCGAGGGGAATGTTGGTGGTGTAGCCGAACTCGGCGTGCTCCATCACATGCGTAGCGCCAGGTTGAACACCTGCCCGTTCGAACACGTCGCGCACGCGAACTCCGGTCCACGAGGTGTCGAACTTGCTCCACTTCGTCACGCAATGAATGTCGAACGTCGGTGTCACCGATGGCATCGCCTTCAACTCTTCGAGGTCGACGGTGAACGGTCGCTCGACCAGGCCACCGATCGACAGGCTCCACTCACCCGGCGCGTACGTGGGCACGTCGCCAACGTGCAGTACCGGAAATCGGTCGGTGAGATATTGCCCGGGCGGAAGCCGATCGGGGTCGTAGCCCTTCTCGATCAGTTCCTTGCGATTGCGGTCGAAAAAGCCCATACGCATAAGTGTGCCCAACTGCGTCATCGTTACACCGTCAGCACGACAGGGCTCGCCTACGCTGTCGCCAGTGACCAGCATCGCTCCCTCGTCGCCAGTGTCGACCCGCGAGGCGTAGATGATCTACCTCGTTCGGCATGCAAAGGCGGGCAGTCGACACCACTTCCACGGCAACGACCGGCTGCGACGGCTGAGCCCGGCTGGACAGCGTCAGGCGCAGGCGCTTGCCATCCGATTCGTCCCGATCCTGGCAGCGGCGGAGGTGAAGACGTTGATCAGCAGCCCATTCCTACGGTGCATCGAAACGCTGCGACCGACAGCAAAGGCCATCGGCGCACGGATCGAAACCGACGAGTGCCTGTCCGAGGGGCGCAGCTTCGTCGAGGTGCTGGCACTGCTGGCTTCACTGCCCGATGCGGCAGTGGTGTGCAGCCACGGCGATGTCATCCCGTACACGATCGAGGCCGTTGGCCGCAGAGGCTGCGAGTTCCTGTCGCCACCCGAATGGCGCAAGGCCAGTGTCTGGGAACTCGATCGTGATTCCGACGGAGAGATCACAACCGCCAACGCCTGGCCGCCGCCGGACGTCGGCTAGTTCATGCCGGCGACGATGCGGTGGCCGCGACGATGATGGCCAGCACCAGTGTGCCGATCCCGACATAGCCCAATACGACTCCCGCGATCGCCATGCCCTTGCCACGCAACGTCTCGTCCTTGCGAGCCTGGCTGATGGCGATGTGTCCGAAGATGATCGCCAGGAGGGATCCAATCCAGTAGATCCACACGATCCCCAGCACCATCGAGGCAATGGCGAGGCCGCTCGTATGCCCCGGCTGTTTGTACTGGTAGTACATGGCGGGAGGTTGCGGCGGATATGCGCCGGGTGGTCCGCCACTCGGTGGTGGTGGAGGCGGTGGCATGCTGCTCATGCGCCGAGGATCAATCCCGGGTGCACACGAAGCTATTACCGGTTCTCACGCAATCGCCGGTCGCGATGTAGATCCAGATGGCGGCGAAGACAAGCAGCAGAATGATCCCGATGATCACGCCGGCGATGGCCATGCCTCGACCGTCGCGCTGGCCATTCTTGGTCTGTTTCAGGCCGATGAACCCGAAGATGGTGCCGAGCAAACCCATGATCTGAATCCCCCAGAAGCACGGAATGATGCCGACAAGGCTGCACACCAGCGAGGCGATGGCCATGCCCGACTTGCCCTGCTTCATCGGCATCGGTGCACCCGCTGGATACGGCTGGTAGCCAGGCGGCTGCGGGGGCATTGGACTGCCCGCCTGCCAACCGGGAGGCTGTTGCGGGAACGGATCGCTCGGCGGTGGTGGCGGCATGCTCATGCGCAACCACGGTAATGCAGTACACCCACTACTTGCGCGGACCCGGATCAACCGCCGATCGTCGCAACGGTTGTGGTTGCTTCGATCCTGTCGACGAAACCGCGGATCATGTCGAGCATGAGCGATGGCGGATTGTTGTCGAGGCACGCCTGCGCTTCGCTGCGCGCCGTCTCGATATCAGGCGGCTGCAGAAAGTCTGCCGAGGTGATCGCCAAGAAGCAGTGGGGATCGGCGTATGTCGGATCGAGTGTGATCGCCCCACGCAGGAACTCCGCACCCGACGCCGCCGCGTCCGCTGAGCCGCTCTGGGCGATCAACCAGCCCATGTACGTCAAGGCTTCGGCATTGTCGGGATCGAGTTCGCGCACCTGTTGATACCGCAGGATCGCCTGCTGCGGATCGACGCCGAGGAATTGCCGCGCTTCGGCAAGTTTCAGGGCGACCTCGTCGCCTGGCAACCCGCCAGTGATTGCTTGTCCGGGCAGGCGCTGACCCGACGTTCGGGCGACCAACCATCCGGCCAGCGAAGCCACGGCCAAGGTGCCGACGATCCACGCCGCGAACACGCGGGGCTGCCTCGGTCGTCGCCCTGGCGCCTCGGTGCGCCCGGCGTCGATCGCCCGCAGCACCGACGCGGCTCGCGCTGTATAACCGTCGCGAAGCGTCGCGTAGTCGTGATCGTCGACATCGCCATAGCGATGCTCTCGGTCGAGGTCGGTGATCGATCGCAGCAGAAAGCGCCGCTGTTCCTCCAACTCGGCCAGCTGATCGGGGTTCACGTCTCGGGGACCCCGAGATCGTCAGCATCGTTGGCCAACGCGGCGGCAACGAGTTGGCGATCGGCGTCATCGGGGATCGTGTCGGCTGCAGCCTTCCAACGGCGGAACGTCACGCCGAGCCCGACGACGGCACAGACCAGCGCTGCGACCGGCAGCGCCCAGACCAGCGCATCGATGCCGGTGGCGCGAGGTACGAGCAACACCTTGCTGCCAAATCGCTGCTCGATGAAATTGATGATCTGATCGTCGCTCACGGTGCCCGCATCGACCTGCCGCGCTATCTCGATGCGGATCGCCTGCGAGTCGGCGTTGCGCGATTCGAACACGCTCTCGCCATCGCAGATGGGGCACGCCAAGCGTCGACTGATATCTTCGACCCGCTCCTTCGGCGATCGCGGGCCCGAATCACGCGCCGCGCCCACCGTCAACAGACCACCGACGACCAACACGAGCAACACCCAACTCGGCCAGGCTTTCAGCGACCGGGTCATCCGTAGGCCTGCCGAAGCAGCTGCAGGTCGGCGGCCAACGAGTCGGCGGTGATCGTCGAGGCGTAGCGACTGACGACGATGCCGGACGGGTCAATGATCCAAGTCTCCGGCACCTGGGCGACGCCAAAGTTGGTGGCGATCTGACCGTCGTCGTCTTTGACGATCGGCCACGTGCCGCCCTCATCGGCGAACCACTTCGAGACTGCCTCGTCGGAGTCGTCGAAGACGATCGAGTACAGCTCGGCGCCATCGCTGATCCCGGCCTGCTGCGCTGCGAATGCAACCAGTTCGGGGTGCTCGGCCTTGCACGGCAAGCAGGTCGACTGGAAGAAGTTGAGCACCACCCAACTCCCTTTGCGCCGACCGAGGTCGAACGTTTGCCCGTCGAGCGTCTCGCTGACGACAACGGGCGCCGGCTTGCCGAACAGAAACGACGACGTGACGTCGGGCTTGTCGGCATCTCCACTGGCCAACACGACGAACAAAGCGGCGACGACCGCCGCGACGGCCAGTGAGATGAATGGCGCTATCCGCCGACCGCTGCGCCCAGACAGGGCCGGCCCAGTGGCGACGACTGGCTCAGACACCGGCCGGCTCGAGATCGATCGGGGCCGACACCGGGTCGGTGGGCAGGCGGCGACGGCGGCCGGGGAAGCCCGCCAGCACCGTGCCGACCGCCATCATCATCCCACCGATCCACAACCACACGACCAGAGGTTTGATGAAGATCTTGACGGGCGCCTCGGTGCCATCGAAGCGCACGCTGGGCTCCAACGTGAGGTACAAGTCGTTGAGCAAGCTGTTGCGCACGCTGGGCGTGGGGATCTTGGTGCCGAAGTTGGTAAACGTCGTGATGGCTGGCGCGTACGTCTTTCCACCGTCGATACGGATCAACGCCTTGACCCCCGTCGAGCGTGCGTCGGTGAACTGCTGCAGCTCGACGAGCTCGAACGTGTGCCCCCCATACGACACCGGTACACCAGGTTGCAGTGTGAATTCGGCAACCCTCGTGTAGCTGTTGGAGGCCGCCAGGGCGACCGCGATGATGATCACTCCGAGGTGCACGACCATGCCGCCGTTGGCCCTGCCGATCAGGCCGCGCCAACCCTGCCGACGCAGGGCGAGCAACAGTTGCCGCGACGCAGCACCGCCGGCAAAGCCGCCGAGGAAGAAGGCCAGCAGCGGCGCCAATCCATCGGCGCCGACGATCACACTGATCGCGAGGGCGCCGGCGCCGCACCACGCCGGCCAGAACAACCGGTCGCGCAGCAACTCGGTGCTGGCTTTGCGCCACGGCAGCACCGGGGCGACAGCCATGAGGAACAGCAACGTGATCCCGATCGGCATCGACAATCGGTCGAAGAATGGTGGCCCCACCGCGATCTGGCGATCCTGCAGGACCTCGACGATCAGCGGGAAGATCGTGCCCAGCAGGACGACGAACGCGAACACGGTGAAGATCACGTTGTTGGCCAAGAAGGCACCCTCACGCGACACCGGCGAGTCGATCGCCCCCGGCGACCGCAACCGGTCACCACGCCACCCGATCAACGCCAGCGAGACGGCAACGATGACCCCGAAGAACCCGAGCAGGTACGGCCCAATCGTGCCGTTGCTGAACGCGTGCACGCTCTGCAGCACGCCGCTGCGTGTGATGAACGTGCCGAGAATCGTCAGCGAGAACGTGGCCACCAGCAGGCTGATGTTCCACACGCGCAGCATGCCGCGGCGCTCTTGCACCAGCACCGAGTGCAGGTACGCCGTGCCGGTCAACCAGGGAAGAAAGCTGGCGTTCTCGACCGGATCCCAACCCCACACGCCACCCCAGCCGAGCACTTCGTAGCTCCACCATCCGCCCAGCAGGATGCCGACGGTCAGAAAGCCCCAGGCGTACAGCGCCCAGCGGCGCGTGGCCATCAACCAACCCTCACCGACCCGGCCGGTGATCAGCGCGGCGATCGCGAACGCGAACGGGACCGTGAATCCCACGAAGCCGAGATAGAGAATCGGCGGGTGGAACAGCACGAGGACGTGGTTCTGCAGCAGTGGGTTGGGGCCAAGGCAGCAGCGATTGAAGTTGGGAATCGGACCGCTCTTGAACGCATCGATCGGGCCGAACGACAACAGGAAGAAGAACGCGGTGACCACGAACATCACGACCAGCGCCCAGGCCACCAGCGGGTCGTCGAGGCGGCGGCGGTTGCGGCGCATGATCACCGCGGTATAGATCGCCAGGATCAGCAGCCACAGCAGGATGCTGCCTTCCAACGCGCTCCACAACGCCGTGACGTTGTACAGCACTGGCGTGTCGCGCGAGCCGACCTGTTGGATGTAGGCAAGTGAGAAGTCGCGGGTGATGAGCGCCCGTTCCATGACGACAACGGCGATGACCGCGCCACCCAATGCCAACCAGGCGTAGTTGGCGATCGAGCGCAGCAAACGCTTGTCGCCAATGGCCGTGGCAATGGCCAGGCCCAGCGCACCGAACACGCTGGCCGCCAAACCGACGATCAGGGCGGCGTGGCCGACGAGCCCGTTCAGGCTTGCAGCTGCGAACATGCCGCTGATCTCGCCTCGTCGAGACGATCCGGGTTGTCCGCCGCGTATTCGTTGCTGTGCTTCACTTCGAGCTTGTCACCTTGGAACGTGCCACCTTCGTCGACGACACCGTGGACGACCACCGGGATGCACTCCTGGAACAACCCGCCTGGGTCTCCCTCGTAGTGGACGTCCATCTCCGCACCCTCGAACGTGATCATGAAGGTGGTGACCGAGCCAACCGTCTCGACGGATCCCTCTTCCACCGTGCCTTGGATGCGCAACCGTCGACCGGTCTCGCAACCGCTCTTGTGGCCGACCTCGTCGACGTTGCAGTAGAAGTCGATCGCCGAGGTGAGGAACTTGGTGACGACGACCCCACCGGCCAGCAACACCAAAACGAGGAGCACGATGGCACGCCGGTTTCGGTGCCGGGGCGGGTTCCCCGTTGCAGTGGTGGCGGTGTGACGAGGACTCAGGTCCACGGGCGGTCCTCTGGTGGCAGGCGCCGAGCAAGGGCCCTGGCCCGACGGAACATCACCAGCGAGAGCACACCGATACCGCCAAAGGTGGCGACGTAGCTGACGATCACGAACCCGGTCTCCATCAGATGCTGGCCTCTTCACGGCGCTCGGCAATGGCGAACTCGAGACCGTGGTCATCGAGAGCGTCTTGCATCGCCATCACCCGCTGACGATGCAGCACCAGCCAGACGTACAGCAGCGTGAACACGATTACACCGATGAACAGGCTGAACAGCATCAAGTTCTCGAGCTTGCCCTTGGCGATGCTCTCCTGCTGATGGAGCGGCCGCCACCATTGCACGCTGAAGTGCACCAGCGGGATCTCCAGGACCGAGAGCAACGCAACGACCGCACTGCGCCGGGCACGTTGGTCATGGCTTCCACCAAGACCACGCACCGCGAGATATCCGAGGTAGGTGACGAAGAGGAACGCCGTCGTGGTGACCCGCGAATCCCACACCCAATAGACACCCCACGACACTCGACCCCACAGGCTTCCCGTCAGCAAGGTAATACCCATGAACAACACCCCGACCTCGGCGCTGGCCCCGGCCAGACGATCCCATGTGAGCGAGCGCGTGCGCTTCGACAGATAGGCGGCGCTGCTGACAGCCGTGACGATGAACGCCAGATACGCCAACCAAGCGCTGGGCACATGGATGTAGAGAATGCGCACACCCTTTCGCTGCACGGCATCGTCGGGTGACAGGAACAACCCGAAGGCCACGAACCAGGCCAGGCCGACAAGGGTGGCAATGCCCAGAGCTCGCGACACGCGAGTGCCGGTGGGGCGGCGCACGATCTCGCTCATACGGCGTCGTCCACCAATGGGCCGAAGGCGAGGGAGCCACCGATGCCGAACAGCAATGCATATGTGACCAGCAGTGCCACCCATGCCCAGCCTTCCCGCATCGAGATTCCTCCTACGTCGAGTGCCGCTTCGGTCGCTCGAGTTGCACCGATCAGAACTGGCGCCACCACCGGGAGCAACAACAGGGGCAGCAGTGATTCGCGACCTTTGGTTCCGGTGGTGAGACCGCCATAGAGCGTACCGACCAAGCCCAGTCCGCAGGAAGCGGCTAGCGCGCTTGTGATGAGCAACACCACGCCATCGAGGTCGACGCGACTGCTGTAGAGCACAAACGCGGCCACGAACAGCAGCGCTTCGAGCAACACCAGTTGCAACGTGAGCGCCAAGGCCTTGCCGAAGTAGATGCCTTGCGCCGGCACGCCCGCAGTGCGCAAGGCATCGAGCGCCCCATCGCCGGCCTCGATGGCGAACGAGCGCTGCACAACCACCATCATGCTGAACAGCGTCGCCAACCACACCAGCCCCGGCGCCACACGGGCCAGCAGGTCGTCCCTGTCGAGGGCAAAGGCGAACAGCACCATCACGATCGCTGCGAACGGCAGGACCTGATTGATCAGAATGCGGCTACGCAGCTCGATGCGCAGGTCCTTGGCCGCAATCAACCGGGTGACGCTGAGGCTGTTCACGCGGTTCCACCGGTCCGGTCGCGGATCTGGCCGCCGACCACATCGACAACTCGCGTCGCCAATGCGCCCGCTCGATCCAATTCGTGACTGGCCACGATCATCGTCGCTCCAGCGGCCGTTGCGTCTCGCAACACGGTGTCGAGCTCGTCGCGGCCGGTGGCGTCGAGCCCGGCGTGCGGTTCGTCGAGCAGCCACAGCTCGGCGCGGCGGGCGATCAGACACGCCAGCGCAGCACGACGGCGCTGCCCTGCCGACAGCTTGCGTACCGGTACATCGACGAGTCGGTCGCCAAGCCGCATGCGTTCGACTGCGCCTTTGATCTCTGAATCGGTCGCCCCGACTGTCGCCCCCCAAAACTTGACGTTGTCGCTCACCGTGAGATCGACGTAGAGGCCATTGGAGTGGCCCAACAATCCAACCCGCGAGCGAACCTCCTGGCGGTGCTCGGCGAGGTCGAGGCCGAGCACCATCG
>JANPBZ010000024.1:0-13561 GCA_031430695.1 Ilumatobacteraceae bacterium
TCGGACCACCTGTGGCTCGACCTGTTGCGTCGCGGTGGGCCGGGTTTCGCGGCGGTGCTCGTATTCGATCAAGCCGACATCCTCGGAGGGTACGCCCAACTGGCCACCGGCAACATGTCGACGACGGTCGAGTTGGTCGTCGCGTCGAGTCAGCGCGCAAGTTCCGAAGAGCTGACGCCGCTGCTCCTGCGCGCAGCGCTCGACGTGGTCGCTGCCAACGGCGGAGGCCCAGTTCACTGGTGGGTCCACCGACCGCACGAGAGTGCCGACCAAATGGCCGCTGACGTCGGCCTGGTGCGCGGTCGGCGGTTGCTACAGCTTCGGCGCACCTTGCCGATCGGCGACACCACCATGATTGCTACACGAGCGTTCGTGGTCGGGCGCGATGAAACTGAGTGGCTGCGGGTCAACAACGCTGCATTTCACGATCATCCCGAACAGGGCGGCTGGACACCCGACACATTGCAGCAACGCGAGGCCGAGCCATGGTTCGATCCCGCCGGCTTTCGACTTCACGAACGCGACGGGGTGCTGGCGGCATTCTGCTGGACCAAGATCCACCGCGACACCTCCCCTGCCTTGGGCGAGATCTACGTGATCGCAGTTGATCCGCCTTTTCACGGCCTCGGTCTCGGCAAGGCACTGACCATCGCCGGGCTCGACTACCTCGCCGCGCAGGGCTTGACCGTAGGGATGTTGCATGTCGACGCCGCCAACGTCGCGGCGCTTTCGCTGTACGAGCGGCTCGGATTCTCGATCCATCACGCCGACCATGCCTACGTTGGCGACATCGCCGACCTCAAGATCACGAGCGGAGCACATCCATGAACGAACCGACCGAGGTGCTCCCGCGTTGGAGCGTTGCCGATGTTCACGAGTCTCTCGCCTCGCGATCGTTCATCGATGCCCTCGAGCAGGTCGGCGCCGACTCGACCAGGTTGGCTGCCCTCTTCGACGAACACGACATTCGCCGATGCGAGACACGAGTGGTCACGGCGGCCGACGGCGAGGCCGCCGACGCCGTGATCCGAGCCGTCAACGACACAGAGCTGCGCACGGATCTGGTGGGTGCATACGTGTACGCCACCGTCACGACCGACAGTTTCAACGAGACCGCCCAAGGACTACTGAGCGAGCTGGAGGTCTGCGAATCACAGCAGCGCCCGCTGCTGAGCCGCCTGGCAGAGTGGATCAGTTCGCTCGGTGTCGACGCGCTTGCAGAAGTCAGTATCGAGGTGGCCGAGCACCGTGGTCCACTCACCTTTCTGGCTGCACGGGCACATCACCAGATGGCCGAGTCCGAAGAAGGTCTGTACGCCGAGTTGAGCACGACCGGGTCGAGTGCCTGGGACCGTCTGCACGAGGACATCACGTCACAGCTCACCGAGGTGGTCGAGCTTCCGACTGGCTCCGCGACCTTGCCGATGGCGGCCATCCGTGGCCTCGCGACCGACGCCGACCCCGACGTTCGCAAGGCCGCATACGACGCCGAACTGCGTGCCTGGCCGACCGTGGCCCTCGCCTGCGCGGCGGCAATGAACGCTGTGAAGGGTGAGGCCAACGTCGTCAATCGCCGGCGCGGCTGGAACACCCCGATCGAGGCATCGCTGTTCGCCAACAACGTCAGCCAAGCAACGTTCGATTCCATGCAGGCCGCTGTCGACGCATCGCTGCCCGATTTTCGTCGCTGGATGCATGCCAAGGCCCTGCTGCACGGGCACGCGGGAGCCATGCCGTGGTACGACCTGTTTGCCCCGCTGCCGTTCGCTCCGAGTGCGATCTCGTGGTCGGATGGCTTAGAGATCGTCCGCGACGCATTCACCTCGTACAGCTCGAGTCTTGGAGGGCTGGTCGATCGCGCCGTCGATGAACAGTGGATCGACGCGGGGCCGCGCGACGGCAAGCGTGGCGGGGCGTTCTGCATGCCATTCGTCGGCGATCGCTCGCTCGTCTTCCTCAACTGGAACGGCAGCGTCGATTCAGCCCAGACCACCGCGCACGAGCTGGGGCACGCCTATCACAACACCCAACTTGCCAACCGCACCGCGCTGCAACGTCGCCTGCCCATGGCATTGGCCGAAACGGCGAGCATCTTTTGCGAGACCTTGGTGGTCGAGGAGGGGCTGCTGCATCTGACCGGTCGCGACCGGCTGGCATTGCTCGATGTCAACTTGCTCGGCGCTTTGCAGACCGTGGTCGACATCCGCAGTAGATGGATCTTCGAAACCGAAGTCTTCGCCCGCCGCCAACGCCGCACGATCGGGGTGTCGGAGTTCAACGAAATGATGTTGTCGGCGCAAGCCGATGCATACGGCGACGGACTCGACCATTCGACCGCTCACCCGTACATGTGGGCGGTCAAGCCGCACTACTACGCCTCACATTTTTACAACTGGCCGTATACGTACGGCTTGCTCTTCGGGCTCGGGCTGTACGCCAAGTACCGCGAAGACCCGCAACGATTCCAACGGACCTACGACGACGTGCTGTCGCGCGCTGGCATGAACACCGCCGAGGAACTGGGCGCGGTGTTCGGATTCGATGTCTCCAGCGAGGCCTTCTGGACCGCCAGCGTTGAGGTGTTGCGCGGCCATATCGATCAGTACGCGGCGTTGGCTGCCGCGATGTGACCAGTCGTGACATGATGACGTCGCTGTACCAACCCAGCCGGTCTGAATTGGCCGAGTTGCTGCACGGCGAACCGCGGTACCGGCTGGATCAGGTGTGGCAGGGCTTGTATCAAAACCTGTCGACGCCGGCAGAGATGACCAACCTCCCCAAGGCGCTGCGGGAGACGTTGGCGGAGCGACTGATACCCGCGCTGCAGGTCGTCGTTCGCAGTGTGAGCGACGGAGGCGACACGGTCAAGTATCTGTGGGAACTGCACGACGGCAAGCGGATCGAGACCGTGCTGATGCTGTATCCAGATCGCGTCACGGTGTGCGTCAGCAGCCAGGTCGGGTGTGCGATGGGCTGTGGGTTCTGCGCCACTGGGCAGGCCGGGTTCTCCCGCCATCTCGCGGTCGGAGAGATCGTCGAACAGGTCGCCGTCGCTGCCCGCGAGGCGCGGTCGATGCAGCGTCGTCTCGGCAACGTCGTGTTCATGGGAATGGGCGAGCCGCTGGCCAATGAAGCCGTCGTGTGGGATTCCGTGGAGCGCTTACATGGCGACCTCGGGCTGTCGGCGCGCAAGCTCACCGTCTCGACAGTCGGGCTGGTGCCCGGCATCCGCAGCCTCACAGCGCGGCCGCTTCCGGTCAACCTCGCCGTGTCGCTGCATGCCGCCAACGATCGCCTCCGCGACGAACTGGTGCCCATCAACAAGCGCTACCCGATCGATGCGCTGATGGCTGCGTGCGCCGACTACCTGGCCGTCAAGGGTCGGAGGCTGAGCTTCGAGTGGGCGATGATCGACGGGGTCAACGATCGTTCGAGCGATGCCGAAGAACTCGCCAGGCTGTGTCGCCGGTTCCGATTGCCAGCGCACGTCAATCTGATCCCCCTCAACCCAACACCCGGCTATCCGACCGTCGGCTCGCCGTTGAAGCGTGTACACGACTTTCGCGACACGCTCGAGAAGCTCGGCGCCAATGCCACCGTTCGCCGCAACCGCGGCACCGACATCGACGCCGCGTGCGGACAACTCGCCGCCGGGCAGCCGGTGACGATCACACCGTCACGGTGAGGCCAGGTACTTCGGGTTGGCGACCGCCAACTTGTCGCGGACCGATTGCCATACCACGGCACGCACCTCCGCCATCCGATCGTCGAGTTCGCCCGAGCGGATCGCTGACGCAAGTCCTGCATCATCCGCGTATCCGAGCGAGTGCAGGCGATCCTGGTGAGCAGCGCGCTGGTCGATACCGACGACGAGTTCGCGTTCGACGATCGACAAGACATTGATGGCCACGCGCGCGTGGTAGTGCAGCCGGCCGTCTGTGGCCGCCAGCACATCGCGCTCCAGCCACTCGCGGACCGACTCGATCAGTTCGCCGGCCGATGGACTGTCATGAGGCTTCACCAACGGTCCTCCAGTGTGAGGAACAGATCATGCTCGGTTTCGCAGACACGACGACCGATAGCGGCCAACTCGTGGTTTCGAGCCACCCCGGTGAGGTGAGCATTGGCTTGCATGATGCACATGATTCCCCACTTCATCGTGCCGAGCACCTCCCACCATCGCACCGTGTCGGCATGCACGCTTCGCCCGCCTGCTGCCTCATAGGCATCGAACAGCTCCTGGTAGTCGGCGACACCGGCAACTGGCTTCGGTGAACCGAATCGCCATGACCTGACGCACAACCAACCGAGGTCCTCCATCGGATCGCCGAGATGTACGAACTCCCAGTCGAGCACGGCCCGCAGGCCCTTCCGATCGACCATCACGTTGCCGAGCCGAAAGTCGCCGTGCACCACGGCATCGCTCGATATCGGTGGTCGATATGCATCGAGCCAGCGCAGGGCCAGTTCGAAGGTCGGATGCGGCTCGCCCAAGAAATCGAGCACCTCTCGATAGTGCTCGACCTGATCAGTTTCGGAGAGACCCGGAACCGTCGTCGGGTCGATCGAGTGAATCTTGGCCAACGCCTCGGCGAGTTGCGCCGGGAGCGCATCGCGAGCGCTGCGGTAGCGGTCGTCACGCAGGATCTTGCGTGCGGTGGTTTCGCCGTCGACGTGTGTCACGATCATGTACGGGGCATCGAGTTGGGTGGCATCCGGCGACGCCGTCACGACGGTCGCAGCTGGAACGCCTGCGGCGCACGCCGCACGAATGGCCGCTGTTTCTACGGAGATGTCGTGCACGCTTCCATCACGTTGACGCTGCAGGATCAGCAGTCGCCCATCAGCCTCGAACCGCCACGTGTCGCGCGATGCTCCACCCGACAATCTCGTCAGTCCGGTGACCTCAGCGACCCCGAGGACGGCTGCCAGCCTGTCGTCGAGATCATCGGTCATCAGCCGAACGATGGGCAGTGAGCCGCCACAGTCTGGAATGGATTGACTGCCGGACCACCGCCCGGATGAATCTCGAAGTGGAGGTGAGCAATGCTGAACTGGGCATTGCCGGTCTGGCCGAGAAATGCGATCGCTGTTCCGGCGGTCACCGAGCCGAGTTGGCCGTAACTATCCATGTGGCCGTAGTAGTACTTGTGACCGTCGACGCCGGTCAACCAAAGGGTCAGGCCGCCGAGCACGTTGCTTCGCGGCTCAGCGATACCGTCGACGACGGCGAGAATCGGGATACCTCGCTGACCGATCATGTCGACACCTTGATGGCGACGACCGCCGCTACGCGGCGCACCCCAGGTGTTGGCGAACGGCGCAGGCTCGCTGCCGGTCGGGCAGACCCAGCCAGGCCCGGCGTAGTCGTTGCCGGCGCCACCCGGGAAACTGCCGCTGCCCCCGCCACCGGTTTGACCGCCACCGGCGTTAGGCAATGACGGACGCGTTGCGACACCCGTTGGCGCGACATCGGTGCCGGTATCGCTTCCGACGTCGTCCGGATCCGTATCCGGGTCGTCGGTGGACGAACCCGCAGGCGACGCGATGGTGGGCGGTGGCGCGCTGAGCAGCGTTCGGCGGTCTGCGTCGCGTTTTCGCCGCGCCTGCTCTGCGACCAAAGCGCTACGTACGGCCTCGTCGTCGAGGCGATCAGCCTCGACGTCTTTCAAGCGCTGCACCTCTGCCGACGCGGCATCTTTCAACAGGGCAAGGTTGGCGCGCTCTTTCTCGGCCTGGTCCTTCTTGTCGGCCAGTTCCTGACGCTTGTCTGCGAGGTCGGCGTTGAGGGCATCGAATCGGTCGAAGTCGTTGGACGACGAGTCGTAGATCACCTCCATCAGGGCATCGATCTTGATCTGATCCTCGGGCGCTTGGAAGCCGGTGAGGAGCGGCACACCCGTGCTACCTGACCTGGTATAACGACCGATCGCGACGTTCTCGACGGCCAGCTGCAAGGCCTTCACATCACCCTCCAAAGCGGCGATCTCGGACTTCAGCTGGGCTTCCTGCAAGGTGAGCTCATCGATTCGCGATTCGGACGCGAAGTACGCATCCGCTGCAGCATTGGCCCTCTCGCGCGCGTCGGCGATCTCCTTGGCAGCCTTTTCGGCGGCGGTGTCCTCGGCGCGCCCGACCGTGGTCAACGACAGCGGCGCAAGAAAGCACAAAGCCGACACAATCACCAGTAACCGTCGCATCCCGCTGCGAGGGTACCAGTGGATTGCCCATTCTGACGGGCACCTCTTACTCTGCGTGGCGATATCGTCACTTCTCCATGTCGAACCTGTCCCGGCCGGAGGCGTCACAGGCTGAGGTCTTGCGGCTGGTCGATGTCAGCTTCGTGCGTGACGGCCGCACGATCCTCGCCCCGCTGACGTGGAACGTGCTGCCTAGTCAACGATGGGTCGTGTTGGGTGCCAACGGTTCTGGCAAGACCACGCTGTTGCGGATCGCGGCGATGTACGAGCATCCATCCAGCGGCGACGTGAGCGTCTTGGGTGAACATCTGGGTCGCACCGACGTGCGCGTCCTGCGTCGCCGCATTGGCTACATGTCGCCATCGCTGGCCGTGCAGCTTCGTCAAGAGCTGCGTTGCATCGACATCGTGATGACTGCAAAGTACGCAGCGTTGGAGCCGTGGTGGCATCGATACGACGACGACGATCACTCCCGGGCGCGGTCGTGCCTCGAGCAGATGGGCGTCGGCTGGCTTGCCGACCGGCCCATGGCAACGGCCTCGTCCGGCGAGCAACAGCGAGTGTTGCTGGCCCGGACGCTGATGAACGAGCCGTCGCTGCTGTTGCTCGACGAACCCAGCGCTCGCCTCGACCTCGGTGGCCGCGAGCATCTGGTGCAGGCGCTCGCCGAGTTGACGACCGATCCGGCTGCTCCTCCGCTCATTCTGGTGACACACCATCTCGACGAGGTCCCGCCGGGCATGACCCACGCGATGATGCTGCGCGAGGGCAAGGTAGTGGCGTCGGGTCCCATCCGCAGCACGCTGACGTCGCCCAATCTCAGCGAATGTTTCGGGATGGCCTTGACACTCGAGAGCCGCGACGACGGCCGATTCAGCGCATGGTCGCCACGAGACGCAGCAACCGCTCACGACCCGACGTGATCTGTTCGGCCAGCACCCGTTCGAGTGCGCCGCCGGTCCACAGTGAACCGCCATAGTGCAAGTGCATGGTCAACGTGCTCAGCCCGTCGCGCTCGACGATCGTTGCACTGAGCACCCAAGGCGAATGGTTGCGGCCATCCGCCTGATCTCGCTCGAACGTGACGGTGAACGCTTCGGCGTCGCGAACCGTACGCACCATCCTCAACCGCTTGCTGCGCGCCAACGGTCCGAGGCGGGCGCGCAACTCCACATCCCAGGCCGGATGGCCCCCCAGCTCAGCCGCAGCGCTGTGTACCAGGCCGTTCCATTGCGGATACGTCGACAGGTCGTCGACCAGCTCGAACAGTTGCTCGGCCGTGCAGGGCGCTTCGAGCGACGCAGTGACATCCATCCCCGCAAGTATCGCCGTTCCTACGGGGATCAGCCGACGGGCCGTTGCCGACCCTGACCGCCGAACGCCCGTGCCAGCAGTGGACCACGGGCCTCGAGCAAACCATCGAGATCGTCGGTCTGATCGAACATCGGCTTCCACGGAAGGACCTCGGTTTCGAGCGCCTCGACTGTCGCATCGGGTGCGTCGGGAACATCGTCCAACACGGCCATGACGACATCGGCGCCAAGTTCGAGTTGCTCGGTGTCATCGTGGTGATGTCGTGAGGCGCGCCGCTGACGCGGCGCCGCAGCCGTGAGTTGGGCCGGCGCCTTGAACAATCGCGGAACAGGATCGCGGCGATCATCGAGCATCCAGCCGAGCGGCACAACCATGGCATCGGCGTGGCGTCGACACAACACACCAGCGCGATCGGTGGAAACCCGGTCGTACGAGTCGATCCAGACCATCAGATGTTCGGCGTCGAAGCCGTACGTCATCTCCGCGACTTGCGAACATCCAGGGCGTTCACACAGACGCGTCATCTCTCATAACGTACCCGAGAAACGCCGCGCGACCCGGCTTCATCAGTCCGTCTACACCGGCCGACGCCGCGACCGGCGACTGCTCGACAAGGCTGCGCAGCAACTGTTTGGCCGCGTCGTGGTCGGAATGGATTTCTCGAGCACGGCGAAGGTCGAAGGTCCACATCGAATCGCTGCCTCTGACCCTTGGAGAGCAGGCTCCTTGGACGAATCTTGAGGCCAGAGGGCGCGTCGCGGCCCAGACGAAAGGTGGGGACCGCCGTGCGCAGGGTCCTTTGGATCATTGGTGCTTTGGGCGTGTTGATGATCGCCGCGCCGTTTGCACTCGGCTTTCCATCGAAGGCCAATCACGGGCAGGACATGCTGCCAGGAGAACGTGACGAAGTTCAACGCCTACCTCGATGGCATCAAGGGCATGCAGACCGATTCCGAGAAGCTCGTCCCCGGTCTGGCCCAAGCGCTGAACATGACGCCTGAGCAGGTGCAAGAATTCTTGGCCTCGAACTACCCGTTGGGCGCAGGCTGGCCGTCCGATCAATAGCGCTGCTGCCGGTAGGCCCGCACGGCGCTATTGATCGTTGGGAAGACGTGCAACGCCCCGCTGGGTTGCACGAGCGAGGCCCGTTCGAGCCTCGCCAACACCTGGTCGTTGGCCCGAGCCACGGCGACGACCCGTACCCCGAGTCCTGGGAGCGACTCCACGAGTTCAGCCAGCACGTCGAGGGCGCTTGCATCGAGCGCTCCCACGCCCTCGAAGTCGAGCACCAGCCAGTCGTTCTTGCCGGGATTGTCGGCCAGGGTCAGTTCGACCCGCTCCCGGAAGCGGTCGGCGTTAACGAAGAACAGCGGGGCGTCAAAGCGATACACGACGAGACCAGGCTCGGTCACCGCTTCTGGATAGGCATCCACATCAACCCAGCCGTCGAGGCCCGGGTAGTCACCGAGGATCGCGTCGTGGGGTCGGGCGATTCGGTACAGCGCCACGATGATCGACAGGGTCACTGCGACCAGCACTCCCACCAGTACGTCGAACACAATCACCCCGAGCGCCGCAACGACGGCCAGAACGAACTCCTCCCGGCCCACTCTCCACAGCGTTCGGTAACCGGCCACGTCGATGATGGCGATCGCGGCCGACACGATCACCGCGGCGAGAGCGGCTCGTGGGATCTCGGCCAGCAGCGGACCCAAGCCCAGCAGGGTCGCAACCACGGATGCTGCTGCAAGCAACGACACGAGTTGCGTCTTGCTGCCGAGAGCAGCAGGCACTGCGGTACGGCTGGCGCTCGACGAGACGGGGAAGCCATGCAACAGCCCCGCAGTCAGGTTCGTCAAGCCGAGCGCCAGCAACTCCTGGTTGGCGTCGATCCGGTAGCCGCGGCCGGATGCGATCGAGCGGGCGGTGAGGACGTTGTCGCTGAAGCCAACCAGAGCAACACCAGCGGCCACCGGTAGCAGGCGCCCCAGATCGCTCATCGAAGCGCTGGGGATGCCGGGAACCGGAAGTCCATCCGGGATCGTGCCGACCAAGGCGATGCCGTGATCACCGAGAGTGAACAAGGCGACGATGGCCGTGGCCATCACGACACCGGCAAGCGCACCAGGAACCTTCGCCGCAACCCCTTTCAACCCGAGAATGAAGGCCAACGTCCCGAAGGCAAGCGCCAAGGTGACAAGGTGCACATCACCGGCGTTGACAAACAACTCCTTGAACCGCGGAAAGAATGTGTCGGACGTGATCGGCACGCCCGTGAAACTCGCGATCTGGCTGCTGAGAAGTGTGAGGCCGACGCCCGTGATGTACCCCACCAACACCGGCTTGGACAGCACCGAGGCGAGGAAGCCGAGGCGCGCTACCGCTGCGGCGAGGCAGATGCCCGACACGACCAACGCCAGCGCGGCCATCAGTGCGATGTATCGCTCCGGGACGCCGGCGGCGATCGTTCCCACCCCGGCGGCTGCCAGGATCGCCGTCCCCGGCTCGGGTCCGACACCCAGATGTCGGCTCGTGCCCACCAGCGCGTACACGACCAGCGCGCCGATAACGGCATAGAACCCGAACTGCGGCGCGAGGCCCGCCAACTCGGCATACGCCATCGACTGCGGGATCAGCATCGCCCCCACCGTCAACCCTGCCATCACATCCGCTCGCAACCACTCGCGGCGATAGCCCCGCAGCACGGTGAGCCCCGGAAGTAAGGCCATTACACGCACGGGAAGAATTGGACGGGACACGAGGTGACTGTAGGCGGCCAAGCCTGTCGACCAGCACGCTGCCATGAGTCGGAGTGTTTCCGTACACCCCGGTGGGCTTGCAGACACTCCGATGCTTTCCATCGGGTTGTCCTACAAGCGGCAGCCACTACATCTGTGCGCCGATTTCCCCATTCAGCGGCAACGAAAGGTCGGGCAGCGCTCCGGGGATGTCGCCGAGCCCGATCACGTCGGCGCGGGGTCGGCGTAGCAGGTCAGCAGAGCCTCGGTGTACGGATGGTGCGGACCGTCGAACGGTCGAGGACGCGTTCGTCGTCACCAGAGACCAGGACTGAGCCGTCGAGCTGAGGCATCCAGAGTCCCCGCTAGGGGACGTCCGATGCCGGCGTGGGTGGGCGTACACGGACTCGAACCGTGGACCCCGTCGGTGTGAACGACGTACTCTAACCAACTGAGCTATACGCCCGTATAGAGCCGCAAGACTAGCAGCGAGGGACATTTCATCCTCGAGGTCATACGTCGAATCGCACGCACACCACACCGAGACCCTGGCGGTCGCGGTGGGGTTCGAACTCGACAGGGCAGCGTTCGTCGACGTCGATCATGCTCTCGACCACGCCGTCGTGATCGGTCTCGCAGTTGACCTCCGACGCGTCGCCGTTGTCTTCGATCACGACGCACGAGCCGGCCTCGAGCACGTTGTCGGGCGGTCCCGGCGCTGACGGCTCGTACGTGAAAACACCCAGCATCACGATCCCGATCCCGACGGCGGTCATGCCGGCCAGGAACCGCCACGGGAAGTTCGACGGCGGTGGCGGTGCCATGGTCTGCGCAGGAGAAACCGTATGCGCAGTCGACGACCGAGCCTCGCCAGCGAGTGAACGGTCATAGGCGCGACGCAACGCCGGGTCGCCGAGGACCCGCCACGCCTCGTTGATCGGCGCCAGCGACTCGGCAGAACCCGACGTGCTGGTGTCGGGGTGATGGGCACGGGCGAGACGACGGAATGCTGTTCGGATCTGGGATGTCGATGCATCGCGATCGACCCCGAGCACTTCGTAGTGGGTCACGGCTCGACCGTACCGCCGCTCCGCCAGTACTGGCCATGGGCTCGATCGAGGAAGCCGTCATCCACCAGATAGCGGCGTAGCGCGGCAGTGTCGGCGTGCCGCTGACCAAGGATGAGGTTGACCATCTTCTCGCTGTAGGTCGCTCCTGGCTCGAACTCCTGTGCCAGCCAGTCGAGGATCACCGCCCGCTTCGCCGCCGCGACGGGAATGGACTGCAACCGGCCGTCGACAACGAACGAGCGAAGTACCTTCCGGGTTTCCTCTGGCGCATCGGCGAACTCCGTTGACGCAGGACGCTCATTGGCCTGCCGGGCAGCGCATTGGAACGCATCACCGGCAACCCCCAATCCATCAGCACCCTTGGCGACGAGGCCGGCCTCGACAAGTTTGCCCAACGCCTTGGCGACCCGGGTCGGCGTCAGACCGGTCGCCGCCACGACCTCATCGACGTGCAGCGCACCGAGTTCGATGGCGGCGACAACGCGGCGGCGATGGGCATCGGCCAGCAACCCGACCAGCGCTGTTGCGTCGAGTTCGGCCACGACTAGTACCCGAGATCGGGATAGACCACGCCTTGCAGTGGCTTGTCGTTGGCGAAGAGTCGGATGTTGCCGGTGATCCGCGCGCTCAACAACGGCTCTTCCATCTCCAGCGTCGCGCCGATGTGCGGGGTGATGACGCAGTTCGGCATCGACCACAACGGATGGTCGTCAGGCAACGGCTCGGGGTAAGTGACGTCGAGGCCGGCACCGCCAATCACGCCGTTCTGCAATGCCCACACCAGGTCGTCGGTGACGATGTGCTTGCCGCGGGCAACGTTGACAATCCAGGCGTGGTTCTCCATCATCTCCAACTCGGTGAGCGAGATCATCTCCTCGGTCTCAGCCGTCAACGGCAGCGCCAACACAACCAGATCAGCACCTGCGAGGGCATCGATATAGCGCTCGGCGGCCAGCACCTCGTCGACACCGTCCATCTCCTCGATGCGGTTGCGCACCACGGTGATGTGGCAGTCGAACGGCTTGAGCATTCGCACCAATGCTGTGCCGATGCCGCCGCCACCCAAGATGGTGACCTTGCCGCCGATCAGGTTGCGGCCGGCCTCACCCAGCCAGGTCGTCGACTTCACGTACGTGCCGAGGTGGCGCAGCCCAGCGAGCGCCAGGGTGAGCGCGAGCTCGGCAACCGGTTCGGCGAAGATGCCCTTGCCACATGTCCAGGTGCGGTCGTCCTGCACGAGATGAACAAATGGTTCGATTCCGGCGTACGGCAGTTGCACCCAGGCGATTCGCTCGTTGGCCTCGAGTACCGCTTCGAGTTGATCGGCGTGGCGGGGTTGCGTCCACATCAGCGCCTCAGCATCGGCCACTGGCACAATCTGCCCACCGCCGGCCCTGATCGCGCCCTTCAACCAATGCTGGCCACCCTCGGGATCGGGGCCGATTGCAATTCGAGGAGGCCCAGTCTTGCGTGATGATTCCGACGGGGCCTGCTTACTTGGGGGCATGCATCACGAGGCTAGCTCGCGCCACGAATTTCGTTTGCAACACGTTCCCCACTTTCGACCGCTCCCTCGAGGTATCCGGTCCACGTCGCAACGTGCTCGCCGGCGAGCCAGATCTGCCCGTGCCGATGGCGCAACACCTCCCAGAACGCAGTGACCTGACCGGGGCCGTACGCCGCATAACTGCCCCCATAGCGGGGTTGCGCTGACCAGGCCCGCGAGAACCCGCCGGTCGACGGCGCGGCGATGTCGTGAACCGTGCGCATGTCGGATTCGATCAGTCGCAGCCGATCGCTCTCCGACTGGGTGGCAAGGCCGCGACCGCCGTCGCCGCCGGCGTACGACATCAGTACTCCTGCAGTGCCGGGCTGATCAACCGTTGGTTCGTATATTCGCTGCGAGACGCCCTCGGTCGTCGCGTAGCCACTTGGCCATCGGCGCTCAGCAAACTGCACTGCGGTCTTGGTGACCGTGCCGTAGCCGAGTTCATCGATGGCTTGCTGCAGAAGTTGGGGCAACGGAGGATCGAAACGCACCGACCGCAGCGCAACCAACGAACAGGTCAGCACAACGTGGTCTGCGCGCAGGCTTCGTCGAGACGTGGTGACCGTAACGGACTCCTCGTTGTGCTGAACGCTGACCAACGATTCTCCGGTCGATATCGAATCGGCGACCTCAGCTGCCATGTGGCGTACCAAGGTGTCGATACCGTCGACGACGCGGTGCGATCGGATG
>JANPBZ010000025.1:0-5025 GCA_031430695.1 Ilumatobacteraceae bacterium
GCTCGCTTGCCGACCACGATGGGGATCGTGCGCAACAATCGATCGACTGTGTGTTCGGCCGCGGGTCCGGCGAGGTGACCCGGTTTGCCGACGGCGCGACGCATGTCTTGCTCGTGGATCCAGCAGTCGAGCACCCGGATGTGCAAGAAGTCGGCCATGGTTCCGGGCCCGGTCGGGGTGGCCATTGCCTTGGCGAAGTACGCCTCGTCGGCGGTTCGCAGCGTGGAGACCCGAAGCTCGACGAGGTCGTTCCATTCGGCCAACACCTCGGCGCCCGAACGGCTGCGGCGAGCCTCGACTTCAGCCTCGTTGAACTGTCCGATCGGGTTCTTGACATGGTCACCCATCTGCGGCGGGGCGACAGCTGCCGACAGGCCCTGCAGTGACCGCTCGGTGCCGATCAAGTGGGCGAGGTTGTCTTGCACGTTCCAGCCGGCGAGGTCGGTGGGCAGCGTCCATTGGTGCTCGTCGAGTTCGCTGCCGAGCGCTGCGAGCGACCGCCAGATGGTCTCGAGTTTGTCGATGGATTCGATCGGAATCATGGGTGTCCTCAGGGTGCTGGGTTCTCGATGGTCGCCCATTGACGAGCGGTCAGATACGGCTCGAACTGATGCGCGATCATCCGCAGGTCGTCGTGTGTCTTCGGCTTCTTGATCTCGAACAATCCGTCGATTTCCGAGTACGTGGTGCACAGGTCCCACAGCTTCAGCGCGTGATGACCGGTCGGTGCGGGCACGACCACCGGGCCGAAGATTGCGCGACCGCCGGCGAACACGATGATCGGCACACCGAATGCGCCGTATGTGGCCACGGCGTGGTCGTGATCGGTGCGCACGTCGTCGTGTGTGGTCGGGTCGGCTATGGCGTCGTCCCACGAGGTCGGCGCGGCACCGATCGACTCGAGCAGGTCGATGGCGACGTCACGGTCGTAGAATCGCCGTCCGTCGACATGCAGGGCCCTTCCGCACGCCTCGTACCATCGATCGCACAGACTCATGTCGATGCGTCGCAACCAGGCGGCGACGCGCATCGGTGTCCAGCCGTACGCCAGCGGCCGTTCCCACGGGTGCCGCTTGCCGTCGGGTCGGTTGATCTCTTCCAGCGAGAAGAAGCGCCAGGTGATGTCGAGGTCGATCTGGGATCGCACGTCGCGGATCCACACCGAGGTCTGGTAGGCCCACGGGCACATCGGGTCGAAGTAGAACTCGATCTCGGTGGGCACCGGCTCATCATCGCATCGGGGGATGGCCGCGCTAGCGTCGAGCGTCATGCAGCGTCCGTCCCGCTTCGAACACACCAGGTTCCTCGGTGACAAGCGCACGCAGTTCGTCTACGACCTCGATACGTGGGACGACGCCGCGGTGATCGACGACATCATCCACACCGAGACGGGTCTGTGCTTCGGCCCAGACACGCTGGTCGAGGCACGCAACCGCGGGTACGTGTTGGCGCGGCCGGGAGCGAACCGTCGTCAACGCAAACCGAGAACCTAAGCGCACGGTGTGAACGGCGAGTTCCGCTCCGGCAACCTCACACTGGCGCGTTACCTGGCGCGTCCGGCCGGACGCCACGGTCCACTACCCGGGGTGATCCTGTGTCACGGGTTCCCCATGGGACCGCTCGATGCTCGCCAGAGTGGCGGCACCTTCCCCGAGTTGATCGACCGCATGGCCAACGAGCTCGGATGGGTGGCGATGACGTTCACATTCCGCGGCTGTGGTACGAGTGAGGGCGATTTCTCACTGCAGGGATGGGTCGACGACCTGCGCGCCGCCATCGACAATCTCATCTCCGAGACGAGCCCGACCGGGATCTGGTTGGTTGGCACGAACACTGGCGGGTCGGTGGCCACCTGTGTCGCTGCCGACGACCCGCGTGTGCGAGGCGCAGCGCTGCTGAGTCCGCGCGCCGATTTCGACGACTGGGCCGCCCAGCCTCGACGGTTTCTGGAACATGCCCGCGAGATCGGCGCCATCCGTACTCCCAGCTTTCCGCGGTCGTTCGACGAGTGGGCCCGAGAGTTGCGCCGGTTCCGGCCGGTCGACGCTGCCCGTCGGCTGGCGCCGCGTCCCCTGCTTGTCATGCACGGTGACGACGATGACGACGTGCCGACGGCCGATGCCCGGCAACTGGCCGAGGCTCATGGGGCAGCAGAACTGAACTTGATTCCGGGGGCCGGCCATCGACTGCGCCACGACCCTCGGGCGATCGCCGTGTTACTCGGTTGGCTCGATCGTCAGCGTCAGGGGGACGGCGACTCGTCGTAGCCGTCGAGGTGCGTGCTGTGCCATTGCCACGCTGAGGCAACGATGTCGTCGAGGCCGTGCACGGGCTGCCAGTTGAGCAGCTTGGCGGCATGCGTGGGATCGGCGAACACGGCGATGGGATCGCCGGCGCGACGGGGGGCCGCGTCCCAGGGGACCGATCGACCGGTGAGTCGTTCGGTCGCGGCGATGACCTCCATCACGCTGCTGCCGCTGCCGGTGCCGACGTTGAGCGCCGTCGACGGGCCGCCGTCGGCGAGGTAGTCGAGCGATTTGACGTGGGCGTCGGCGAGATCGTCGACGTGGATGTAGTCGCGTATGCACGTGCCGTCGGGGGTGGGGTAGTCGTTGCCGAACACCTGCACGGCTGGGGCCTTCCCGAGCGTGGCCTTCATCACCAACGGGATGAGGTTCATTGATTGCCGCCAGTCTTCACCGATGCGGCTATCGGCGCTGGCTCCGGCGGCGTTGAAGTAGCGCAGGCTGACAGAGCGCAGCCCGTGGCTGATGCCGTACCAGTGCAGGATCCGTTCGGTGATTGCCTTCGATTCGGCGTAGATGCTCTCGGGTTGAATCGGGGCGTCTTCGGTGACCGGCACGACGGCCGGCGTGCCGTAGACCGAGCACGACGAAGAGAACACGATGTCGTTGACGCCCGCGGTCAGCATCGCCTCGACCAGCTTGACGGTGCCGGTGACGTTGTTGAGCCAGTAGCGCGACGGCTGGTGCATCGACTCGCCCACATTTTTGTAGGCGGCGAAGTGCACGACCTGGGTGATGTCTCGTCGATTGCACAGGTCGACGACGAGGTCGAGGTCGGCGATGTCGCCCTCGACCAATTCGGCTTCGATCACGGCGTTGCGGTTGCCGTACTCCATCGAGTCGAGCACGACGACTTCGTGGCCGAGAGCGGTGAGGCGGCGCACCGTGTGCGACCCGATGTATCCGGCTCCACCGGTGACCAGAATGCTCATCCGATTCCCTCCTCGGTACGGAACCAGTGGATCATGCGGGTCAGGCCCTCGTCGAGGTCGATCGTCGGCTGCCATCCGTAGGCGGTGTTGATCAGGCTGATATCGGGTCGGCGTTGTACGGGGTCGCCCTCGCGTTCGGGCGGTAGCGGCACGATGATGATTTCGCTCGACGAGCCGGTCAGCTCGACGACCAGTTCGGCGAGTTGGCGGATGGTGAACTCGTTTGGGCTGCCGACGTTGACCGGCCCGATGAGGTGTCCATCGAGCACGGCGGTCAGCCCGATGATCTCATCGGCCACATGACAGAAGCTGCGCGTTTGCGAGCCGTCGCCGTGCAGGGTGATTGGGTCGCCGCGCATCGCTTGCACCACGAGGGTGTTGACGACACGGCCGTCGTCGGGGCGCATGCGTTCGCCATAGGTGTTGAAGATGCGGGCAATGCGCACATCGAGGCCGTGCACGCGGTGGTAGGCCATGGTGATTGCCTCGCTGAATCGCTTGGCCTCGTCGTAGCAACTCCGGGGTCCGATCGAGCTGACGTTACCCCAGTACGTTTCGGGCTGCGGGTGCACCACCGGGTCGCCGTAGACCTCGCTGGTCGATGCCAGGAAGAAGCGGGCGTTGTGCTCGAGAGCGAGGTCCAGCATGTTGCGTGTGCCGGTGGAGCCGACGGCGAGGATCTCGAGCGGCATCGTCGCGAAGTCGGCGGGCGATGCCGGGCTGGCCAGATCGAGTACAGAGTCGAACGCGGTGTCGAAGACCGGCAGCTGCGTCGTGATGTCGTGTTCGATTAACGAGAACCGCTGGTGATCGGCGAGGTGGGCGATGTTGGACCGACGACCTGTCGCGAAGTTGTCGACGACCACCACCTCGTCGCCGCGCGCCAGGAAGAGTTCGGTGAGGTGCGAGCCGACGAAGCCGCCACCGCCGGCGAGAAGGTGGCGCATCAGTGAAGTGTCGGTTGGATCGGGGAGTGCATGTCAGCTTCCGGTGTCGTAGGTCAGATGGGTGGTGCCGCCGGACTGGTCGAGCGTCCACACTTCCGACGTGCTGGTTGATGTGAAGTACAACGCGTCGGGCTGTTCGCTGATGTCCCACCCGACCGTCAACAGCGCCTTCAGGTCTGCGGTGGCTGTGGCGAAATCGTTGGCGATGTCGTAGCTGAGGCGTGTGCGTTGCTCGGGTGTGTCGCCGAGGGATGAAACGCCGTACTCGTAGACGATGCTCGTCAACAGGCCACCGACGTTCACCGCAATTGCATCTTGGTTGAGCACATCGGGCTGCAACGTGGGTGGCAGGTCGTTGAACGCTGGCACAACCTTCTCGAACGCATAGTCAATGCGTTTGATGCTGACGATGCCGAGCTGATCGACCGCGCTGGCTTCGATCGACCATCCAGGAGGATCGCCCTGCACCGTGGTCGGCTGCGCATCGAGGCCGTAGATCGTGACGGTGCCCTCGGTCCGCGTCGAGCGAGTGACGGTGTATGTGGGGCTGGGCGCCAGGTTCGTCTCGATGCTCGTCAACGTCACCTCGGGATCGATCGGGCCCGTGAGGAACGTGGCGGTCGTCGAACTGATGCCGACGGTGCGTTCGAAGCCGAGCAGGCGCACATCAGGTCCGCTGGGCACGGCCATCGGCGTGATCAACCACGTCTGCAACGTTGCGTTGGGGTCGCCCGTGTACCCGTGATGTTGGGTGGCTAGCTCGTCGCCGTCGGCGGGAAACGGCTTGTTGCCGATGGCGATCGGGATCAACACCGACGGGTCGACCGGCACCAAGGTCGT
>JANPBZ010000026.1:0-24001 GCA_031430695.1 Ilumatobacteraceae bacterium
AACCCATGCGTCTGGCAATCGTTGGAGCCGGTGGAATGGGCTCGTTTCACGCTCGCTGTCTGGCGACGATGCCCGGTGTCGAGATCGTGGCGATCGCCGATCCACGCTTGGCTGCGGCTCAGGCGCTCAGCGATGAGGTCGGTGGTGCTGCCACCAAGGATGGTCTCACGGTTGCGTCGATGAGCGACATCGATGGCTTGGTGATTGCATCGCCCGAGGACACGCACGAGTCGCTCGTTCATGCCGCTCTGACCAAGCGCACCCACATCCTGTGTGAGAAGCCGCTCGCCGTCGGATCCGATGCCTGTCAACGGATCGTCGACGCCGAAATCTCACTCGGGCGACGCCTGCTGCAACTCGGCCTGATGCGCGTCTACGACCCGGCCCACGTGCAGCTCGCCGCCGCAGCCGCGGCCTTGGGCGAGTTGCACCACGTCCGTTGCGTGCATCGCAACCGCCACGAGATCCGTCGCACCGCGCAGCTGGTGTTGAACCAATCGCTCGTTCACGACATCCATTCCCTGCGATGGCTGGTTGGCCGCCAGATCTCGCGAGTGACGACCATTGTCACGCCCAACCCGGACCATGTGGAGCACCTGCTGATGACTGCCGAGTTCGATGGCGGCGGCCACGCAGTCATCGAGTTCAGCGAACACAGCTTCTTCTACGAGGTCACCGTCGAGGTCGAGGGCGCACTCGGCGGCGCCGCCATGGCTCCGGTGATGCGCCCGACATTGCGCCGGGACGGAGCGTCCGGTGTCGACATCGGAACGGATTGGTTCGAACGATTCGCCGATGCCTACCGCATCGAGGACACGGCGTGGCTCGCGTCGGTCGACGCTGGCGTCACCGCCGGCCCATCGGCATGGGATGGGTTGGTCGCAGAACGCGTTGTCGAGGCCGCTATCGAATCGTTGCGGCATCGACAGCCGGTGGAGGTCGCGCCGCTCGAGACGCCCGACCTGTACCGGTGACGACGCTCTCCGGCTTTCGCCGGCGAGCCCACACATCACTGATGCTGCTCTACGGGCCGTGGGCGATACGCCATGTTCGAAGCCAGAGGGCGTGGCGATGGCGCGCGTTGAGGCTGAAGGTGCCCGCCGGCGTGTTCCACCCAGGTGTGTTCTTCTCGAGTGGAGTGCTGGCCACCGAAATCGAACGGCTGCGGCCCAACGGTATGTCAGTGCTCGACGTCGGATGTGGCAGCGGTCTGCTGTCCCTCGTGGCGGCACGCGCTGGAGCAGTGGTCACGGCGATCGACATCAATGCCGAGGCTGTGAGTGCAACGATGTCGAACGCGACGGCCAACGGTCTCAACATCGAGGTCTTGCAGTCAGATCTTTTCGCAGCGTTGGACGGTCGCATGTTTGATCTGATCGTGGTCAATCCTCCTTACTACGCCAAGGACCCTGTCGACGACGCCGAGCGGGCCTGGTTCGCCGGCGCCGACCTTGGTTACTTCGAACGCTTCTTTTCCGGATTGGGCAACCACTTCACAGACGGCCTGCAACCTTCGGCAGCGTTGATGGTTCTCAGCGAGGGTTGCGACATGCCGACCATCTCGGCGGCCGCAAACCGGTACGGATTCGTGCTCGACCTCACCGTGCGTGAACGGGTCTGGCTGGGAGTGCAGATCGTCTGGCACATCCGCCGTGCCTCGCCTGCGTGACGGGATAGCACGTTCCGATCCACATGGCGATAGCGTGCAATCGGCTCGCTGAATCTGGCGTGCCGATTTTCATGAGATGAGAGACAGTTGACTACAGGTACCGTAAAGTTCTTCAACGCCGAGAAGGGCTTTGGATTCATTGCACGCGAGGGTGGCGAAGACGTCTTCGTTCACTACTCCAACATCCAAGGCGATGGCTACAAGTCATTGCAAGAGGGCCAGAGCGTCGAGTTCGACATTGCTCCCGGCCGTAAGGGCGAAGAAGCACAAAACGTCAGGCCGCTCTGAACCAACCTTGATGTGAAACTCGGTTAGTTGAACGAACCGCTGGGCCTTGGGTCCGGCGGTTCTTTCGCGGTACCGGTCAGAACTGATGCGCGGTATCTACAGGACGACGACTGTTGTACCGACCTGGGCGAAGTCCCACATGAAGGCGGCGTCGGCGTCGGCCTGACGCTGGCATCCACCCGACAGACGCTGGCCCAGCTCGCTGTCTTTCATGTACCGCGACCCGTCGGAGACATGCCGGGGTATGCCGTGAAAGCCGATGTTGCCGATGTCGGTCTTCAACCATCGGATCATCCTGGGCAAGAAGGCTTTGCCGTTCCAGGCGGTCGACACCTCGCTACGGCTGAACACCTTGTGCGTGCCAGGGACCTCGTTGTTGTACTTGCTGCCCGCGACCAGCCACGAGCGAAGGACCCGGTCGTTCTTGTCGACGGCCCACACTCGTTGACCGGAGCGCTCGTACACAACACGCTTTCCGCTGCCAGAATTCGCCGGCAGCGGAGGTGCGTCGGGCCCACTCGTGGCGACATACGAGAGCGGATAGCCAAGCAGGTCGACGGCGCCGTCGGCCGGCGGCGGAGTGTGAACCACCAGTGATGCTTCGTCGGGCCACACATCGAGGGCGAGTGCAGTTTCACGACCGACGAGACCATCGACGAAGAGGTCTTTGTCCTTCTGCAGCTTGTTGACGGCGCTGAACGTGTCGTTGTCGTATTGCCCGCTGGGTGATCCGCTGAGGTAACCGGCGGCGATGAGGGCTTGCTGCAGACAGCTGACTGCAGCACCCGAATCGCCGATGCGAAGTTCACGCTTGTCGAGCGTGCAACCGACCGCGCCGGCCACTGGCTCGTCGCCGCTGACATCTTTCTCGGCTGCCTGGAGCTGAGCGGCGGCTCCGGCGATGGTCGTGCTCGTCGCATCGCCGACAAGGCCAGGGCTTGCTGCTGAGACTGTGGTCGACGAGGCATCAGGTATGACCTGCGAGTTCGGTGCCGCTGCTGTGGCTTGCGATGGTGAATGGTGAAACACCGACTGAGCCAGCGAAATCACACCGATCAGCGCGGCGCCGGCACCAAGCACGGCCAAGGCGCGCCGCGCATCGCGCTGGGCGCGAGATGTGGGCCGGGGAGATCGTCGAGGTTGGTGCGTCATTGGGTGTTGTCGAATCGGGAGGAATGCAACGTGCCGAAATTCAATTCTAGCGAAGATCGCGCCCGGAACGCAGACACCGTCGACACTGGGCAGGTCACTGGCGGGCCTATGTGGCCCGTTGTGACAGGGTATTGCGATGGCGACATGGGTTGTGCTGCTACGCGGCGTCAACGTGGGGGGTGCCAACCGGTTGGCGATGGCCAACCTTCGGGACCTGATCACCTCGCTCGGTCACACCGAGGTATCGACCTACATCCAGAGTGGAAACATCGTGCTGACGTCAGCGCGGACCGACCGGGCAGGCATGGCCGCAGAGCTTTGTGACGGTATCGAAGCGACGTTTGGCTTGGCAGTCTCGGCCGTGCTGCGCACGCCTGACGAGCTGCGGGCGACCTTGGCAGCGAACCCATACGCGACGGAGCCGAACGCAACTCGCGTCCTGGTCACGTTTCTCACGGAGGTGCCGTCGCCCGACGCCGCTGCCCGCTTGGAACCCGGCCGATTTGTGCCCGAGCGATTCGAGTTGCTCGGCGCTGAGCTGTTCGCTCACTACCCCAACGGCTCTGGACGGTCGAAGATGACGCTCGACTATTTCGAGAAACGGCTCGGCGTCCGAGGCACGGCGCGCAACCTCAATACGGTCGCCAAGCTGGTCGAGCTGTCGGCGGGTTGACACTACGATCGCCGCATGTCCGCAATCGCCAAGCTCACTGTCTTCGCACTCGACTGTGCCGAGCCTCGCCGGCTCGCCGAGTTCTATTCTGGGATCACCGGTTGGGAAGTCGAGCGCGACGATGGTGACTGGGTGCAGTTACGCAGCGATCACGGCGCGACGCTGGCATTTCAGTTGGCCGCTGATCATCAGCCGCCGCAGTGGCCGAGTTCGGAGCATCCTCAGCAGGCACACATCGATTTCGACGTCGACGATCTCGATGCCGGCGAAGCAGCCGTCGCTGCGCTGGGCGCTCGCAAGGCCGAGGTCCAACCCGAACCCGGTGCGTTTCGGGTCTTCCTCGATCCGGCGGGTCACCCGTTCTGCTTGGTGCTGGCCGACTAGTAGGTCAGGGCAGCTGGCCGACGTGCGCGAGGGCCAGCCGGATCAGCCGATCGTGGCCACCGGTCATCTCACGGCGCACCTGCTCGGTCATGACCTCCGTTGGTGTGTACCAGCCGAGGTCGAGCGCTTCCTGTGTGGGTTGACAATCGCCGGCTACGGGCACAACGAACGCCAGGCTGACTGCGTGATGCCGCGGATCGTGGAAGCCGCTGATGTCCGGATCGGGGAAGTACTCGACCACGGTGAACGGGGCCACCTCGGGTGGGACCCGTGGCAGGGCCACCGGGCCGAGATCCTTTTCGAGGTGTCGCAGCAGCGCGTCGCGCACGCGCTCGCCGTACAGCACCCGGCCGCTGACGACCATGCGGCTGATCGTGCCGTCTGCGGCTTGACGCAGGAGCAACCCGACGTGGGTGACGACGCCGACCTCGTTGACTCTCACAGGCACGGCGTCGACATAGACGAGGGGCACGTTGGCGCGGATGTTGTCGAGCAGCTCGTTGTCGAGCCAGCCGGTTTTGGTATCGAGTTGTTCGCTCACATTGTTCCCGTGAAGTAGCCGTTGACATCGATGATGACATGTGTGGCGACGTTGACGAAGGTATTCAACGTCCCGGCGGCCGAGAGCTTGATCAGTGCGGCGTTGGCCACTGGTGTCGCGGCGACGTAGTTGAGGTTCGATGCAAGCGGGAATGTCCCGTCGGTCGGGTAGGCCGTGACGAAGCCGGCGCCCGTCGCTTGGTCCGACGTGATGTTGATCGAGATTGCCCCGGCGCCCGGTGGCACGCTGAGGGACGAGCCGGCCAACGGCACCGTGACAGTCGACTGGCCGGCGTGGATCGAGTGTGGCGGGAACCGGCTGTCGTAGAAGCGGCTGGGCGCCACCGGTACGAAGAGTCCGACGCCGCTGACGACCGGCTCGGCGATGTCGGTGATGTAGCCCATGACGTCGACGACGATGTGCGCGCTGTGGGAGGTGAACACACTGATGGTTCCACCGGCCCCGAGTGGCACGATCGCATGTGTGGCGGCAGTCTCGCCTGCGACGTAGTCGACCGTCGACGTCTGCCCAGGTGAAGCACCCGTTGGTAAGGCCTGTAGGAAGCCTGCGCCAACCGGTTCTGTCCCGGTCACATTGACCACCAGAGCGGATACTCCGGTCGTCGGCACGATTCCGGCGGGAACGTCGACTCTGACGGCTTCGCCGATAGCAGGTTTGTGCGGAATCCAGCCGGACGGAAGTGGACCTGATTCCGCCTGGCGTGTGTCGAGGGCGCGGCGCGGGTTGATCGGCACGAAGCGCCCTGCTGCTGTTGCTTCGGACGGTATGAAATACCCCATCGCGTCGACGATGATGTTGCCACCGGTTGGTATGAATATCGAGATCGAGCCCTGGCCGAGCGGCACGATGGCAAAGTTCGGTCGAATCTGGCCGGCCGCAGCGATGTTGATCGTCGAGAAGCCGCCGATTGCGCCACCGAGGGTTGGCAATGCCTGAACGTAGAACTGGGTGGCCGCGTCGGTCGACGTGACATTGACAGCGACCGAGGTGGCGGTGGGGGGAATGACACCCGACGATGAGATCGGCAGGTCGATGATCGAATACTGAGGGTATGGACCGACCAGATTCGATGGACCGATGAACGATTCGGGTCGTGTGTCGAGCAATCGAACGGGCACGCCAAGCGCGGTAAAAGCGCTCGGCCGAGAGTCCGCGGCGGCCGGTGGTGTGGCAGGCAATCGGATCTCGCCGACCCCGAACGCATTGTCGGGCCCGGCGTCGCCACGATCAATGACGAGATGCTTGATGAGTGCGGCCAGCGGCATGCCCGGGACAGCGAGGCCGCGGCCCATCAACAGTGCCGCCATGCCCGCTGCCGCCGGAGACGCTGCACTGGTGCCGTTGAAGCACATCGGATAGATCGTGTTGGCCACGCACGACGGGGCGGTGACGTCGGGCTTGACACGTCCGTCGTTGGTCGGACCCCGTGAGCTGTATGAGGCAATCCCGGTAACACCGTTCGCCGGATCGATCGCGCCGACCGCTATCAGCGACGGATGGCGCGAATCGACCACCGGTTTGGCTGCGCTGTACGCAGCAGACGTTCGGCCAGCCTCGATCTGACCGTAGAACGTGGCCACCTCGATGGTGTCGGGTGCCGATGGCGAGTAGTTGGACTGGGCGCGAATTCGCAGGAACAGCGACTGCCCGGAGCCGACGCTGAACGACTGATCGACGGCCTCGAGCGGAGGGGCGCCGTCACCCTGCGGGTCGTCGATATCGCCCATGTAGGTCGCCGAGTTCTCGGCGTTGCCCACCCAGATCTCGACGGCGTAGTCGGTCTTCTTGCTTGCCGGCAGGTGCCAGTCGTTCGCCCAGCGGACGCCATCGAAGGCGACGCCGCTGCCCTGCGGGGTGATGCGCAACATGGTGTCGACGCCGGGACCATTCAAGAAGTCGACGTAGCCGTGGGCATCGATGCCGTCGGTGTAGCGCCCGTAGCCGGACTCGGCGTCGTTGCCAGCGGAGTTGAACCACGTGATGCTGCGAGCCCCGGCGTAGTCGACCACAGCATCGAGCGGGCCGGTGCCATCTCCGGGTCCGTCGTATGGCGCACCGAGCGAACGGGTGATGATGTACACACCGTTCTGCACGAACCAGTCGATCGCCGCCTGCGTCTCGGCGGTGGTGGCCGTCGTGGCAAGGAACAATTCGGCGCCAGGCGCCATGTCCTTGAGGATCTCGGCAACGGCGACACCGTGACGGTCGCCCATTGTCGAATTGATCTGCCCGGCGGTGCACAAGCCTTCCGTCAGGTCGGGGCAGAACTGGTGCGCGGCATCGGGCACCGGCCCGATCTCGCCGGTGTTCCAGAACGTGAGATCAAAGAAGTCGATGATGCCGACGCGCACATTGCCGGTGATGCCGGCCTGATGCCACACACCGGCATTGGTGAGTTGCACCTCGTCGCCCACGACTGTCCCGAAACCGGCTGCTTCGTTGCGCGGTACCCGGTTGATTCGCAGCGGGGACTGGACGTACTCCGCGGCATCGACCGACGAGAGACCCTCCACAGCTCCAGCCGGCATGAGGGCTTGCACCAGTTGGCCGTCGACGGAACCGGTGACAGTGCCACCGAGTCGGTTGACGGCCTGCTTGACCGATGCGTTGTCGGATGTCAGTACTTCGACCGAGAGCAGGGGGTCGCGGCGGCCATCGACTCGCCGGACCAGAGCACGAGCAACGTCGACACGTAGTTCGGGATCGGTGTTCGCGGCGGTACGTCGACTCAGCGACCGGGCTGCAACTCGCGGCGCGGCGCCAATACCCAGAGACCCCACCACTGCGGTGATGACCAGAAGAACGGCACCCAGCGTTCGTCGTCTCATTCGAGGTCTATCGCCTCTTTCCACGTCGTCGGCGGCTCTGCAGCGGATCGGATCTCGGTTGTGGTGGCGCGATCACCGACACGACGTCGTCGACCGGCACCGTGATCCCCTCGTTGTCGATGTCGACCGGTTCGTCGCTCGCGGCCATCACGATCGGCGCTTCCTCCTTCGGCTTGCGGCCGAGGGCTTGATCGAGCCCGAGCATGCCCGCGGCGACGATGGCTCCTGCGGTGCCGTGGCGGCGCCGCGCGGCGGGAATTGGATCGAAGGCCTGCAGCGGTTCGATCTCGTCGTCGTCGGGCGCTGACATGGCCTCACGATACCGGTGAGCATGCCGCGCCCGCCCGCTGCCCCCCGACTACGATGCGGCTGTGCCCGAGGGGGAAGCGCTTCACCGCACGGCCGCTGCGCTGCGAACGGCCCTGGTAGGCAGGGCTGTGCTGTCGTTCGAGGCACCCCATCTCGATGGTCCCGCGCCTGCAGCGGGTCGCGTGATCGAGCTCGTCGAGAGCCACGGCAAGCAACTCGACGTGGTGTGGGACGATGGTCTGATCCTGCACACCAATCTGCTCTTCGGTGGAGCATGGCACTTGTACCGAACTGGCGAGAGCTGGCGCAAGCCATCGTCACAGCTCCGGGTCAGCATCACCGTCGATTCGTTTTCTGCTGTGTGTTTCGGAGCTCGCACCGTCGAGACCTACCGCGAGTTCGATACGCATCGCCATCCAGGCTTCGGTCGTACCGGCCCCGACCTGTGTGCGCCGTCACCGGATCTTGGCTCAGCCGTCGACGCCCTGTGTGAGTACGGCGACCTCGATGCACCCATCGCCGAGGCGTTGCTGGATCAGCAGGTTGCATGTGGCGTTGGCAACGTGTTTCGCAGCGAGATCCTGTGGGCATGCGGGCAGCATCCGTTTGCTCCCGTGTCGATGCTGGCTCGCGACGATCTGCAGCGAATCGTCGCGACTGCCACCAAGGTGCTGCACGCCAATGTGTACCCGGCGTCGGCGGTGGCCTCGGCGCAGCGATCCGAGCTTGCGGTCTACGGCCGCAACGGCCAGCGTTGCCAGCGGTGCGGCGACACGATCGAGGTTCGACGGCTCGGCGAGCAGGCGCGGTTGTTGTATTGGTGCCCGGGGTGCCAGGTGCATCGCGGGCCGCGTGCGGCACCGGCACCGGCCGTGCAACGCCCGATGGATCCACATCCGGCGGCAGCGAAGTTTCTGTCGGAGCTGCCGTGGAGGCGCCGAGACACGCTCGCTGGCTGAACCGGCTCAGCCGGTGCGGACGCCTGCCGGCAGGTTGTCGATCACGTTGAGCCATCCAGCTTCGAGCTGCGTCGGTTGATCGAAAGCAGGATGTGGCCGGCCGATGAGATGTTGGTAGGCGTTGGTGGCGAGCGCGATTGCGACCACGTCCCCAACGTCGAGCGCTCTGACAACCGCTGCTTCGATCGACAGCGTCGCTTGTGGCCGCTCGTCGAGCTGGGCATGAGCACTGGCAGCGCCGATGTACGCGAACACTTCGTCGAGGTATGTCGCACCCGCCGCGTTGGCCACCTTCGCAGCGTGCTCGAGCGCTTCGGCCGGCGAACGAAGCGTGGCGTACAACAGCGCGGCAGCCGCGTTCGTGAAGGGGTGGAGGAGCGCCTTTGGGTCGAGTTTGACGTACGCCACCATGGCCTCGTCGACTCGACCGAGTTGCAGCAATCCGACCAGTCGAGCAATGTGCGGTTCGAATGCCGAGCCGTTCATCTCATCGGTTTCGGCGATGGCGCGATCGGCGATCGCCACGGCAGTTGCACCGTCACCGCGGTGCATCGCCGCGCCCGCCACCGCCATCAACGGAAACGGACCCTGCACCGACATGTCGGCCAGCGTGAGCAGTTCTTCGGTGGTTCGTTGCGCGGCACCTGCTTGACCAAGGGCGATCTGGGCGCGTAGTAACGGCGCCGTCGCCTGAATCAACCCGAACTTGTCGTTGAGCTTCTTGAATCGTGACCGTGCCTGCTCGGCGAGCTCGGCGGCGTCACTGAGGTCGCCTTGCCAAAGCCGCAGATCGGCGAGCAGCGTTTGCATCATTCCGACCGCCCACTCATCGCCGCGCTGGTCGGCTTCGCGTATGACCAATTCGGCCAAGGCCTCGGCTTCGGCGAAGTGGCGCTCGAAGAACTCGACGAAGGCGAGCAGGCCGAACGCCCATCCAACCCCGCCGCGGTCACCGAGCTTGTCGAGGGTGTCGGCGGCATGATTGAGCCGATCGCGCGCCATCTCCATGTCCCCGGACAGGAACGAGATCCACGCTCGGTGCTGCTCGAGCCAGGCCAGACCGCGCTGGTCGTCGAGCAGGCGATACAGCGTGTCTGCCTCGCCGAAGAACCACTCGGCATCGGTCAGGGATCCGCCGAACAGTTCAATGAAACCGCGGGCTCGCAGGGCGCGTGCGAGGCGATCGGGCCGCTCGACGGTTCGCAGGAGATCGACCGCCTGACCCAGTTCGAGTCGCGCCTCGGCGAGCCGACTGGCGGCATGATGCATGCTTCCGAGCAGGCGGTGGGCGTCGCCCTGTGCAGTCACGTCGCCGCGTTGTGCCGCACTGGCCAGTGCACTGTCGAGATCGATGCGTGCCGCGTCGAAATCGCGTAGATCGAGGAGCGCCCCTGCCCTGATCAGCTGCAGTTGAACGCGACGCCGCTCGTGTTCAGCACCCGGTGGTAGCAACTCGAGGGCGCGAGTGGAGTGGCGGATTGCGACGCGCATGTTGCCGTTGTCGTCGGCGCGTTCGGCGGCAGCGGCCAACAGCTGCACCGCTTCGTCGGCGATGTTGCGGGCAACTCCCTCGACGGGCCCAAGTTCTTTCACCAACTCGGCAGCCGTGGCAGTGTGGTGAGCGCGATCATCGAGCCCGGCGGGGAAGTTGGCCATCGCCTTGGCCACGCCGGCGTGGCGTCGAGCACGGGCCGCCTTGGTCAGTGTTTGGTAGGCCGCGTCGCGCACTGAGTCGCTGCGGAATTCCCATCGCCGGCCGCGCACCTCGAGCAGCCCGAGGTCGTCGAGCTCACGGACTTTGGCGGGGTCGAAGCGCTGGCCTAACTCGTTGGCAAACGTTTGCAGCGAAGCGATGGCTCCCGACGTCCCGAGTGTTGCGGCATTCTCGATGATCTGCCGTTGGTCGGGTGAGAGTTGATCGAGTCGGGCGATGATCAGCGCCCTGAGCGAGTTGGGCAACTCGCGGATGCCGCCCCCAGCCGACGCGAGCGCAGCCAACTCGTGCAGGAACAGGGGGTTGCCACCACTTCGTTCGTACAGCGCCGTGAGCAGTTTGGGATCAGCGCATTGGTCAGCGAGCAGTTGCGCAGCCAACTCTTCGGTCGCAGCTTGGCCGAGCGGTTGCAGGTTCAGTGAGACCACGGTGGCCCGTTCGGTGTGCGGCGGCCAGGCGACATCGCTGCCGGGCCGCATGGCGGTGATGAGCGCGAACGGACTGCGGCTCAGTGCTGTCATGAGGTGTTCGAGCAACCCGATCAACGCCGGGTCGGCCCAGTGCAGGTCGTTTATCGACAGCACCACCGGGCGATCGTGCGTGCGGAGCTCCAGCACCCGGGCCACGGCGCGATGGATCGACGCCCGAGCCTCTGGTGCCTCGAGCTTGTCGAGGGTCGACGGGTGGCCGACGAGGTGGACGAAGACGTCGACCATCCGCTCGATCTCGGCGTCGTCGACATTCGACAGCAGTTGGGTCGCCCGTTGGCGGGCGACGTTGCGGATCTCGGCGACGGGCAGTGTTGCGTCGAGGTCGAGATAGCGGCACAGTGCGCTGGCGATGGGGAACCACACGTTGGCCTCGCCGTACGGGACGCAGGCACCCTCGAGCACCGCCGCGTCGACCGAGTTGTGCAGGTAGTCGATCAGCTCGTCGGCAAGACGCGATTTGCCCACACCGTTCTCGCCCGAGATCGCCAGCAGCACGCTGCGGTTGGCGATCGTGACCAGGTCGAGAGCAGCGCGACCAATCGCCAGTTCCGGCTCGCGACCGATCAGGGGCCCATTGCGCCCGCGCCTCGATCGACTCCCGGGTGGAGCCGTTGCCTCAACCGCCAGCCAGGCTTTCACGGTTTGGGCACGACCTCCGACGTCGAGTTCGCCGGCGGCCTCGAAGTGGATGGCTTGCGATGTCAGCGCATACGTGGTGTGCCCGACCAGGATCCCACCGGGCGGCGCAGCGCTCTGCAATCGCGACGCCGTGTTGACCACGTCGCCCATCGCGGTGTACTCGGTGCCGGCGAGCGTGCCGACCAACACCTCACCGGTGTTGATGCCGACGCGCATGCGAACGTCAGCGCTGCCGGAAAGGCCCGATGTGCCGACGAAGTGTGCGAGTGTGGCCTGCATGCGCAGCGCCGCACGTACGGCACGCTCGGCGTCGTCCTCATGTGCGACGGGGGCGCCGAACAGGGCGAGAATTCCATCGCCGAGAATCTTGTCGACACGTCCGCCGAACGACGTGATGTCGTCGACGAGCAGTTGGAAGCACGAGTCGATCAATCGCTTGACGGCCTCGGGATCGCGGTGCTCGGCCAACGCTGTGAAACCGACCAGATCAGCGAAGAGCACCGTGGTGATGCGACGTTCTTCAGCCTGTGTGGCCGTGATCGCGTAGCCACACGATGAGCAGAACCTGGCGTCTGCAGGAATCTCGGACGCGCAGGACGGACACAGCATGAGTTACTGAGCGTAGGACAGATCCGCCCGGCTGCGAACGTCGAATGGCCGTTTCACCCGCAACTGCTCACCCATTTCTTCAAGCCGGCGCTGACGAACGTCACCCAATCTGGGGATGCAGGCCACCCTCAGTGTTGATACAACTAGACCCATGACTGAGACATTGACGACGGCTGCAGCCGCGGGCGCAGTGGATGCGACGAAGATCTACGGCGAGGGTGACAGTGAAGTGAGGGCCCTCGACGGAGTGACGGTGGCATTCGATGCGGGCAGGTTCACCGCCATCATGGGCCCCTCGGGTTCGGGCAAGAGCACGTTGATGCACTGCCTTGCCGGCCTCGATTCGCTGACGCAGGGTGCCGTCTACATCGGCGACACCTTCCTCGCCTCGCTGAACGACAAGGAACTCACGGTGCTGCGTCGAACCGCCGTCGGGTTCATATTCCAGGCATACAACTTGGTACCGACGCTGAACGCATACGAGAACATCACCCTGCCGTTGCTGCTCGGTGGCACGTCCGGCGATCAGCAGTGGATCGACAAGGTGATCGACACGGTTGGTCTTCGTGACCGGTTGAAGCACCGCCCCAGTGAACTCAGCGGCGGCCAGCAGCAGCGCGTCGCCGTGGCCCGCGCGATGGCCAGCCAGCCGAAGATCATCTTTGCCGACGAACCCACCGGAAACCTAGACAGTCATGCCGGTGCCGAGATTCTCCACTTCATGCGCAGTGCTGTCAGTGACCTCGGTCAGACGATCGTGATGGTGACCCACGACCCGAATGCTGCGAGCTACGCCGACCGGGTCATCTTTCTTGCCGACGGCAAAGTGGTCGACGAGATGGTCGAGCCCACAGCCGACCGTGTGCTCGATCGCATGAAGCGTTTCGGTGAGTGAGCGATGTTCAAACTTGCACTGAAGGGCATCCTGGCCCGTAAGGGCCGCTTGCTGCTCACCTCTCTTGCGGTCATCTTGGGCACCTCGTTCCTCGCCGGTACCTATATCTTCTCTGACACGCTGACCAAGTCGTTCAACGACTTGTTCGCCGACGTGTTCGAAGACACCGACGCCTACGTGCGTTCGTCGGTTGTCATCGAAGGTGATTTCGGGTCCGAAGAGCGCCAGCGCATCCCCGACGCGCTGGCCGCCGAAGTCGCCAAGGTGCCCGGCGTGCGCACGGCCGACCCCAGTGTGTTCGGGTTCGCCCGGGTCATCGGCAAAGACGGCAAGCCGGTGGGGTCCGATGGAAATGGTCCACCGACATTTGGATCGTCGATCTCGGCAGACGAGGCGTTTTGGACGATCAGCGAAGGCCGCCTTCCTGCCGGAGACAGCGAAGTCGCGCTCGACTCCGCCGTTGCCGACAAGGCGGACTACACGATCGGCGACACCGTGAAAGTGGTTGCTCAGGGCGGCTCGCGCGAGTTCACCCTGGTGGGTATCGCCCGATACGGCGATGTCTCGTCGCCCGGTGGTGCAACATTCGCGTTGTTCGACCTCGCAACGGCCCAGTCGTTCGTGGGCAAGCCCGGCTTCGTCGATGCCGTCGTTGTCACCGGCGACGGCAGTATGCCCGACGCCGAACTGGCCGACGAGATCCAGGCGTCACTCCCAGCCAATTCCCAAACCGAGACGCTGACCGGCGCCGAGATCACCGAGGAGAACCAGAGTGCCATCGAGGAAGGACTCAGCTTCTTCACGATCTTCTTGACGGCGTTCTCGTTCATCGCCATGGGCGTTGCCTGCTTCGTGATCTACAACGTGTTCTCGATCACGGCAGCACAACGTCAACGCGAGAACGCCCTGCTCCGCGCCGTCGGCGCGCATCGCGGTCAGATCACGCGAGCAATGCTGCTGGAGTCCGTCGTCGTTGGCATCGTCGGTTCGTTGCTAGGCCTTGTCGCCGGCATCGGCGTGTCCATCGCACTGAAAGAGTTCCTTGGCGTTATTGGAATCGACTTCCCGTCGACCACGCTGCAACTGCTGCCGCGCACTGTTGTGCTCACCATCGTGTTGGGCACCATGGTCACCGTGCTGTCGGCGGTGCTCCCGGCGCTGCGAACCGGTCGCGTGTCGCCGTTGGCAGCCATGCGCGAGTCCGCTGTCGAGCACGTGGGCAGCAGCCGAAAGCGAATCCTCAGTGGTCTGATCGTTGCCGCTGTCGGGGCCGCTGGCATCATCGCCTCGCTCGCTGGTTCGAACTTCCTCTTGCTCGGAGTGGGCGTGATGTTGGTCTGGGTCGGGGTGTTGATCCTCGGTCCCGTGCTGGCCCTTGTTGCTGCCAAGGTGATCGGCGCGCCGGTGGCGCGTGCGTTCAAGGTGACCGGCCGAATGGCGCAGGGCAACGCCGCCCGCAACCCGAAGCGAACCTCGCGTGCCGCGGCGCCTGTGCTGATCGGCGTCGCGCTGGTCACCGCAGTGGCACTGCTGGCAGCAACGCTGAAGGCCCAGGTACGCGAGATCTTCAGCGAGCAGTTTGTCGGCGACTACGTGGTGAAAACCGACGACTTCACCGGGTTCGGTGGCCTCAGTCCCGACTTGGCCGACCAGCTCAACGGCCTGCCCGAAGTGGCAGCCGCCGCAGGCATCGGGGTAAAGCTTGCAGAGGTCGACGACAAGGGTGCAACCGTCACGATGGTTGACCCCGGTACGGTCGGTGAGGTCTTCGACCTCCACGTCACCAGTGGCTCGTACGCCGACCTGTCGACGAGTTCCATGATGGTCTCCGACACGAAAGCCGACGACGACAGTTTGGCGATCGGCGACGTTCTGACGGTCAATCTCACCGGACTTGGCGAACTGCCATTGACGATCGTCGGCACCTACTCGTCCGATGAACTGGCCGGCGGCTACGTCGCCAACCGTGCGCTCTACGCCGACACCTCCGGCAGCTACTTCGACTTCTCGGTGTTCATCAATACCGCCCCGGGTGTCAGTGCATCTCAAGCAGAGGCGGCGATGGAGCCGCTTGTCGAACAGTACGGGTCGGGTGAATTGCAGAGCCGCTCCGAATACATCGATGATCAAGCCGCATCCATCAACACGTTGCTGGCTTTGATCTACGGGCTGTTGGCGTTGTCGATCATCATCGCTGCGGTGGGCATCGTGATCACCCTGTTGCTGTCGGTCTACGAGCGGCGCCGCGAGATCGCGCTGCTCCGTGCTGTCGGCATGACCCGCGGCCAGGTGCGGTCGACGGTTCGCTGGGAGAGCGTGATCACCAGCATGCTTGGCGCCGTGCTGGGCGTGTTGCTCGGCCTGTTCAGTGGATACCTGTTGGTGCTGTCGCTGCGCGACGAAGGCGTCACCGTCTTCTCCGTGCCGGTGTTCAGCACGATCGTCATTCTGGTGGTGTCGTTCTTTGTCGGGGTGATCGCCGCGGTCATCCCCGCTCGTCGGGCTACCAAGGTCGACATCATCGAGGCGATCGCCACGACATGAGATTTGGCACGTGAGGATCCTGACATGATCCGTCTCGCGCTGCGGAGCGTGCGAGCGCGATGGGGGCGTGTCGTGTTGACGGCGCTTGCCATCGTGGCCAGCACGGCATTCCTCAGTGGCACGTTCATCTTTCGCGACACGGTGCAACGAACGTTCAACGGCCTCTTCGCCGATGTTTTCGAACGGGTCGACGGGTATGTGCAGTCGTCGAACTCCGTCGAGGGCTTTCTCGGCTTCGAGCGCCGCGACCGGCTTCCGGTTGACGTCGTCGAGCAAGTCCGTGCCGTCGATGGCGTGATCGACGCGCAGGCGTTCGTGCAGGGCGATGCGGTGGTGATCGACAAACAGGGCAACCCGATCGAACGGCCGACGGCGCCGACGTTCGGTGCAACGGTGAACGAGGGCTCGTTGTCGGTCTGGCGGATGGCGCAGGGACGATTGCCGAGCGGTGGAACAGAGGTCGCGCTCGACACCATCACGGCGCAGGACGCGGACTATGTGCTCGGTGACAAGGTCAAGGTCAACTCCGAGGGCGGCTCTCGTGAGTTCACCCTCGTCGGAATCGCCGTGTACGACAACATCGTCTCGCCGGGCAACGCGACGTGGGCCCTGTTCGACGCGGCAACTGCGGAAGTCTTCGTCGCCAAGCCTGGCTTTGTCGATGCAGTGTTGGTCAAGGGCGATGGTTCCGTCGCCGACGAAGTGCTCGCGGCGCGAGTGCAGGGTGCTCTCGACCCGAACATTGCCGAGACCCTGACGTCTGCCGAGATCACCAAACAAACGCAGTCCGACATCGAACGAAGTCTCGGATTCATCACGTTGTTCCTGGCGATCTTCTCGTTCATCGCACTCGGCGTCGGCATGTTCGTGATCTACAACGTGTTCTCGATCACGGCCGCCCAACGTCAGCGCGAGAACGCGCTGTTGCGAGCGATTGGAGCGAGCCGACGCCAGGTCACCTGGACGTTGCTGATCGAATCGGCGGTCGTGGGCTTGTTCGGCTCGATTGCCGGGCTGTTCGGAGGGATCGGGCTGGCGATCGGGATCCGCAACCTGCTCGACGCTCTCGACTATTCGATTCCCGCGCGAGGGCTGGCACTCGAGCCGTTCACGGTCGCCCTCACCATCATCGCCGGAACCGCGGCCAGCCTGATTGCCGCGATTGCGCCGGCGATCGGTGCGGGACGCATCTCGCCCGTTGCGGCGATGGCCGACACGGCGTTCGAGCGCACGGGTTCGGTTCGCGGTCGGGTGATCGGCGCAGTCGCATGCGCAGCGGTGGGCTCAGGCACGACCGTCGCGGTGCTGATGGGTGCCGACGGTATCCTGTTGGCTGCCGGAGTCGCGCTGCTGTTTGCCGCACTGCTGCTGCTGGGCCCGGTGATGGCTCGGCCGATCGCCCGCCTGCTCGGTGCCCCGGTGCAGCGTTGGCGCGGCGTCACCGGTGCAATGGCCCGCGGCAACGTGCAACGCAATCCGAAGCGCACGGCGCGTACGGCTGCACCGGTGCTGATCGGCGTCGCCCTCGTCACCGGCGCATCGGTGTTCGCGGCTTCCATCAAGGTGCAGTTGCGCCAAACGATCGGGTCGACGTTCGTCGGCGACTATGTGATCAACTCGAGCAACGGTGGATCGTTGAGTTTCAGCCAGGTCTTCATCGACGAACTCAACACGGTGCCAGAAGTGGGGGCCGCGACCGGTCTCGGCTTCGTCCCGATCGCCGCTGCCGAGGGCGAGCGCGCCGGTGGCGCCACGATCGACCCGCAGACAGCCGGTGGACTCCTGCAGTTCGAGTTTCTCCAGGGATCGCTGGCGGCGTTGACGGCTGACGGCATGTTGATCAGCGAAGGCGAAGCAAAGCGCAAGCAGCTATCGCTTGGCGATGAGTTCGACGTGCGCATCGACGGGCTTGTGCGCCCGTTGCAGATCGAAGGGATCTATGTGACGGCCGAGTTCATCCCGGCGCGCACCTACCACCGCAACACGTTCGCCGGTACCAGTTTGTCGAACACCGCCGGGTTCGTCTCGGTGACGCGTGCCGACGGGGTAGGCGATGGCGAGTTTCGTGCCGCCGTCGGCTCGCGGGTCGCTGCATACGGCATCGGGGAGTTGCAAGATCGCGAGCAGTTCATCGACGGACGCGCCGACCTGGTCGACCAGAGCCTGGCGTTCATCTACGGACTGCTGGCACTGTCGATCGTGATCGCGGTCTTCGGAATCGTGCTCACGCTGTTGCTGGCTGTGTACGAGCGGCGTCGCGAGACGGGACTGCTACGCGCCGTAGGGATGACGCGCGCCCAGGTGCGCACCACCGTGCGCTGGGAGAGCGTGTTGACGTCGGTGTACGGCGCGGTCGTCGGTGTGATGATGGGGATGTTGTTGGGTTACGTGGTGATCGTCGCCTTGCGCGATCAGGGCCTGACGAAGTACTCGATTCCGGTCAACACCATCGGCGCGATTCTCGTTCTCGCCTTCGTCACCGGTGTCGTTGCGGCCGTCGTGCCTGCCTGGCGTGCAACGAAACTCGACATCCTGCAGGCAATCGCCACAGAATGACCACCGTGCAGACTGTGATACCTGGGTTGTCTCCTGATATGTCGGCCTTTCTGGTCGAGCGTCATCTCGCCACGCTGACGACGTTGCGGGCCGATGGTTCGCCGCACGTCGTGCCTGTCGGGTTCAGCTACGACCTCGAGGCCGGTGTTGTGCGCGTCATCACCTTTGCGAATTCTCTCAAGGCCCGTCATGCCGCTCGGGGTTGCCGTGCGGCGGTCAGTCAGGTCGATGGTGGTCGGTGGGCGACCTTGGAGGGTGTGGCCCGGCTGGTCGATGACGCCCCCTCGGTGGCGCTCGCGGTCGCCGGTTACGCGGCACGGTACCGCCAGCCATCCGAACGGCCCGATCGAGTTGCGATTGAGATCGTCGTCGACAAGGTCATGGGGCGCGCCTGATGGCCGGATACTCGGGCACGCCGTTGCCGAAGAAGCTCGGCATCGTCGGCGATGCGGTCTTCGTGGTCGTGGACCCACCGGAAGGTTTCGCGAAAACGCTGGGCGACTACGGCGACGCCGTATGGCAGAAGTCGTTGCTGGCCCCGCTCGATGTGGTCGTTGCATTCTTCACATCGCGATCGAAGTTGGCCGCGGCGTGGCCGAAGCTCACCAAGGCCGCTGCACCCGAAGGCGGCGTGTGGGTGGCGTGGCCCAAGAAGACCAGTGGTGTGCCCACCGACATCACCGAAGACGTGCTGCGGGCCGAGCTCCTTCGGACCGGGTGGGTCGACAACAAGGTCTGCGCGATCGACGACACCTGGAGCGGCCTGCGCTTCGTGCTGCGCAAAGAACTGCGCCGCCCTGGCGACAAGCGGCGCTGAGCTAGCCGTGCGCACGATCTTGCGGGCCAACATCGCGGTCAAGGTGCTGCTCGTGGCATTCCTCTTACATGCCGTGGTGTTCCCCGACCTCGAGCAGTATCAGGGCAAGGGGATGGGTTGGCGGCTGGTGCTGTATCCACTCACCGCGGCGATCGTGCCGGTGGTGTGGATGCTGCGTGGCCGTCGACCGCGGCCGTATCCACATCACATCGACCTCGTCGTCGCACTGTCGTTCCTGCTCGACACGGCGGGCAACACGTTCAACCTCTTCGACTCCATCACATGGTGGGACGACTTCATGCACGTGCTCAATTGGATCCCGTGGGTGATGGTCGCCGGATTCATCGCCCGGTACCGGCCGCTCGATCGGCTCAACGTGTTGATGTTGGCGTGGGGGTACGGCGCGATCACGCACATCTTGTGGGAGGAAGGTGAGTTCCTCGCGTTCGTGCAGGACAACAAGAACGAGTCGGGCACCGCGTATCGCGACACGATGGGAGATCTCATCTTGTCGCTCGCCGGCGGCCTCATCGGCGCCGTGCTGTTGGCGACTGTGCTGTGGCAGCCGGTCGAGCGACTGATGAAATCGCCCTAGCTCACTTGTTGGGTTGCGGCAGCACACGCAGGTACGGCTTGATGGTTGTCCAGCCCTGCGGGAACAGCTTCTCGGCTTCCTCGTTTGTCACGGGTCCGCCGATGATCACATCGTCGCCATCGACCCAGTTGGCCGGCGTCGCAACCTTGTACTTGGCGGTCAACTGCAGGCTGTCGATCACGCGCAGGATCTCGTCGAAGTTGCGACCGGTCGACGCTGGGTAGGTCAGCGTCAGCTTCACCTTCTTGTCGGGCCCGACGATGAAGACGGAGCGAACAGTGAGCGTGTCGTTGGCGTTGGGGTGGATCATGTCGTACAGGTCGGCGACGGCGCGATCAGGATCACCGATCATCGGGAAGTTCACCGGCGTGCCTTGTGTCTCGGCGATGTCTTCTTCCCACTTCACGTGGCTGTCGACGGAGTCGACCGACAGGCCGATGACCTTGACGTTGCGCTTGTCGAACTCTGGCTTGATCTTGGCGACGTAGCCGAGCTCGGTGGTGCACACCGGCGTGAAGTCCTTCGGGTGGCTGAACAGCACACCCCACGAGTCGCCGAGCCAGTCGTGGAAGTGGATCTCGCCCTGGGTAGTGGCAGCGGTGAAATCTGGAGCGGTATCTCCGAGGCGAACGGTCATGTCGGTTCCTTTGTTCGAGGTGGCTGATTGGTGCCGAACAAATCTAACCAGTGCCACTAGTCGACTATTCCTACGGTTCGTCGCGCCAGCTATTGACATGTGACTAATTGGTCACATGTGTTGGCGAACAATGGACGAAGTGTTCAAGGCGCTCGCAGACCCGACCCGACGGTCGATTCTCGACGCTCTGTTCGAGCACGACGGCCAGACGGTGCAGGTGCTGTGCGATCGCTTTCCGGGGATGACGAGGTTCGGTGTCATGAAGCATCTCGCCGTGCTCGAAGGCGCGAATCTCGTCGCCACCAAGCGAGTTGGCCGCACCAAGCAGCATTACCTCAACCCGATCCCGATCGGCGAGATCGCCGACCGTTGGGTCAGCAAGTACGCCCAACCGTTCACCCGTGCGATGGTTGGTATCCGGCGTGATCTCGAGCGCGGCACGTCATAGGAGCCCTGAAATGGCCATCACCAAGCACGTCTACCAGATCTACATCAAGGCCACGCCCCAACAGGTGTGGGACGCAATCATCGAGCCGTCGTGGACGCGCCGCTACTTTCACGGCACGGCCTTCGATTCACCCCCGGTGAGGGGCGAGCGATATCGCACGTCCATGGGCGAGGGTCGTCCTGCGATCGACGGCGTGATCGAGGAGGTCGACCCGCCCAATCGCCTGATCATGACGTGGCATGTGCTCTATGACGCGGCGATGTCGGAGGAACCGCCGAGCCGGGTGGAATGGATTGTCGAACCGGTTGGTGACTGCCTGACTCGGCTGCGACTCGAGCACGGCGACCTCGCCCGCAGCCCGCTGACATGGGCCAACGTGAAAGACGGCTGGGTGTATGTGCTCGACGGTTTGAAGACGGTGATCGAGACGGGCGAATCGCTGCCACCGATGACCGCCGAGTTGAGCCCGATCGAGGACGCGGCGGGCGAGTGGCATCGAGCGCAGGGAATCGAGTGCAACAACTCCACGTGGGAGATGATCGAGGCCGAGCGCACACCCGAGAACGACGAGGAGATGTTGCGCAGGGCGTACGCCTCGACCTATCACTGGGCTCGCGCGGTGCGTCGCCTACCGGCCAACGAAGCCCGCGGCGCGTGGTTGCTGGCGAAGGTGCAATTGCTTGCTGGTCAGCCGCAACTCTCGCTGCGCTACGCCGACAGGTGCATGGCCGTGTGCACGGAACACGGTCTCGTCGACTTCGACCTGGCATACGCCCACGAGGCGCGGTCTCGAGCGCACAAGGCACTGGGAGACGACATTGCCGCAGCTGAGAGCTGGGAAATGGCGAAGGCGGTGCCGGTCGCCGACCCCGAGGATCAGGCGACTCTCGACGCCGATCTCGCCGAGGGCCCGTAACGAAGGTGCGTTGACCTCGCCTTCGATGCGTCATCAGTTGGCGAACACGTTACAAATTCGTGAACTTCGGCTCTAGTCAAGCCTTGAGGATGCCGATACTCTCTTGGCGAGCGGGCGGCTCGGCTGTTGCGTCATCTCACGGAAGTTCGTACATGTTCTCCACCCATTTTGATCGTCGATTTGCGCTGGCACTCGCTGCGGCCGTGCTGACGATCACCGTCGGTGCCGTTGCGAACACCGACGTTCAGGCCGCAACCACCGGCCCGCAACGACTCGAGGTCCCAGCCGTCGCGCTGAAGCCTGCCGTTCGGTTGAGCCAGTCGGGAGTCATCATGTTCCCGCTCAATCCCTCGCCGCGTTGCGGCATGAGCAAGACCAGTTTCGGTCAAGACCGACCCGACGGTCGCAGCCATCTGGGACTCGACATCATGGCTGCCCTCGGCACTGAGATCTACGCCGTCGAGAATGGGGTGCTGTGGCGTCAGGTTGTCAACGGTCAGCCGAACGCGACGCTCTCGGGGAATTCTTGGTACATCAGGCTGGGCGACGGTACCTACTACTTCTATGGGCACCTCTCGGCGTTCGCTGCCGGGCTGACTCTTGGCGACACGGTGACCAAGGGCCAGTTGATCGGCTACGTCGGCGATACCGGCAACCCGGGCCCGGGCAACTATCACTTGCACTTCGGCGTTTTTCCAAAGGGTGGCGCCGCGGTGGATCCGTTCCCGTTGTTGACGATTCCGAAGGCTTGCTCGATCTGGCCCTGACCTGATTGGCGGCAAAGTAGTCTCGCGGCGTGAGCATCGCTGTTGCGCTCGAAGATTTGGCCGACAAGCTCGGCGAGTATCCGTGGTGTTATCTCGTCACCACCGGTGAGGAAAGGCCACATCTGCTGGCGGTCAGGCCGTCGCTGGTAAAGGTGGGCCTGCGCTGCGAGACCGGCCATTCCAGTCGCGCCAATGTGGTGCGCAATCCGCTGGTGGTGTTGATGTTCCCGCCGCAGCAGCCCGACGGGTACTCGTTGATCGTCGACGGTGAGGGCGAGGTCAACGGCGATGGCGTCGTAATCAGGCCGACGTGGGCCGTGCTGCACCGTTCAGCTCTGGCCGATGCCGGGACCGCCGAATAGCCCTCACTGTCAGCCCTCAGAACGACCGTCGTCGTGTGGGCTGACACAGACAGCTGCCGACGTCAGGTGGTGGTCAGGTCGAGGCCGAACGCTGACCCGAACGCAGCGAGGTAGTCGGCGTCGTCGGCGTGCGCTCCCAGTTCCACCCAGGCTTCGTCCGACATCGCGGCACGTCCGGCGATGATCTCGGGCCCTCCCCAACTGACCGGATACCGCAGTAGTGGCGTGTCGGTGGTGACAGCGTGCTCGATGAGGCGGGCGACCTCGAATGGGTCGGTGGCCTGCGCGTACCCAGCCGCGTAGAACTGGAACAGCCGGCGATAGTGGGCGTCGTAGGCACCACTTTGATTCGGGGCGTCGATGTTCTTGGCGAAGATCGCGCTCTTGGTGACACCGGGCTCGATGATGACGACTCGGATACCGAACGGCGCCAACTCCTGGGCGAGGCCCTCGCTCAGCCCTTCGAACGCCCACTTCGACGCGACGTACGGTGACTGGGCGAGGGCGGCAATGCGGCCGGCGATCGAGGTGATGTTGACAATGGCGCCGCTCTGCCGGGCGCGCATGCCGGGCAGCACCTGCTGCAGACAGCGCACCGCCCCACACAGGTTGACGTTCATGATGTCGAGGTATGTCGCCGGCGGGCACTCCTCGGCGACTGCGTTGCCGCCCACGCCTGCGTTGTTGACCAGCACGTCGACGCGGCCTTCGGTCTCGTCGAGGATCCGCGCAAAGCCGGTGCTCACTGACTTGTCGTCGGCGATGTCGAGTTCGACGAGATTGATCTCGACGTGCGCCTCGGCCGACATCGCCTGCAACTTGCCCGCCTTGTCGACGCTGCGCACAGTGCCGTAGACGGTATGGCCCTGCTGGGCAAGGTGGATGGCGGTGGCGCGGCCAATGCCGCTGTTGGCGCCGGTGACGACGGAGATGGGCATTCAGACATGGTAAGTCGACTAGGCCGCCTCCATGGGGGCGAACTCCTCGAACCACACAGCATCGCGGTCGCAGGCGATGGCCAGGCTCTGCACGCGCTCGTGGTCGACCATCAAGATGTCGAGCAACAGCAGACCCTGCAGCATGTGAATTCGCCGCAGCTCGAAGTAGCCGATGCGGTCTCGCTCGTCGGGCAGAGCCTCGGGAACATGGTCGGCAAGGCAGATCATCATCGTCTGCGAGAACGGCAC
>JANPBZ010000027.1:0-25372 GCA_031430695.1 Ilumatobacteraceae bacterium
CCCCCCAGCAGTTTGGAAGTTGCAATCACCATGTACTCATCGCGATCGATCACCCCAGAACACCCCTCCCGACAGCCTTCCCGGCAGGCGGAGGGCCGCCGTTTCCGGGCCATCCTGGGCCTGCTGGTCCTGGTCGGCGCAGCTGCCGCGTGCAGCAGCGACAGCACATCGGCCGACCCCACGGAGGCGGCGACCACGACCACTAGCAAGGCGACCACCACCACCGAGGAGGCGACCACCACCACCGAGGAGGCGACCACCACGACGGAGGCAGCAACCACGACGACGCTGCCCCCCGACCCGATCTACCCGTTGACAGGGGTCGAGAACCCGGATCCCGTGATCGCCGCTCGCCCGGCGCTCGTCGTCAAGATCGACAACGCCGGCGGGGCGCGCCCGCAGAGCGGTTTCAACGAAGCCGATCTGGTGTTCGAGGAGATCGTCAACGACAGCCTCACGCGCTTTGCGATGGTGTTCCAGAGTGGCGACAGCGATCCTGTCGGCCCGATCCGTTCCGGTCGCCTCCAAGACGTCGCCCTGTTCACTGCGCTCGATCATCCGCTCTTCGCCTGGAGCGGTGGCAACGCAACGGTGACCACTGAGATCAACAACAGCGAACTGGTGAACATCGGGCCGAGCCGGGCCGCGGTGTACTACCGGGCGAAGGACCGCAAGATCCCCCACAACCTCTACTCGAACACCGCTGAGCTGTATACCCAGACGCCGCCGTTCGCGCCACCTGCCAAGCAGCAGTTCGCCTACCGAGAGCCGGGCGCTCCCGCGGCGGGCACACCGAGCGCCGGAGTGGCAGTGAAGCTCGACTCCATCGATGTCCAGTGGGACTGGAACGCAGCTGACGGCCTGTACTACCGGACGATGGAGGGCCGCCGGCACATGGACCGCAACAGCGGTCAGGTGAGCACCGTCAACATCGTCGTGCTGGCGATGGAGTACGACCCAGGCATCTCCGGCAGCCCCGATGCGCAGACGCTCGGCACAGGTGAGGCGTTCGTCTTCACCGGCGGCAACTACATCCACGGCAGCTGGAGTCGCGACGACATCCACAACCCGTTTGCACTGATCGCCGACGACGGCAAGGTCATCCCGCTCCACCCGGGCCGCACCTTCATCGAGCTGCCCCGCCAGAACAGCACGCTGCCGCTCGGCCCTGCCGCCGAGTAGCGAGCTAGTGCGGAGAGAAAACATGTTCGCGGTCGTACTCGACCGTGATGCCTCCACCGAAGGAGACGACGATTTGCTCACCGCCGTTGTTGAGGATGACGCATTCGACGGAGGTTTCGCAGTTGACCTGTTCGAGGTGCGGCTTGACGTGGCCGATGTGCGAAACCGTCCATCCGTTGGTTGGTGGAAGTGTTCGGTAGAAGTTCAGGAATTCGTCGTTGGCCCTGACGGGAGTCTTGTAGGTGTAGTAGTCGACACCGATTCCGTTCTTGTACCGGATCATCGACGACAGCAATGCGCCAGGAGGTAGCAGGCCGCCCAGGTCGACCCCGATGTCGAGTGCCTGCGTCATCGGCGCCAGTTCTGCCGGCAGGGTGATCTCCGTCAACTGCCCGACCGACGACAACGCCTCCGTGACTTCATAGGTCCGACCGGGCGCGGTCTCCTTGGAGTGCGTATAGAGGACGTGGTTGCCCTCCTGGGCGAGGTAGAAATCGCCCTCCACAGCGGGAGCCGGGTTCTCCGGGGTGTAGGAGGCAAAACTGGCGAGGTCGGTTTCGTCGAACACAAAGTGGTTTGCCGCGATACCCGCGAAGTCCTCTAGGCCAACGAGCTCGGCGGTCAACACCCCGGCCAGAGTGCCCGAACGCAAGTCGAGGCGGTTCGAGTAGTCCGGGGCGGCCGCGTTTCCGGCTTCATACAGGTACCAGTCGCCGAACTGGTTCTCTTCGTAGGAACGTCCGTCGACGAAATACTTGCGCAAGCCGTCGGCCGTGCCGTCGAAGGAGAAGGTGGCCAGCTCGTACACGCTGATCGGATCGTTGATGAATCCACGGGTGGTGATGTTCTCGTTCGGCTGACCGTTGTTCGTGTTGGCGACGGTGACGGTGAGGATGAAGCTCGGCAGCGTCAAGTTGTCTCCGAGCGCCTGCCGGTCGAAGACTGGAGGCCCAGGGGAAGGGGTCGTGAGTCCTGCTGTCGTCGGTGGCGGTGACGTGTCGGTTGGTTGTGTGGTCGGCGGCGACGGCTCGACTGGCTGTGTCGTCGGTGTCGTCGACGACACGCGGGTCGACTCTGTGGCCGACGTCTGGTCAGACGAGTTCCCGTCCGTGCCGCAACTTGAGAGGAGCAGCCCGAACAGTCCACTGACCATCGCATTGGCGCGGAAGGTGCGCTTCTCGGTCCGGCGTTCTCTGCCGAAATTGCAGCACCGTCGCGTGGCTTTCGAATGGATGCTGATGTTCCTCATCGCTGAACCCCTCGGTCGTGCTCGTCGTCGGCGTGGAAGTAGATGTCGTGTGACAGTGTGTCGGCGTGGTTGCAGAGAGCACCAGTCGGTTGGTGTCCGGCTTTGTCGACGCCGGTGTGCTGGTGGTGTTTGTGCCGTTGTTTGTCAGCGCGCTGCTTCTCGCCCGACCGATCGCTCGGGTACTCGGGACCAACAGGTCCTTGGCGAGTATGGCCCTGGTCTCGATAGCCGCCATCGTCGCGGTCACGCTCGGGGTGCGCGCGGTCAATGGAAGCGAGTTCGGCGACGCCAACTCGGGGTGGTTGATGGACGGCGATCTCTGGTCGCGGTCGATCGACATCGGATCAGGGTGGCTCCTCAACCTGGCGTTGTTCGTCCCGGCCGGGCTGTTCGTCGCGCTCGCCACGCGTCGTCCGCGGCGAACTCTGCTCGGGCTTGCCGTGTTGTCGTTGCTGATCGAGTTCGTCCAGAGCCTCGGTTTGCTCGGTGCGCCAGATCCCGCCGACCTCGTCGCCAACTTGCTTGGCGCAGCGGCCGGCGTCGGCCTGGCGGGCATCGCTCTCCGATCGTCGGCGTGGTCCATCGGTCGCGATGAGGGTGTGGCGGCTTCGCGCAAGGCGATGCTGATCGCAGCCGTATCGGTGGTCGCTGTTGCCGGAATCGGATGGCTGGGATTGGTTGCAGGCGCCGACGCCAAGCGCGAGTCGTTGGCTAACGACCTCCTCGAAACATTTGCGGGCTCCACATCGGCGGATATCGCGGCTCGGATCGAGACTGACAACGGGTTCACCCAGTTGTTGGCGGCCATTGAGACCCGGCCGGGTTACCTCGGGCGAGTGGGTAACACGAACCAGTTCGAGGGGCGATACTCAATCGAGTTCTTCGGACTCCACCGGTGTGTCTTTATCCGTTGGACGACCGACGGGTTTGCCCTGCGCAACGGATCCGGTGATGCGTGCACGGTCTTTCGCGAACGGCCATCAGACAGCTAATCCCACGACCGGGTCAAACCCGTACAGCGTGGCCGGGTTGTCGACGAGGATGCGGCGGCGAACCAGCGCGTCTGGCATCCACTCGAGTGCCAGGCGGCTGAGATTGTGCAGCGATGGGGGATTGGCCTGGCCTGGGTGTGGCCAATTCGTTGCCCACAACATGCGCTCGGGGGCGTGCTCGACGAGTGCGTGGACGAGCCGTGTCACGTCCGCGTATTGGTGCGTGGGATCGAGCGAAGACTCGTACGTCGAGGGTTGAACGACCACGACGCGTCGAAGGTCGAGGCCGGCCTGCACCTGTCGGAACTGCTCGACAGTAGCGTCGGGTGGCCGCAGGAGCGACGATGGTGCCGACGTGTAGCGGCTGTCGTAGAAGTGCATGTGCGTGTCGCAGGCGCCGGGAACTTGCCTTCGCTCATTGGTCATCCCACCATGCGCGGAGGCGGCGAGCATGGTCGGAGTTGACCGCACGCGGCGGCATCGCACCGGCCGCGATGGCTCGCACTTGTTCGACCGAGCTCAACGCCTGGGCGTCGGCGTTCTCCGGCGTGAGCCCGCCGAGGTGAGGGGTAGCGACGACCGTCGGGTGGCCGGCAAGCGCGGGTGAAGGCCGCTGGTCGGGAGCGCGGCCGACATCCATCGCGAACCCGCCGAGGTGACCGGAGTCGAGCGCGGCGACAACCGCGAGTTCATCGATCAGTTCGCCCCGCGACACGTTGACGAGCATCGCGCCGCGTCGCATCGTTGCCAGCGCACCGGCATCGATGAGGTTCTCCGTCTCGACCGACGCTGGTGCCAATGGGAGGATGAAATCGGAGCAGGCGAGCAGTTGGTCGAGGCTTGCCTGCTCGAATCCGTCGAGCGTCGCGTTCGCAACTGGATCGCACACCACCACACGCATCCCGATTCCGCGCAACAGGTCCGCCAGGTACGAGCCGATTGCTCCGTAGCCGATGATGCCGGCGGTACGTCCGCGAAGTTGCCAACCGGGTCGCTGTGGTGGTGAGACACCGTCGCGGTAGTCGATCGTCGACTCACTCACATTGCGGGCCACGTCGAGCATCAAAGCGAGAGCCAGTTCGGCGGTGGACGGAACGAAGCTCTTGTCTGCTTGGCCGATCAGCACTCCGGCCGCGTTCGCAGCAAGAACATCGATCGTGCTGATGTCGACGGCGCACCGCAAGAACGCCAGGAGACCCGGCAATGATGTGAATACTTCAGCCTCGCCGGGCATGGAGCGGTGAGCAACGATGACGTCGCAGTCCTGTGCCGCAGCCACCAACTCGAGTGTGCTGAGATCACGATGGAGCGGGTTGAACACCACCTGCGCAACCGAAGCCAGTTCGGGCAATGCCCGGCCGTAGTAGGCATCGAGGTCCTCAGGGTTGTGCGTGAGGAAGACCTTCAGCATCTCAGCGACGCTAGTGGGTGTCGTCAAGCGTGTTCGGTTGCCGACACCGGTTCCGCAAGCGTGCCTGGCTGGATGTTGTTGCGCTGGTTCAGCAGCACGAATCCGAGAAGTCCGCAGATAACGATTCCCATCCCGACCAACTGCCGCCCGTTGAGGACCTCGTCGAGGAGCAGGAACGACCAGAGCGCGGCCAGTGCCGGTTGGGCGACTCGGGCGATGCCGATGCTGCCGATCGGGATCGTGCTCTGTGCGAACACCATCAGCCCGTGCGCGAGTACGCCGAAGATGCAGCCGCGGACCGACGCGTCGCCGTTGACCGGCGCAGCGAACAGCTCGAGAGCGACTCCGCCAATGGCGAAGAACGCGAAGAAGAGTGCACGCGAATGCAGCCGTTCGCCGAAGAACGCGGCCCCGATCGGCACGATGATGAAGGGCGTCATCGCGCTGATCATCTCTGCGTTGGCAACGGAGTTGTGCGTTGCGCCGAGATAGAAGAACGCGATGTCGAGGCCGAAAAAGACGCCTGGCAGGGCGGACATGCGAATGCTTCGCCAGCTCGGCCGACGGCCGGTCATCAGCACGATCCCGTTCCACACAACAGTCGTGATCACCATTCGCCAGAAGGCGACGAGCTCGGCGGCGGTGCCGGCGCGTTTCACCAATGTCGACGCGAACGAGAAGACCATGATCGTGATCGCGACAGCGATCGCGCCAAGTGCACGGGTGCTGACAAGGCCTTTTCGCGTGCCAGCACCGTCTTGCGAGAGCGGTCGGGCTTGCACACCTCAACGCTGCCAGGGCGCGCGTTGGCGACCAAAGGCGGTCAGGCGTCGACGAGCACCCTGTGGTCGATCTCGTGACAGGTCTGCGCTGCCGACCATGCTTCCTCGGCAATGCCGGGCTCAGTGGTGGTCGGCAACCCTCGGTTGTACATGACCCGAACCAATGCGTCGACGACAACCGGGTCGAAGTGTGTGCCGCGCCCGGCTTCGATGTGGGCGAGCGCGTGGGCGGGATCCCATCCGGAGCGATACGCGCGATCCGAGGTCAATGCATCCCACACGTCGGCGACGGCAACCACACGCGCCTCGAGGGGAACGGCCTCACCAGAGAGTCCCGATGGGTAGCCCTTGCCATCCAAGCGCTCGTGATGGTGGAGGATCACAGGCAGGACCTCGCGTAGCGATGGCGCCGTCGAAGCGAGTTCCCAGCCGAGCCGCGGATGGGTCTCGACGATCTTACGCTCCTCGGCGGTCAACGAACCAGGCTTGTTGAGGATGTGATCGGGAATCGCAATCTTGCCGAGGTCATGAAGGTACGCCCCGCGTGCAATGACACGCAGGCGGTCAGAGGGCAGCGACATCTGCAATCCAAGTTCGACCGCGAGCTCCGCAGTTCGCTCGCTGTGGCCGTGGGTGTACGAATCTTTGACCTCGACCGCTTTGACGAGTGTTGACAGCGCCGCCGGATAGCCACGAACGATGTGTGCGAACGGGTCGTCGACGAACACATCAGCCAAGACACCGGCGACGGCGCTCTGTCGGCGGCCGCGCACGACCACGGCGTACACAGCAGCGCCGAACCCGGCGAAGAGATAGAGGTGATAGTCCCACCACGACAGCTGTGCGAACTTGCCATGCTCGAACGACAGCACAGATCCAGCGGACATCGCCGCGGCAAGCACGAGCGCCAATTGCACCGGGTCCTTGCCGAGATGCCATCGCCGACCGTGTCGCCAAATCGCGACGAGCATCAAGGCGATGATCGTCGCCGACAGCACGCCCAGGATTGCGTTTTCATGGGGGAATGGGCTGTCGCCGTGAAAGCGGGTCGGATCGACCACCACTGCGGCGACGAGCACCGTCGCCGGGGCCAGCGGTGTCATCACTGCGATGACCGGATGACGCCCAACCCAACGGTTCAATCCACGATCCTGCCGGTGGCCGGCGAGCAGCAAGCACACCGCGAAACCGGCGAGTGCGGCATACGGCAGCCGTCCAACCCATGTGTTCGACGGGTGATGCAGCGCTCCTGGAGTACTGAGGCCATGCCCGAGCATGAACAGCCCGACGAATGAACAGCCGAGAGCCAACCAGACAACTCCCGATTGCGGCGTTTGAGTGGCTGACACGACCGCGACAGCGGCGACGAAGAGGGCACAGGCGGCGATCGCAGACACCATCACCATGTGGCCGCTCGGCGAGAACCAGCTCGGGTCGAACCCCGGAAACAGGCGTAAGAACACAAGCAGCGCAGTCGGTACCGCGAGCAGCATCACCACCAGCACCCAACGGCGAAGTATCTGGAGCATCACATCAGACATCGGCACCTGCGGCGCGAAACTTGACTGATCTATCGAGGGACTTTTGCCTCTCATCAGAGAGCAAATTGGGGCCGATACTGTTGAGAACACGCAAGAGACGCCGCTGCGAGAACCGTTGCCCAGGACTCGGCAGTTGGGGCTGAACTTGTCCAAGGCGCCGCCACCGTGATCTCGAGCAGGAGGAGTTCCCCGGGTGACGAGGGTTGTTGATGAGATCGAAAACAAGTGGGACGCCGCCGCCATGCTCGACGCGCTCCCGGAGCGGGTGAATCGATACCGTCTTCCGGACCTCGACATCGTGTACTGCAATGCCGCCTGGGCAGCCCAGTATCACGTTGATCCGGCTCAGGCAATCGGCCAGCCCTTGGATCGGTTCCTGTCCGAAGACGAGTTGGTCGGCCTTCACTCACAGCTCGCCCTCCTTGGTCCCGACAACCCGATTCTGGTCGACACGGTCGCCCGAGCTGTGCCCAACGCTTCTGGTCAATGGTTGGAATGGGCTGATCGGTACCTGATCGGCTCGGATGGTGGCGCCGAGGTGCTGTCCGTAGGGCGAGATGTCACCGAACGCCACGAGGCCGAGTCCAAGCTTGCCGAGAGCGAGGCCAGGTTCCGCAATCTCGCCGACAAGTCCGCCGACGTCGTCTGGAGCTTTGTCTCCGAGCCGTCCCCGCACTTCGACTACATGAGCCCGTCGGTCGAGAGCATCCTCGGCTATCCGCCGTCGTACTTTCTCGAGGATTTCGACCGGATGATCGAAATCCTCGACGACGACGGCAGGACCGCCATCGGTTTGGCGCTCCGCGGCGAGCATGTTCTAGAGCGGTTCGACTTCCACTTTCGTCACGCCAATGGCTCGATCGTCATCGGCGAAACGCAGACCACCGTCGTCCACGGGGGGCTACAGGGTGTCAGCCGCGACGTCACCGAACTGCGCCACCTGCAGGAGAACATGGCCACCCTCGCGCTGCGTGACCCGTTGACCGGACTGGCCAACCGCCGCCTCTTCAAGGAGCTGTTCGACGCCGACTTGGCACGTACGCAGCGCGGCGGCCAGCCGCTGGCCGTCGCGTTCCTCGACCTCGACGACTTCAAGGATGTGAACGACACCTACGGCCACGACGCCGGCGATCTCGTGCTGTGCGAGACGGCCCGCAGGTTGGTCTCGATCGTGCGCGGCGCCGATGTTGTCGCCCGGCTCGGGGGAGACGAGTTCGTGGTCGTCTATGAGCCGACGGACCCGAGCTCGGACAACCTCATCCAGCGCATCGACCGGGCCCTGTCCGCGCCGATCAACATCAGTGACACCGTCGCGGTGTATTGCCGAGCCAGCATCGGCACCGCAGACTCACGAACCGTCGGACGCGACCCCACCGAACTGCTCGCGGCAGCCGACGATGCCATGTACGAAGTGAAGCGGGCCCGCCAGGCCGACCCCGGCGTGTAGACCAGGGCTGGGTTCAGCCGCCGAAGGCCGTCTCGAATGCCGCGGTCAGCTCGGGGGTGGCGAGACCACTGAAGCCGCAGAAGTTGACGTTGCCCTCGGCAGCCGTGATGAGGTATTGCTGGCCGACCTCGAAGTCGAAGCCATCGATCAGCGCCTGCATGTCGGTAGGTGCCTGCAGTGTCACGGAGGCCGCATCACCGCCGGCATACCACTTGTCGACGGAGAGTGTCACGGTTCCGTCGTCGATCGACGTCGCGGTCGCGGCGAAAGCAGGGGACATGCTGGCTAGCACGGCGACGTCGAACGGCAAGCACGACGCCAGGGTGTCGCCGGCGCCGAGCGACAACTCGAGCGACGGGACGTCAGCCAGCTTGCCCCCGTCGTCACCACCGCGGATGATGGCGGTGCCGACAGCAATTGCTGCAGCAGCAGCGGCTCCGCCGATGATCATCAACGTGCGGCGCCGACGAGGGTCACGAGCAGTGTGCATGGGGGCGGAAGGCCCGCTCGGCAGGCTCGCCTTCGCAGGTTCTTGGTCGATGAGTGGGGAGTTCATGATCTGTTCCAATCGGGCTCGAGACGACGGTGTCGTCAGTGGTTCGACGGACACGCCGGAGTGCATCGGATCGAGTCGTCCGAGCTGTTCGCGCAACTCGTCGTTCACGTCCGAGGCTCCCTTCTGTGTCCAAACCATTCCTGTCCGGCTCGGGCACCATTCTGTCGCTGCATTGATGCAGCGAGTTTTTTCTTGACCTGCGTCAGTCGCAGACTCACCGCGTTGGGGGTGGTGCCCGTCACCGTCGCGATCTCGCGAGGTTCGAGCTGCTCCCACGCCCAGAGGCGCACGAACTCCCGGTCCGCCTTGCCGAGCTCGTCCAACGCAATCTCCAATCCGGCGTGTCCTTGCTCCCTCATCAGGGGTTCACGGGCCGGGTCGTGGCTCGATGGCTGGGCGACGAGCCGATCGACGAGCCGGAGTCGTCGACGCTCGCCGCGGCGATGGTTGGCCAGGCACCGCGAGGCCACGGCATACGACCAGGGGAGCGGATCGTCGGCGGGCACGTCGTCGAGCCGGCGCCAGATCACCAGCAGCGAATCGTTGAGCAGGTCGGAGACATCTGCCGCTCGCGCTCGCCGGCCGAAGTAGCGCTGCAAAGGTTCGTACACTGCATCGACGACACCCTGGAAGCGGACGCGTCGATCGAGATCAGCTGCCACGACGCCTCCTATCGCTCAAGTTCACGCTGTCGTCACGAGTTCTGACGTTCGTGCTTGCCCCGCGGTTCCCGCATCCGAACTTTTCACCGGATGGCCTTGACAGAGTTAATAACTATGCGGGACCCCTGAAAGGATGTCGATGTGGAGGTCGTGATCCAGCCGGATTCCGGGGCAGTGGCGAGCTTTGTTGCCGACGCGATCGGCCGGCTCGTTTCATCACAGCCCGACGCGGTGCTCGGGCTCGCCACCGGAAGCTCGCCACTCGGTGTGTACAGCGAACTCGTCCGCAGGCACCGCGCCGGAGCGCTTTCGTTCGGCCAAACCACCGTCTTCCTGCTGGACGAGTACATCGGTTTGCCACCCGATCACCCGGAGTCGTATCGAGCGTTCATCACCCGCCACTTAACCGGTCTGATCGACATCGACTGCGGCAATGTGCACGTTCCGGATGGAGCAGCATCTGATATCGAGGCCGCATGCGCCGACTTCGAAGCACAGATTCGCGAAGCCGGCGGTGTGGATCTTCAACTGCTGGGCATCGGGGAGAACGGTCACCTCGGGTTCAACGAGCCAACGTCCTCACTGGCCTCGCGAACGCGGGTGAAGACCCTCACTGAACGGACCCGGAGCGACAACAAACGGTTCTTCGGTGACATCGAGGACGTCCCTCGTCACGTGGTCACTCAGGGCATCGGCACCATCCTGGACGCGCGACACTTGGTGCTCATCGCCACCGGTCGCGGAAAGGCAGAGCCCATTGCGCGTGCGGTCGAGGGTCCGGTCGCGGCTGTATGTCCGGCGTCGGCCATCCAACTACATCAGCGCGCGACCGTGGTCGTCGACGAAGACGCCGCGGCGCGGCTCACGCTGACGGACTACTACCGCGCGACGTTCGCCGCCAAACCGCCGTGGCAGTCGATCTGAACTTTGGACGGCCGAGCTCCGATTGATCGGAGCAGATGTTGACGAAGTACATCGTTTGAAGCGAACCGTAGCTGGGAATACGGGCCCCACGCGCCGTTCGGCTACACGCTTGCAGCCGAACGCTCGGACCAACACGCATTCGCCCAGAGGAAGGAACTCACATGAAGAAGGAACAACTCCACGAACTCTTGTATCAGGCCCTAGAGACCGGGCAGGGTGGCATCGCCGTGTACAGCACAGCACTTCGGTGTGCGCTGAACGACGACCTGAAGAAGGAATGGCAGGAGTATCTCGAGCAGACCACACGCCACGAAGCCATCGTTCGTGGCGCGTTCGAAAAGCTGGGACTCGACGCAGCTGCAGACACCCCCGGGCGTCAGGTCGTGCGTCACATCGGAGAGTCACTTGTCGCGGCGATGGAGATGGCGAGTGCTTCGGGTCCTCACGAAGCTGCTCAGCTCGTGGCCGGCGAATGTGTCGTGCTCGCCGAAACCAAGGACCACCTCAATTGGGAGTTGATGAGTGTGGCAGCCGAAGCGGCGACCGGCGCCACAGCTGCCGCGTTGGGAGAGGCGTGCTCGCAGGTCGAAGACGAAGAGGATGAGCACCTGTACCACAGCACCGGTTGGACCGTGAGCTGTGGATCGCGTCGCTGGGTCTGCCGGCGGTCTTGCCTCCGCCCGAGGAACAGCAGCATGTCAAGACCGCCATCGGCGCCGCCAGCGCCAAGAACGCTCGCGACGAGATGACCTGAGATGGTCGTGGTCGGCCGCCACTACTTGGTTGCGGTCGCCACCTCGTCGTTCGTTCGCCCAGTCTTCACCGAGTGCGGGTGATCCTCCGGATCCCAGCCGACGACTGCGTACTCGTCGTGCTTGTGCAGCAGCAACCATTGCGGCTTGTTGTCTCGCACCCCGCGACGAACCAGCGCGAAGTGGCCCTTCAACTTCTCGCCGTGCAGGTCGAAGTGAAGGTCTCCGGCCGCGGTTGCGCTGATCGGATCTGCACCGTCACTGATCGACCACGTACCCCAGTCCCACACGATCACGTCACCGCTGCCGTATTGCGCGCCGGGGATCACGCCCTCGAAGTCGAAGTACTCCAGGGCGTGGTCCTCGACCTGAACAGCCATTCGCTTCACGTCAGGGTCCAACGTCGGGCCTTTCGGTACCGCCCAACTCAACAGCACGCCGGCAGCCTCGAGTCGGAAGTCGTAGTGCAGGCGTCGTGTCCGGTGACGCTGCACGACAAATCGGCGGCCATGTGGGAGTGCGGCGCCGTGAGCGGTTGGCGCCACGCCCGTCGATTCCCAGTCTGTGTCGATCGCTCATCATCGCAAGGTTTCGACCGCGAGCGGCACACTGTCTACCGGTGCGCTTTCGGCCTCGATCAGCGGGGGGCGTCGCCGAGAGCCGAAGTACCCAGGTTGAAATCGAAGGAGTCGCTAGACACGCGCTCAACGGCGTGAGATGTTTCACCAGCGAAGGGAGCACTGCGATGCCGGTATTGATGATTGGCGAAGTTCCGAACCTGACCGAGGAGGTGTACGGGGCGATGATCGGTCAGATGATGCCCCTGATGCGAGCCGCCGAAGGCTTCATCTCCCATGCGGCCGGGCCGAGTCCCAGTGGCGGATGGCGGGTTGTCGAGTCGTGGGACTCCGAGGAGCACGGTCAGGCTTGGTTCGATCAGAATGTCAAGCCCAACTTGCCTCCCGGGATCATTCCGAATCGGGTGTATCACCCGCTTCACACCGCGTTCACGAAGTAGCCAGAACTCGGAATCCCCTAGATAACAAGCGTGGTCCCGCCGTCGACCACGACGACCTGACCAGTGATGTACGAACTGCGAAGCAAGCCGATCACGGCTTCGGCGCAGTCGTCGGGTGTTGCCGAACGGTGCAACGGGGCCGCGGCTGCGATGGACGCATGTTGGTCCTCCCATTGCGATGTCCACGGAGTTGCAACAAGCCCGGGCGCCACCGCGTTGACGCGCACAGGGCCGCACGCCTTCGCCAGGAGCGCCGTCAGCAAGTGCGGCAGCGCCGCTTTGGTGAGCCACCACGTGCCGAACACGTTGACTTCGAATGTCCTTCGGAAGATGTCGTCGGTCAGCAGATCGAGATCTTCATGCGGGACTCGAGTGGTCCACCCGGCCTTGTTGACAAGGATGTCCAGCCGCCCGAAACGATCGATGGTGCGGGCGATCAGGTCGTGTCCCTGCGCCTGATCGCTGATGTCGGCCCGCACGTACAGAGCGTCGGTGGGCAGCGATTCCGCCGCCGCGGTGCCGGCCTCTACCGACGACGACGAGTTGACAACGACATTGGCACCCAGGTCTGCCAATCGTCGAGCGACAGCCTCGCCGATCCCACTCGACGAGCCCGTGACGATCGCCACCCTGCCGTCGATCGGTCCATCGTGCTGCTCCTCCATCTGCGGTCGGCCGAGCCTACCTGTCCGCTCGGTAGGGCAGACTGACCGCGTGGATGTCTACCTCGAAACCGAGCGACTCGTACTTCGACGCTTCACAGTGGATGACGAAGAGTTGCTCATGCGGCTCGACAACGATCCCGACGTCATGCTGTACATCAATGCGGGTACGCCCGTGCCGCGCGAGGAGATCGTCGAGGAGACGCTTCCCGCGGTCCTCAGTTACTACGACCGCTTCGACGGCTACGGGTTCTGGGCGGCGATCGAGAAGGAGTCGGGGCGATTTCTCGGATGGTTCCACTTCAGGCCAGGTGAAGGCGCCGGCCCGTTGGAGCCGGAACTCGGCTATCGACTGCACCGATTCGCATGGAACCAGGGCTATGCCACGGAGGCGTCGCAAGCGCTGATCGACAAGGGATTCGCCGAGTTCGGTGTCGAGCGTGTCTACGCCGAGACGATGGCAGTGCACACCGGTTCGTGGAGGGTAATGGAGAAGGTCGGCATGCGCCACATGCGTTCATTCCACGTGGATTGGCCGGTGCGAATCCCCGGCGACGAGCACGGCGATGTCGAATATGCCATTACCCGGGCGGAGTGGGAGTCCGATCGAGCGTCGCAGGGTCCGTGAGGTCCGCGCCTGGTTGAAGCAGTACGTCGATCACGGCCCGAAGTGTTGTGTCAGTGGCGTCCTTGAACTGGGCGAGGCGTTCGTACACCGCCGCCGCCGCCCTGCCAAAGCCATCCGGAAGCGCGTGTGCGGCGAAGCTGTCGGCGATCTCGTCGAGCTCGCCCGCGAAGCGCCACGCCTTTGGTGCGTTGCCAACAGCGGCGCGCTCCGACTGCTCGGCCAGGCCGGGCATCGACGTCGCCCACTCGGCCAGCACGGCATGCTCCACATCCTCGGCAACGGCCAGCGCACGGATCGCCAAGAGCAATGCGGCGGTCCCTTTGGTCCACGCCGCGAAACAGATCTTCACCGCCGACGCAGCACCCGCTCCGCCGTCTACCACACGCGTCTCGAGCGGCGTGCCGGTCCACAGCGCGGCCACGTCGGTTGCTGCATCGCCGGACAGGTAGAGGCGCGTTGAACCCGCGGCACCGACGGGTGGGCCCACGACGCCACCATCGACGAACCGGGTGAACCGCTGACCGATCAGACGTGCTGTTGCCGGAGCAACGGCGTTGACGTCCGCGTAGATCCCGTCGAACCCAGCGTCGGCGACAGCGATTGCGACGCCAAGTGCCTCAGCGGGTGGACAGAGCGAGATGATGATGTCGGCACGTCGCACGAGCGCCCCGATGAACTCGACATCTTCGAGCCCCGCAGCGACTGCCCGTGCCTTGGTCGCCTCCGATCGGCCATCGCCGCACCACAATCGTGTGCCTCGACAGACTGCGGCGAGCGATGCGCCCATCGCACCCGGGTGCAGGAAGCCGGTAGCCATGCCGCATTCTCGTCTATCGGAGTGTTTCGCGACACCCCGGGCGGGCTGCAGACACTCCGATGAACGTTAGATGTGGCTGCCGGATCGGGTGGTGTACCGCACGGGGGTCGACCAAGCGGGGTCGACGTGACGTTGCCAATACCGATCGCGTAGATCGGTGGTTCGCGGACCGACGAGACCATCGCCGATCGGTTCTCCGTTCAGTCGAGTGACGGGCATCACCCCGCCGGCCGTGGTGCATGTCAACACTTCGTCGGCACGAAGGAGGTCGTCGGCCGTGAGAGGCCCGGTTTCTCCGGGTGTACCGGCCTCGGAGCACAATTCCAGCAGGGTGCGACGCGTCACTCCGAGCAGGGTGCCCGATTGGGGTGTGAGCCAGCGACCGTCGACGAAGGCGAAGATGTTGTAGCCGGGTCCCTCCGTGATGGCCCCGCTCATGTCGCGCAGCACGACCATCTGAGCGTCGTGCTCGTATGCCTCGAACTGGGCCATGTCGAGATCGAGCCAGTGATAGTTCTTGACCGACGGATCCACGCTCTCCGGAGGGATTCGCGGAATGTCGCTGATCCACATGCTCGCACCGACGGCTTGCTGCTGCTCCGAACTCACCCAGATGTACGGCACCGCGAACGCATAGAAGTTGTTCCGGCACGTGCGCAGATCTCGCGTCCCGACAGCGGGACGGCCGCGTGTGCACGTCATCGAGACGTATGCGCGATCGAGACCGGCACGGCTGACGCACTCGTGGAGCACCGATTCGAGATCGGCACGACTCATGCCGATGTCCAACCGGAGCTGAGAAACGCTGTGCAGGAAGCGGTCGAGATGAGCATCGAGCCGGAAGAACCGGCCGTCCCACACACTGGCCACGTCGTAGGTGCAGTCCGATCGGGTCACTCCCATGTCGAGCACCGAGATCTTGGCCTCGGCAATAGGGCAGTACTTGCCGTCGACGAACGCAGCGCCAGCTGCCCAGTTGTCGACGTCGTCGGTTTCTGACATGATCGCGTTTCCCTTCTCGTTCGACACAGCGTAACGTCGGCCGGTTTGATCGGCCGACCACGCGGGTACGTTAGCTCTCGTGAGTGAACACCTTTCAGACGTACAGACCCTCCGCGACAACGCTCGGGCCCACATCGAAAACGGACCGCTGACCCAGGATTACGGCGCCGACAGCGAGCGCGTGATCACGGTTCTCAACGAGGCTCTCGCCACCGAATTGGTGTGCGTGTTGCGCTACAAGCGCCACTACTACATGGCCGAAGGCATCAACTCGGGGTCGGTCGCCGCCGAGTTCCTGCAGCACGCCGTGGAAGAGCAGGGCCACGCCGACCAGATTGCCGCTCGTATCGTGCAACTGCAGGGCGAGCCCGACTTCAACCCCGCCACACTCGTTGAACGTAGTCATGCCGAATACGTGCCTGGCGACAACCTGATCGACATGATCACCGAGGATCTCGTCGCTGAACGGGTGGCCATCGCCTCGTACAGCGAGATCATCCGGTGGCTTGGCAACACCGACATCACGACCCGACGCTTGATGGAGAGCATCCTCGCAGTCGAGGAAGAGCACGCAGACGATCTGCTGACCTTCCTGAAGCAATTCGGCGTCGACCTGTAAGCACTACGCCGACCGCCGACTTGTCGGCGCGACGAGGTGAAAGTGACCTTCGCGGTCGCCGACGATGGTCGAGCCGTTTCGCTGGTCGGCAACTTCAACAACTGGAATCCTGAGATCCATCCGTTGCGCCGTCGATCGAATGGCACGAGGTCCGTTGCCATCGTTCTCGGGAACGGACAACGCGCCAGCTTCCGGTATCTCGCCGAGGAAGCATGCTTCTTCGACGATCCCGACGGCGACGCGATCGAGCCGAACGGTATCGGTCAGACACACACCGTGAACGTCGCCGCGGCGTAGTCGCTGCTGGCGGTCAGGTGCCGGCGACCGCATAGCTCGTCATCGACAGCGAGCCCATCGCGTACCCGTCGATCAAGACCTCAGCCTTCTGGTCCGACGCCTCGGCAAGCCCGGCGATGTAGAGCAGCGGGAGGAAGTGGTCTGGTGTCGGCGCGGCGAGCCGGTACTGGTCGTGGTGCTGCAGGTCGGCTGCCTGCCCGGGGCTGCCAGTCATCAACGCCATTGCCGCATCGTTGAACTCGAGGGCCCAATCGAACGCCGCGTCGGGGCGGTTCCAGTCGAGGAGTCCGAGGTTGTGCACCACGTTGCCGCTGCCGATGATGAACACACCCCGTTGGCGAAGTCCGGCCAACTGGGCACCCAGCGCGACGTGATAGTCGAACGGCTTGCTCGCATCGATCGAGAGCTGAACCACGGGAATGTCGGCATCGGGAAACATATGCGCGAGCACCGACCACGTGCCGTGATCGAGACCCCAGCTGTCGAGGTCACTGCCGACCCACGTTGGTTTGACGAGTTCGGCGACCTCGGCTGCAAGCTCTGGGTCGCCGGGGGCCGGGTAGCGAACGGCGAAGAGCTCGTCGGGGAATCCGAAGAAGTCGTGAATGGTGTGCGGCTGCGCCATTGCTGTTACGGCAGTGGCGTTGATGTACCAGTGCGCCGAGATCGCCAGGATGGCGCGGGGGCGCGGCATGCCGGCGGCGAATGACGTCCAGCCGTCGGTGTAGCGGTTGTGTTCGAGCGCGTTCATCGGGCTGCCATGGCCGACGAACGCTGCAGGCATCGTCGCAGTCATGGTTGGCACAGTACCGACCCGAGATCCAGACCCATTACCGTGTGGCCGTGACGACGCAGGACGAAGGTGATCGGTTCTACCGGATCACTCGAACGGTCCTTGGCGCCGTGTACCGGGTGCTGATCCCGGTCAAGGTCGTCGGCGCAGAGCACCTGCCACGACACGGGCCCGTCATTCTGGCCGCGAACCACATCTCGTTCTTCGACACAGTTGTGCTGATGTTCTCTGTGCCCCGCCGCACGTACTTCGTCGGCAAGGCCGAGTACATGGATTCGTGGCTGACCCGACGGCTCTTTCCCGCACTCGGGTTGATACCCATCGACCGCGCCGCCGCTCGTCAGGCAGTGGCAGCACTCGGGGTTGCCGCGAATGTCTTGGACCAAGGCCACGTGCTGGGTATCTATCCCGAGGGCACCAGGTCACGCGACGGTCTGCTGCACCGCGGTCACTCGGGTGTGGCTCAGCTGGCCTTGATGACTGGCGCCCGAGTGGTTCCGGTTGGCTTGGTGGGTACTGATCGCATCCAGCCGATCGGCGCACGCGTGCCGCGACCGTTCCGGCGAGCGGAGATCCGATTCGGGCCGGCCATCGATCCCGCCTCATACGGTGGGTCGTCGCGCCGAAAGCGGCAACTGCTGACCAGCGACCTGATGGACGCCATCCGCCAGTTGTGCGGTCGAGCCACTTCAGATGACTTCGCAAGCGACGAACCGCCCCTGATTCGTGGCGGCAACGAATCGGTCTATCAGGTGCACTGCGTGACGGGCCGAGGTGTGACGTGGCACCAGGCGGCGAAGTTCGCCGTCGCCGAAGTGTGTGTCCGGCACGACGACGCTCGTGTCGGCGAGGTGCGCCGACTGCAATGCCATGTCGAGCGAGACGGCGCAGTGCGCCTCAGCACCGAACTGGCGATCTCCGTGAAGTACCAACCTGTGCAAGGAGCAACAACATGAATGACAGCGTGTATCAGGTCGTCGAGTTGATCGGGTCGAGCAGTGACTCGTGGGAGTTCGCTGCCCAGAATGCTGTGCGTGAAGCCTCGAAGTCGTACAAGGACCTGCGTGTCGCGGAGGTCATCGAGATGGATGTGCTGATCGAGGCCGGCGCCATCATCGCCTATCGCACCAAGTTGCGTCTCAGCTTCAAGTCGGGCGCCGTCGCCTGATCGAACACGTCGGGGCCTACCGTGGCCGGGTGGATTCGAACTGCGAGTCGACCGGCGCGAGCATCGTCGACGATCTGAATCGTGCCGGCGTGGAACGCGGCGCTTTCCTGGCTCTGACCATGGCACGCGGTGTAGGTCTGGCGTTGGCGGTGCCCGCTGGATGGTCGAGGTCGATCGCCGACGAGCATCCGGTCGAGATCGTGCGACGTGTCGAAGCATCGCTGCGCCCGCGGTGGGTGCTGTGGGGACGTGATGCGACGCGGCTGCTGGTCGAGGCAGGAGTGCGTATCACCAAGTGCTGGGACATCGCCGCGGTGCAACGCCTGTTGGTCGGTGGCTGGCACACCGATCCGGCACGAGCATGGGCCGAACTCCACGACTTGGCGATTGACGACTTGCCCGTCGTTGCCCCGGTCGACCTGTTCACGCAACCTGACGACCTCGACCACAACGACGAACCGGTTCGTGCCGATGGCTACCTGAGACCTGAGTGGTTGGCGGAGGACTTCACGTGGACAACGGTTCGCCTCGCCCGGTGGGCACAGCTGGCTGCAGAGGTGGCCGCGCTGCAAGACACGCGGCTTGGTGAACTCGTCGATCGACCGAGAGCACGCTCGGTGGCACGCTCGGAATCGGCTGCTGAGGTGCTGTGCGCCGAGCTCTCCATTGATGGTCTGCCGATGGATCGCGCTGTCGCCGAATCGATAGTCGAGTCGTTCATCGGGCCGCGGCCACAGACCGAGGTCGAGGCCGCCGAGCAGCGCCGAGCACGCGATGCCGACGTCCTGCGTCATTCGTCGAACGCAGCGTGTGACCTCCGCAACCCGGCACAGGTGAAGTCGTTGCTGCGCGGCATCGGTGTCGAACTGCCCGATACGCGTGCCTGGCGATTGGAAGCAATTCGCGACTCGCACCCGTTGATCGAGGCCCTGCTGGAGTGGCGCAAGGCCGAACGGATGGCAACAACGTTCGGCTACGGCTGGCTCGACGAGAATCTCGGTGCAGACTCCCGGCTACGCGGTGAGTGGTCGGGATGCGATGGTGCTGCCGGACGAATGACAGCGTCGGCCGGCCTGCACAACATGCCCGCTCACCTTCGGTCGGCCGTCATTGCCGGGCCCGATCATGTCTTCGTCCGTGCTGATTTGGGCCAGATCGAACCGCGCATCCTCGCTGCAGTGTCCGGCGATCGCGCGCTTGCCAAGGCCACCATCGCCGACGACATGTACCAGCCCGTTGCCGAGCAACTCGCCGTCGACCGTGCTACGGCAAAAGTCGCAGTGCTCGGTGCGATGTACGGGCAGACGACCGGTCACGGCGCGGCTGCGCTGCGAGGCTTGGAGCTGGCGTATCCGGTGGCCATGCGGTTCCTCACCGATGCGGATCTGGCCGGTCAGGTAGCCCGCGACATTCGCACCTACGGCGGGCGCTTGATTCGCATGGGGTCGGATCGATCGGCCGAACTCAGTGATCGCGATAGCCGCAGCAGGGCCGCGGCGCGGGGTCGCTACGGGCGCAACGCGATGGTGCAGGGCGCGGCGGCCGAGTTCTTCAAGGTGTGGGCCGTGACCGTTCGGTCGCGCGCGGCTTCGCTCGATGCGCGAATCGTGCTCTGCTTGCACGACGAGCTCCTGGTGCATGTGCCCAAAGAGCACGGCGTCGCAGTCGCTCGCGTCCTCATCGACTGCTTGGACGACGCGGCACGCCGCTGGGCTCCGGACGACACGGTCAAGTTCGTCGCGGACGTCAGTGTGATTGATCGCTGGTCCGACAGCAAAAGTTGACCGGAGGTATGGTGCCAGGATGCCGCTTCAGCTGCTTGCACACCTGACCGACGGCATCACCAGCCTGCTGATCACCAGCAGTGGCGGCATGCCATGCCTCGCCCACTGGGGCGCGCCACTGGGCGACAGCGATGGGCGACTGCTGGCTGCTCTCGAACGCCCAGTTCCCGTTGGTGGTCTCGACGTCGATCCGCCGGTTGGGTTGCTCGCCGAGCCCAGTGTCGGCTGGTTCGGCAATCCCGGTCTCGAAGGCCATCGGAGTGATGGCCGTGACTTCGCGCCGCAGTTCGTGCTGCAGTCCAGCGAGGTGGGTGACCGCAGAGCCGAGTTCGTCATGGCCGATCAGGCGGCGGCTCTGTCGCTGACGATCGTGATCGTCCTGCATCCCTCTGGCGTCGCGACCTTTTCTGCCGCGATCACGAACGACGGTGAATCCGACTATGCGCTCGACGCGTGCCGGCTCAGCCTTCCGGTGCCGGCGCAGGCGCAGGAACTGCTCACAGTCGGCGGGCGATGGGCCAACGAGTTCGGCCAGACCCGCACGCCATGGATCGGCAACTGCCTGACGGTCGAGAACCGGCGTGGCAAGACATCGCACGAGCGGCTCGGCGTCGTGTTCGCCGGCACCCCGGCGTTTGCCGAACACAGGGGTGAGGTGTGGGGCTGCCATATCGGCTGGAGCGGCAACTTCGAGATCGTCTGCGATTCGGTCACCGACGGCCGACGGTCACTGCAGATCGGCGAACTGTTGGCGTCCGGCGAGATCACACTCCCGCCGGGGGAGCGTTACGACATGCCGACGGTGTACGCGGCCTACTCGGTCAATGGGCTGAATGCGATGTCGAACTCGTTTCACGCTTTCATGAGAAGTCGACCGCAGCATCCGTCGACGCCGCGCCCGGTGCTGCTCAACATTTGGGAAGCGGTCTACTTCAACCACGATTTCGACACGCTCTGCCGACTCGCCGATGCTGCTGCCTCGTGCGGTGTCGAACGGTTCGTCGTCGACGATGGCTGGTTCCATGGCCGCCGCAGCGACCGTGCCGGCCTCGGTGATTGGTGGGTCGACACCGACGTGTGGACGAACGGGTTGACACCTCTGATCGACCACGTGCGCGGTTTGGGCATGCAGTTCGGAATCTGGGTCGAGCCGGAGATGGTCAACCCTGACTCCGACCTGTTCCGGACTCACCCCGATTGGACGTTGGTCGATCAGCGCTATCCGGCCGTACTCGGTCGCAATCAACTCGTGCTCGACGTCGGCCGCGATGAGGTGGCCGAGTACCTGTTCGCGCAGCTCGACTCGCTGCTGCGAGATCACGACATCGCCTACGTCAAGTGGGACATGAACCGCGATCTGGTCGCAGCGACCTCGGCAGGGCGAGCCGGCGTGCACCGGCAGACACTCGGCGTCTATCGCCTGTTCGACCGGCTACGGGCATCACATCCAGGGGTTGAGTTCGAGACGTGTGCATCGGGCGGTGGTCGCGTCGACTTCGGGATCTTCGAACGCACTGATCGGGCGTGGACCAGCGACTCGATCGACGCCCTCGATCGTCAACAGATCCAGCGCGGGTTCTCGTTGCTGTTTCCGCCCGAGCTGATGGGCAGCCACATCGGCGCACCGGTCACCCACACCACGAGACGGTCGCATGCCCTCGCGTTCCGAGCGATCGCAGCGATGTTCGGTTCGCTTGGTATCGAATGGAACCTTCTCACCGCGTCCGATCAGGACCGCACCGACCTGGCCGAGATCATCGCGATGCACAAACGGCTGCGGACGCTGCTGCATCACGGCACGGTTGTGCGCCTCGACCACCCCGATCCGCACGTGATGGTGCATGGCGTCGTTGCCCAGGATCGATCAGAAGCCGTGTTCGCCTGCACCCGGCTGCACTCCGGCCCGTCGTTGCACACGGCACCGATTTGTCCCGTCGGACTCGATCCGGCGCTGACGTACGACGTGGTCAGTCTCGACATCGGCGCAGGCCGCTGGGGCCCCGCTCGTCACCAGCCTTCATGGCTGGCTGACGGCCTGCATCTGACCGGCGCTCAACTGTCGTCGGTCGGCTTCAATGCTCCGGTGCTGTTTCCGGAAACGTCGATGCTCGTCCACATCACCGCCGCTAGTTCGTCGCGCGGGCTTGGGCAGCCGCGTTCTGGACGGCGGCGAGGATCTTGACGTAGCCGGTGCATCGGCACAGGTTGCCCGAGAGCCCGATGCGGACCTCCTCCTCGGTTGGTGACGCATTGCGGCTCAGCAGCGCAGTTGCCGACATGATCATTCCCGGTGTGCAGAAACCACACTGCACCCCGCCCTCGTCGAGCAAGGCTTGTTGCAGTGGATGCAACTGGTCGCCGACCATCACACCCTCGACGGTCGAAATCGGTCGATCGGCCGCCTGAGCAGCGAGGTACGAGCACGAATTCACTGGTTGACCGTCGATCAACACCATGCAGGCGCCGCACTCGCAATCGTCGCACCCCTCCTTCGTGCCGGTGAGGCCGATTTCGGTGCGCAACACGCTGACGAGGTTGCGGCCGGGATGCACGTCGACCGGATAGTCGATGCCGTTGACGTTGAGGTTGATCGAGATGTTCACGAGGCTGCTCCGATGCCGAGACTGCGGTTGACGGGGACGGCGATCAATTCGCCGCGCGCCCGTCGCGTTGCGGCGTCGACCGCACGACGGGCCATTACGCCAATGCAATGGCGTCGATAGGTGTCGCTGGCCCGAAGATCGCTGATCGGCGTGGCCTGGTGGCTGGCCAACACGGCAATGTCAGCAAGTAGCGCATCGTCGACCTGACGGCCGATGAAGACGTCGGTGTCGCCGACCGAGACAATCGTCGGGGCAACGGCGGTGAGCGCGACCGACAATGAAACCACGATGCCGTCGGAGTCGAGTGTGATGGCGGCAGCAGCGCCGACGACAGCGATCTCCATGGCTCGACGGTATTCGAGGCGAACGTACGCGCTACCCGACATCGCCGGACGAGATGGAAGTCGAATGGCGACGCACAGTTCGTTCGACTGCGCCGAGGTTTGCCCGGGCGCAGTCCAGAGGTCGCCGATCGCAACGCGCCTCGACCCTGTCGTGGACTGCAGTTCGACCTCGGCTCCGAACACCAGCAAGGGTGCGCCGGTATCCATCGCGGGAGAGGCGTTCATGACGTTGCCGCCAATCGTTCCGACATTGCGAGTCGACGGTGAGCCGACGAGCGCGCTGGCGTCAGCGAGCGCCGTGTATCCGCCAACGATTGCGGAGTCGACTTCGAGACGGGCGTGCGTCACCAGGGCGCCGATGCATAGGCCATCGGTGGTGGTCTCGATGTTGCCTAGCGCGTCGATGCGATCGATGGCGACGACAGATTCCGGCAGCGGTGACTTGCCCTGCCGAGCGCCGACGACCAGGTCGCTACCGCCGGCGACCGGCCGAGCGCCGGCGGCGACGGCGGCGAGCGCCTCGTCGAGAGATGTGGCAATCGTGAAGTTCATGAGTGGTCAGCCCCCGTCATGGTCTCCCACACTCGCTCCGCCGTCATCGGCAGCTGGCGAACGGGCCCCCCGAGAAGCTTGGCGAGTGCATTGGAGATTGCAGCCGCGGTGGCAACGTTGGGCGCCTCGGCCAGTCCTTTCGCACCGCGTGGGCCGGCGTTGGGTGTGGCGATCTGCACGAAGTGGGTATGGATGGTCGGCGCATCGGCGCATGTCTGCAGTTTGTACTCCAGTAGCGCCGCGTTGCGTTGACGGGATTGGTCGTCGTACACGGTGCCCTCGGTGAGCGCCTGACCAATGCCCATCATCACGCCGCCCTGAATCTGCCCGAGGGCTCCTGTCTCGTTGATGATCGTGCCGGAGTCGTGTGCAGTCCCGACCTCGAGGACTCGTACGACGCCGGTGTCGCGGTCGAGCCGGATTCGCACTGCGTGGCAGGAGAACTGCGGGGCGACGAATGAGGCCATGCCGACATCGCCGACACAACTGGAACCCGCCAGTGGAGGCGCCGACGGGGGAGTGCCCGACCCGTGGGCGATCAGGAGCTCGCCACCGGCGGCGATCCCTGCCAGCTCGGTGATCGACACCGTTGAGCTGGGCGTGCCGGCGACGTGCGCGTGGCCGTCGGCCAGCACGATGTCGGCGGGGGATGCCTCGAGGTGTTCGGCCGCCAACGCCTTCAGCTGGTCGGCGATCTGGCCCGCTGCGGCGACGACGGCGCGGCCGTTGTTGAAGATGGTCTGCGAGCCGGTTGCACCCATGTCGTACGGCGCGACGGATGTGTCTTGATAGATCAACTGGAAGTCTTCAGGCTCCATCCCCAGTTCCTCGGCAGCGAGCTGACGAAGCGTCATGACTGAGCCTGTACCGCATTCCTGCGCTCCCGTGATGATCTGGCCGGAGCCGTCGCCATCGATCTTGATGTACGCGCCGGATGGCACGGCGAAGCTCGGCCACCAACCGATGGCCACACCGATGGCCTCGTCGTCGGGCAGGGCACGTCCGTAGCCGACGAGCTTGGTGGCCTCTTCGATGCATTGCTGCACACCGATCTCGCCGTAGGTCTGGCCGCTGGGACCCTCGACGCCGGTGTCGACGGCGTTGCGACGACGAAAGTCGACCGGGTCCATCCCGAGCGCGGCGGCCACCTCGTCGGTGTGCGACTCGACGGCCCAGCATGACTGCGGCGCTGTTGGTGCGCGCACCGATCCCGACGGTTGGCGGTTGGTGTACACGAGGTGGGCGGCGACGTGCAGGTTGGGGATGCGATATGGCCCCGACACATGCATAGCGGACAGCTGTGAGAAGAACCCGCTGTCGGCCGTGTACGCACCGTTGTCGATGGCGATCCACGCCTTGCGGGCCGTGATGGTGCCATCGTTGCGGACCCCGGTGGTGATGTCGATCACCATGCCTTCTCGTCGCCGATCGGGAGCGACGAACTCTTCTCGTCGTGAGAACACCAACCGCACGGGTCGTTTCGCCGCTTTCGCAAGTGCGGCAATGTGGGCTTCGTAGTGGAACCCGCACTTGCCACCGAAGCCGCCGCCGAGATGGGGAACGATGATCCGAACCCGGTTGGCCGGC
>JANPBZ010000028.1:0-38073 GCA_031430695.1 Ilumatobacteraceae bacterium
TGGCGTCGAACGCGTTGTACTGCACCATCGTCACAGATCACCTTGCAGCCTTTCTCGAGCACGGCTGGGGCAACGTCGGCGACGACGACGACCAGGTGGTCGCCGACATCGGCGTCGACTACTCGATGCTGGAGTTGATCCTCGACAAGTTCGGTGCCCGCGCCGAACAGCACACGAGCCTGGTGATCCTCAAGAGCACGTTGCGGCTCGACGCCGCGATCTTCCACGAAGGACAGTGGACCCAGTACCGCACCTACGACGTTCTCCACCGGGCACTCGATGACGTAGGGACCGTCGCCTGAGCGTGAGCACCGACGACGCATGGTTGTTGTTCGCTGACGCCGTTCTTGCCCGCCACGCGATCGCACACGGGGCCGAATCAGCAGTCAGCCGGACCGAGCTCGACGAGGCGCTGGTGACGGCGCGCACCGCGTTCCACACGAGTCTTCGATCAGATGCCCCGTTCGCGGCGTTGGCCACCAACGCCGCGCTCCGACACGTCGACGCAGAGGTGCTTGCCCTGGCGGCAGCCGTCGAATCGTCACGCAGCCGCCTGTCACTGATCGCCTTCGCAGGGCCGGCCGCCGGCCGGCAGCGGCTGACGGTCGACGCCGTCCGACTTCTGCTCGGCCAGGAGTCCGTGCTGGCGCTCGGGCCCGACGGTGCGCTGCTCACCTCAGCGCTGGTCGAGCTCGTCGAGGACGGCACGTGGTCCGAGCAGGTCGTCGCGGTTCACCACACCGTGCTGTGGGGCTTGTTCGGCAGCACTGCGCCCGACCCCGACGTGCTCGTCGACGCCGAGATCGTCACGACCGACGAATCACTGGGCCATCCGCTCCTCGTCGTCGCCGGTGCCGACAGGATGCGCCGGCGGCAAGCGGCGATCGAGCACACTCGGGGCTCGCGGTTCCTCGTGACACCGCTGCCCGCGTCCGCCGTGGCGTGGTCAGCCGTCGTGCGCGAAGCTACGCTCATCGGTTGTGGCGTGATCATCGAGGTCGACGAGGAGTTCCCCGATCTTGCCCGCCGGTGGATCACCCGCGCCACCCACCTCCCGTGGGCGATCACATCGCAGCACGACATCCCCGTCGCCGACCTCCCTCGGCGACCATGGATCGAGGTCGACGTCGCCGACCCGGCGACGACCGACGACGAGCAGAGCGATCTGCTCGGACCGGCGGCCAGCAGCACACACAAGTTGACCTTCGACCAGCTCCACACCGTGGCCCGCGTGTTGCCGGCCCGCGGCGGCGACCTGTCGGCTGCAGTCCGGCGTCTGGGCAGTGGGAGGCTCGAGAAGATCGCCCGCCGCATCCGGCCGACCCGCACTTGGGACGACATCGTTCTCACCGACGAGCAGCTCGAGCAGCTCAACGGGGTGATCGCCCGGTACCGCTACGCGCATCGGGTGTACGGGGACTGGGGCTTCTCCGCCCAGCCATCGACCGGCATCGTCGCCATGTTCGCCGGGGTCAGCGGCACCGGCAAGACGCTCGCCGCCGAGATCGTCGCCGGTGAGCTCAGCCTCGACGTGTTCAAGCTCGATCTCTCCTCGGTGGTGAGCAAGTACATCGGCGAGACCGAGAAGAACCTCGAGGAGGTGTTCAGTGCCGCCAGCGCAGGCAACATGGTGCTGTTCTTCGACGAGGCGGATTCGCTGTTCGGGAAGCGCTCCGAGGTCCGTGATGCCCACGACCGCTACGCCAACATCGAGGTCTCCTACCTGCTGCAGCGGCTGGAGGCGTACGAGGGGCTGGTGATCCTGGCCACGAACTTCGAGAAGAACATCGACGAGGCGTTCATGCGACGCATCCACGTGCGCGTCGAGTTTCCCCTCCCGGGCCCCGAGCAGCGGGACCGGATCTGGCAGCTCAACCTGCCCAAGACCGCTCCTGTGGTCGACATCGACACGCACTGGCTGGCCGAACGGTTCGAGGTGTCCGGTGCGACGATTCGCAACGCCGCGATCCACACCGCGTTCGCTGCCGCCGAGGCAGACACGCCGATCACGATGGAGGGTCTCATCGTCGGCGTCGCCCACGAGTTCCTGAAGGCGGGCCGCCTGCTGAAGCCCGAGCACTTCGGGCCATATCCCGGGCCAACGGCAACGTGATGTTCGGCGAGTCGAGAGAGAGTACCGTGCCCCACCAGGAGGTAGCAGATGGTTGGGACGCGATGACGACCCGCACTCTGGCGGCGTCGGCCTGATGGCGCTTCCCGTCGTCGCCGGAGCGCAGTTGATGTGCGCGTTCGGGGTCGCTCCGAGCGCGTTCATGGTCACGCCCGAGAACCGGGTGATGTTCGAGAACAAGCCCGCCGGAACCATCTTCGACAACATCCCGCTGAAGAACGTCATGCCGTTCGGGGTCTGCATGAGCCTGGCCAATCCGGTCACCGCGGCGCAGACCGCGGCGGCTCTCGGCGTGCTGACACCCGGCCCGTGCATCCCGGTGATCCCGGCGCCCTGGGTGCCGGGCGCGCCGACGGTGATGATCGGCAACAAGCCTGCGTTGAACCAGACCTCGAAGTGCATGTGCGCGTACGGCGGCGTCATCCAGGTGATCAACCCGGGCGCATTCACCGAGATGATTCCGTAGGTCGCTCTGCACGTGTCCCAACCTGACCGTACGTGTTATGGTCCGCACTGGGCGTCGCATTGGGGGCCCCAGGGACAGTCATCCGAGCTGCATCGGGTGACGGCATGAAGGGAGTCATGGAGTGGCCACGACTTATACGACGCCTGGCGTCTACGTCGAAGAGGTGCCGTCGAGCTCGGCGACCCTGACAGCGGGGGCTACTGCTGTAGCCGCGTTCGTCGGGTTCACCGCGAAGTCGCCGCCGATCGACGACCCGATCAATGATCCCAAGGGCCTCAAGCCCCGCATGGTCACCAGTTGGACGCAGTACGAGAGCCTCTACGGAGGCTTCGCACCGGGGATCATGCTGCCCCACTCGGTCTACGGGTACTTCAACAACGGTGGCAGCGTCGCCTACATCGTGCGCGTCCCACACAACGTTCCGGCCACCGAGGCCGGCACACTGGCCCTGTCGGCCGGCGACCGCACGCTCGGCCCGGCGGTCGAGTTCACGACCGTTAAGCCCAACGCTCCGATCTCCGTCAACGTCACGCCGGAGCCGAAAGACGACGATCCGAAGGCACCGCCGTCGTTCACGGTCACGGTCATCGAACCCGGCGTCAAGGACGAGCCGTTCGAAGGCATCACGTTGATGCCCGGTAAGCGCAGCATCGACACCGTCTTCAAAGACCACCCTCGCGTCAGGGTCGCCACCAAGATCGACACGACCAAGCTCGCCAACGACCTCGCTTCGCTGCAGGCCGGCACGTTCGCCATCGAGCCGGCCGCACCGACCACCGTCATGCCCGATGGCACTGCCTTCGCCGGCAACAGCGCCAAGCGCGAGGGCATCGAGGGCCTGGTCATCGCCGACGACGTCACCATGGTGATGGTCCCCGACCTGATTACCGCGGCTCGCAAGAAGAAGGCCGACGGCAGCGACGACGGTTACGACGAGGTCATGTGGAAGACGGTGCAACTTGGGCTGATCAACCACTGTGAAGGCCAGAAGAATCGGATGGCCATCCTCGACGCACCTCCGGGCAAGAACGCCCAGCAGATCAAGGAGTGGCGCAAGGACTCGATGTACGACTCGCAGTTCGCCGCGCTGTACTACCCATGGATCTCGGTCAACAACCCGGCGGCACCCCCGGAGGCCACCAATGGCGACAAGACCATCATGATCCCGCCGTCCGGTCACATCGCCGGGATCTGGGCTCGGAACGACAACACCCGCGGCGTGTGGAAGGCACCGGCCAACGAGGTCGTCCGCGGGGCGCTGAGCCTCGAGCTCGACATCACCCATGCCGAGCAGGGCACCGTCAACATGGACGGCGTCAACTGCATCCGCGCCTTCGGCACGCGTGGCATCAGGGTGTGGGGCGCACGCACGCTCTCGAGCAACACCGACTGGCAGTACATCAACGTCCGCCGGCTGTTCAACATGGTCGAGACGGCGATCATGGACGGCACCCAGTTCGCGGTGTTCGAGCCCAACGACCAGAAGCTGTGGGAGGGCTTGAAGCGCACGGTCAGTGCGTTCCTGCGAGGCTTGTGGCGTGACGGCGCCCTGTTCGGTGCAACCGCCGAGCAGGCGTTCTACGTCAAGTGCGACAACGAGACCAACCCGCCCGAATCGATCGACCAGGGCAAGGTCGTGGTCGAAGTGGGCATCGCCCCCGTGAAGCCGGCCGAGTTCGTCATCTTCCGCATCGCCCAGATCAAGGAGACCTCGGCCTGACCGGCCGGGGTTCAACGAGGAGTTAGAAGATGCCTGTCACAAGCCCAGGTCCCTTGAAAGACGCCGAGTATGTCGGCTCGTGGTTCTCCGTCGAGCTCGACAACGGCATCAGCGGATTCTTCACCGATGTCGGTGGTCTGGCGGTCGAGGTTGGGGTCGTCGAGAAGACCGACGCACTGAAAGACACCGTCACCCGTAAGCGCCCCGGCACCACCACCTACGGCGACCTCTCGCTGAAGCGCACGCTGTCGCCCGACAAGGGGTTCTGGAACTGGGCCAAGTCAATCCGCGACGGCAAAGGCGACTTCCGCACCAAAGGGGCGGTCGTGTTGTTCGACATCGGTGGTACCGAGATCGGCCGGTGGACGTTCGAGAACGCCTGGCCGTCGAAGTGGTCGGCCTCCGACCTCGACGTCGGCACCGACGACCTCATGACCGAAGAGATCACACTCACCATCGAGTTCCTGAAGAGGGAGAAGTAAGCGATGCCGAATCGCACACACGACGCCGACTTCCAGGGCTCATTCTTCAGCCTGCAGGTCGACAAGGTCGAGATCGCTTACTTCACCGGCTGCTCCGGGCTCGGCATCGAGTACGACGTGATCCCCTTCAAACAGGGAGACGGCAAGAAGATTGTCGAGAGCAAGCGACCGGGCAAGCCGAAGTACACAGAGGTCGTGCTGAAGCGCGGCTTCACCTCCAACAAGGTGCTGTACGAGTGGTTCGACGAGGTTGTCAAGGGCGCCAAGGTGCCCTACAAGACCGCCTCGATCGTCATCTACGACCGCACTGCCGAGGAAGTTGCCCGCTTCAACATGGAACAGTGCTGGCCGAACAAGCTGTCGGTGTCCGATCTCCAATCGGGAAGCGACGAGGTCATGGTCGAGGAGATCACGATCCAGCACGAGTTCATCGACTGGGTGTGACGGTTCGCACGTGGGCCTGCAGACCGAGTTCGAATTCACGCTGCCGAAGGGCTACATCGATCGCGACGGTGTTCTGCACCGGACCGGCACGATGCGCCTGGCCACGGCACGCGACGAGATCGAGCCACTGCGCGACCCGCGAGTGTCGGGTCCCGACGATCCGTACCTGACGATCCTCGTGATCGCCCGAGTCGTCACCGAGCTCGGCGCCTTGCCGCGGCTCACCCCCGCCGATGTCGAAGGGCTCTTCGCTGCCGATCTGGCGTTCCTGCAGGATCTGTACGGAATCATCAACTTCGGCGATGCAGCCGATGTGCCAGCGCTGCAACGTGCAGTGCTGCCCACGTCGGAGACCGACGTGTTCGACGACGAGCTCGACCCGCAGCCGTTCGACGAGCTCGATGAGCTCGGCGATCCGACGCCGTCGCCTGCCGATGCCGATGTGTCCGCGCCGCGCCGGCACGGTCGGATCGAGGAGGTCGTCTCCAAGGCGGGGCAATGAAGCTCTACCCGGACGACGCTCTGTGGGACGAGATCGTGTACCTCGCATATCACCTTCATTGGGACCTCGACACCTTGCTCGACCTCGGTCACACGGATCGGGCGCGGCTGGTGCGCGGCGTAGCAGAACTCAACGAGCGAGCCTGGGAGGCGGTGCGCAATGCCCAGTGATGCCTTCGACAGTGACCGGGTCACCGGAGCCAGCTTCCTGGTCGAGGTCGACGGTGTCGAGATCGGCCGGTTCATGGAGATCACCGGTCTCGAGGTGGAGGTCGGCGTCGAATCGATCGAGGAAGGCGGCGAGAACGGCTACTCCCACAAGCTTCCGGGTCGCATGTCATGGCCGAACCTGGTGCTCAAGCGGGGCATCACCCAGAACGACAACCTGCTGGAGTGGCTCAACAAGTCGTCTGGCGAGGGCTTCACCGGGCAAGGCAACAAGCTCACCCGTTCGACGGCGGCGATCACCCTGATGGGACCAGGGGGCAAGCGGCTGCGGGCCTGGAACTTCGACGGCGCTTTTCCGATCAAGTGGCGGGGTCCGAGTTTCGCAGCCGATTCCACAGAGATGGCCGTCGAGGAACTGGAGATCGCTCATCATGGATTCCGAGCCCAGGCTGTCTGACATCGTCGAGCCGAGCACGCAGGGTTCGACCCTGCGCGCCCTGCCGCGGGTCGCGACGATGCCCGAGGCCTGGTACCACCCTGGGGCGATGGCTGGGCTCTCGCTCGGGTTCGCGTCGCGCATCGGGTTGTCGCAGGTGTCGCGTTGGGCGTTGGAGTTCGCCGCGCCGGGCGTGGATGCAGAGCAAGCGGTACGCCCGCCGATCGACTACTGGCCATGGACCTCGGCGACGTCAGCCGACGATGCCGCCGGGTTGGGGGCCAACGGCCACTCCGTGCGCAGAAGTACTGATGTAGCCGGTCAGGCCGGCGCGGCATCCAGGCCGATCGCGCACCGCGGGCTGCCGCGTACCCTGGCCCGCCGCAGCGGCGTGGACGGACCCGGATCGTTCGCCGCCAAACTGCGACCGGAGCTCTTCGACCCCAACGAGTTGAACGACCCGCGGGCGGCGTCGCAGCGGTCCGCCAAGCAGCCGAGCAGCGGGATCATGGCCTTCAAGCGGATGCTCGAGCAGACAGGCCGGATCGAACCCAGCGAACCCGATGACGCCGGCGATGAGCCTGCCCCGACTGGCCGCACGACGGCGTCCCACACGCAGTCACGCGACTCGCAGCCTGGGCGCCGCGGTGTGGATCGTGGGCCTGGGTCAACCGCTCCCGACACCGATGGGAGCCCGATCGCCAGGCGGGGCCTCCCCAACGAGGCGATCGCGCGCCGTGCCGAAGCTGTGTGGCCGGCCTCGACGCAACACACGGCAACCCCGGTATCCGATGACCGCGGCACGCCTGCTGTCCGGCGGCCGCGGCGCGAGCGTTCGTCTGCCGGGCTTCTCGACTCCGTGTCGTCGCCAGTGTGGTCGCCCGGGTCGCCGGCGCCCGGAGTGTCGGCGCCCGGAGTGTCGACACCCGGAGTGTCGGCGCCCGGAGTGTCGACGCACAACTCCTCCCCGACATCACCACACGCATCCTCCGCCACGGCACCCGCTCCGCGAGCGCCCCAACATCCGGCGTCGATGGCCCAGCTGTCGTCACACCAATCACCCGCGACCACCGCGCCGTCGCCCTCACCGCTCTCGCCCTCACCGCACTCGCCCTCATCGCACACGCCTTCATCGCCTGTCAGCCCGTCGGATCCGACCGGTACTGTGCGGTCCCCCACGGCGACCGCTACTTCGTCGCGGCCCGTGGGACCCGACGACGTGCGCCGCGCTGATGCTGCGTCCCCATCCATGAAACCGTCGCCGGCCGGCCTCGCTGTTGCGCCGGGGAACCCGCCCGGGGCCGCCAACCTGCTCGGTCGTCGGCAAGAAGCCGCTGCTGGGCTGGTCACGGCGCAGTCGTCATCGGCGACGGTTCCATCGGAAAACGGCGCGGTGGCGGCGATAGCAGAGGCCGGTAGGCCGACCGACGGACCAGCCGGTAGGCCGACCGACGGACCAGCCACCAGACCGACCGCAACCCCGAGAGACGAACCAGTCGTGCGACCTCCGGCCGACGCGCTCGCCACACGGGCACCGTCGACGACCGGCGACGCCACCGCAGCCGAGGCCTTCACTGCAGTGCTGCGCAGCTCGCCATCGATCGCTCCCCGGCCGTTGCCCCAGCCACTGCGCCCGCTGGCCGCAGCAATCGTCGGCCACACAGCGGTCTCGATGCGCACCGATCACGTCGCCCGCCGGGCACTGGCCGCCGCGGGCAAGCGGGCCGCCACCACCGGCTCCGTCATCCACTTGCCGCGCACGCCCGACCCGCGCGCCGATCGCGCACTGCTCGCCCACGAGCTCACCCACGTCGCCCACCCGTCGGCGTTGCCCCGCTTCTTCGACGACGACCGGCCCTCGGTCGAGGAACGCCGGGCCGACGACATCGCCCGGCTGGTGCAACGCAGCCCAATCCTCACCAAGCCGGCTGACTCCGCCATCGGTCGCTTACACGACGAGCGCAGCGGCGATCACCCCATCTCCACCGATCGCCCCGGTCCGAGGCCTGCGGCACGAGTACGAGCAACCGGCACAAACACGCCGGCGAGCGTCACCGCCCAGCGCTCCAACCGATCTGCGCCGTCGGCTGGCGGCGTCACCGTGACTGCCGAGGATCTGGTCAGGCGCCTCACCACACTGGCGCCGGAGGTCGACACGACTCCGTCGTCCGAGGATCTCCGGTCACCTCGCACGGCGCCGAGGACGGCTGCTGTCCACCGAACAAGCCCACCCATCGCGGCGCGGCACACACCGGCCCGTCGACCTCTGCCGGTCGTCGCTCCTGCTGCTGTGATCCGTCGCAGCCCGGCTCCCTCGCTGGGCGACGTCAGATCGTCCGTGTCCGAACCGCGGGCAAGTTCGTCGACCAGTCCCTCGACGAGCCCGTCGTCGACGAGGTCGACGCCTTCCCGATCCGGCATCGTTCAGCGCAGCACGCTGCCGGGGGTCCTCGGAACCAGCGCCACTCACCCCATCGTCCAACGCCTGGTACCGGGCAACGACCCGGAGCGGTTCGAAGGTCAGCGTGCCGACGTCGCCTCCGATCCATTCACCGAGAACATCGCCGATCTGCGCAGCGCCTCAGGTACGGTCGACTTCGTCGACTGGATCATGGACCAGATCGAAGACCGCCTCCTGTCGGAGCTGCAGCGTCGCGGTGGTCGCTTCCGAGGAGATTTCTGACATGCCATCGAACGTCCAGTTGCAGAAAGCCTTCTTGAAGACCGAGAAGAACGAGAAGATCGAGTGCATGTTCAACCCAGCCAAGTTCAGCTTCTCGATGAGCAACCGCTGGCAGGCCGAGCCAGTTCCCGGATCCAACTCACCGTCGATGCGCTACGCCGGCGGCGAGAGCGGCAAGTTCAGCCTCAGTCTCGTCTTCGACACCACCAAGACCGGCACGACCGTCACCGCGCACACCAACCAGCTGCTGAAGCTCATGGAGGTCGACACATCGCTGTCCGACTACGACGCTCAGCGCAACAGCGGCCGCCCGCCGTGGGTCACGTTCCATTGGGGCACCGAGCTGCACACGTTCAAGGCGATCATCACCAGCCTCGACGTGTCGCTGACGTACTTCTCCAACGAGGGTCTGCCGTTGCGTGCCAACGTGGACGCGTCGTTCGAGCAGTACGAGCCTGACGCCAACTGGGTCCGCCAGAACCCGACTTCGGGCACGCCGACGCCGCACCGCACCCACGTCGTGTCCCCTGGCGAGACACTCGATCGCATCTCCGCCCAGTACTACGGCGACGCCAGTCGCTGGCGAGCGATCGCCGGGGCCAACGGCATCTCCGATCCACTCGCTGTCAGCCCTGGAACCGTGCTGGCGATTCCTGAGCGGGGCGACACATGAGCGTGCAGTCCGGCGTCATCGAGCGGCCCAAGATCACCATCAACGGCGCGGTGCTGGCCGTCGAGAAGTTGAACGACCTCATTGATCTGCGTGTCGAGTCAACGGTCTCACGACCGGCCCAAGCGACGCTGCGATTCGAAGACTCCAACTTCGACGTGATCGACAGCGCGCAGATGGCGATCGGCAATTCGCTCGACCTCGCCTTCGTCACATTCGGCGAGAGCTCAGCGGTCAAGATCTTCGTCGGCGAGATCACCTCCGTCGGAATCGAGGCCGGTCCCGATGGCTTTCCGGTCGCCGTGATCACCGGCCACGATCTGTCCCACCGCCTCGGCCGCAACAGCCGGCAGCGGGTGTTCGCCAACCAGACCTACGGCGACATGGTCAGCAAGATCGCCGGCGAGAATGGCTTGCGGGCAACGACCTCCGGCCTGACGATTCAGTTCGAGCACATCACGCAGCACGTCGACGATGCGGCGTTCATCACCGAGATCTGCCGGCGGTCGGGGTTGATCTGGACCGTCGATGACAAGACGCTGACGCTCAAGGAGGCCAAGCTCGGAAGTCCTGCCGTGACGTTGAAGTACGGTGAGAGCCTTCTGCGGTTCCGGGCCCAGTTCGATTCGGCGGAGGTCGCCGACGACGTCGCGGTTCGAAGTTGGGATCCGAAGACGAAGAAGGAGATCGCCTCCAAGAACACGTCGAAGCCGGGCTCGCTCAGCACCGCGCCACTGGTCACGTCGGCACGCAGTGCCACCACGTCGACGTTCAAATCCAGCAAGCAGACCGGCGCCAACGTCACGTCGAGCGTCGATGAAGCGAGGCTGCTGGCCAGCTCGCTGCACGGCCGCTCGATGGGAGACGAACTGCGCGTGCGTGGCGAGACGTTCGGCAACACGGCAATCGTCGCCGGGTGCACGATCGCAATCGCCGGGGTCGGAACCAAGCTGTCGGGCAACTACTTCGTCACATCTGCCGACCACAACTACTCGCATCGCGGGTACACCACCAAGTTCGTGTGCGGAGGTGTCCACCCGGCCAAGCTCGTCGACCTGGTTGCCGGCAGGGCGTCGGCGCCGGGACACCTCAGCGTGGTGGTCGGCGTCGTCTCCAACGTCGGCAAAGACGCCGAGGCCGGCATGGTCAAGGTGAAGTTACCGAGCATCGGCGACAACCTGGAGTCGGCTTGGGCTCGGGTCGTCACCCCCGGTGGGGGCGCTACTCGCGGGTTGCAGCTGATGCCCAGCGTCGACGACGAGGTGCTGGTGGTGTTCGAGAACGGCGACATGCGCCGACCGTTCGTGCTCGGTGGCCTGTGGAACCCGAAGGACAAGATGCCCTTCCCGGGCTTCGTCACGGGCTCCGACGTCACCGAGTGGACCCTCAGGGACCGCGTCGGCCACACGCTCAGCTTCCGCGGGGGTTCGGGCGACAACAAGCGCAACGTCGAAGTACTGCTTGCCGATGGAAAGACCAAGCTGTTCCTCGGCCAGGACAAGGTCGAGTTGTGGGCGAATGATGGCAAGACGCTGCAGCTCAAGTCCGGTCAGGGCTCCATCACGATCACGGCCAACGGAGACATCGAGATCAAAGGCACCAAGATCACCATCACTGGAACGCAGGAGATCGCCGCCAAGGCGACGACCGTGAAGGTCAACGCTGATGCGACGATGTTGCTACAAGCCCAAGCCACACTCGAGATCAAGGCAAGCGCCTCCGCCAAGTTGGACGGAGGCGGCATGACCGAGATCAAGGGTGGCATGGTCAAGGTCAACTAGGGAGCCGACGTGTCCAACACAGCAGACTTCATCGGGAGGGGCGTGATGTTCCCGATGCGCGTCAACGAGGCGGGGTCCATCGCGATGAGCTCCGGAGTCGAGGAGCTCGACTCGTCGATCCGCATGGTGTTGATCACGGCACCCGGCGAACGACTGATGCGGCCCAACTTCGGCTGTCGGATCTGGGAATTGATGTTCGAACCGATCAACGCCAACACGCTCGGCCTCATGGCCGTCGCGGTCCGCGAGGCCCTGGGGCAGTGGGAGCCGCGGGTCGACGTCGAGAACGTGGTGGTCGAACCGGTCGACGACGCGGATGGAAAGGTGCTGATCAACATCGTCTACCGGGTGAGAGCCAACAACGACCGGCGCAACTTGGTGTATCCGTTCTACGTGATCCCGCAGGAGGACGAGGCATGACACTCCCCGTTCCCCAGCTCGATAACCGCACGTTCCAAAGCATCGTCGACGAGGCGAAGCGCAAGATCCCCGAGCTGCTCCCGGAGTGGACCAACCACAACGTCTCCGATCCCGGTGTGGCTCTGATCGAGCTGTTCGCCTGGATGACCGAGATGACACTGTTCCGGCTCAATCAGGTGCCCGACGCGTTCTACACACACATGCTCAACCTGATCGGGTTCGAACCGTTCGCTGCGACGGCCGCCCGGGCCGACTTGACGTTCTGGCTGGTGGCTCCGACCGCCGAACCGGTCAAGGTCGAGAAGGGAACCGCTGTAGCGACAACGGGTGTCCTCGGTGTGGCACGCGTGTTCGCCACGGTCGAGGACCTGATCATCACCCAGCCGACGCTCATGGCAGCGCTGACCTCGCTCGGAGTCGACCAGTACGACGATGTGTGGAGCGACCTGAAGGTGATCAACAACACTCGCGAGGTGGTCTGCTTCCCTCGCAGACCCAAGCTGCAACCTGACGACTGCTTCTACCTCGGCTTCGCCGCGTCCCTCGCCCACAACGCGATCGAGTTGACCGTCAAGGGTCCGATCCAGGGCATCGGTATCGATCCCAAACGACCACCGCTCGTCTGGGAGGCGTCGGTCGACGACGTCTGGGTCGAGTGCCATGTGATCGAGGGCAGCGACACCACGGCTGGCCTCAACTGCGAAGGGCGGCTGGTGCTGCTGGTGCCGGCACGGCACGACCCACTGACGCTCGGTACGATCAGCGCCTTCTGGTTGCGCGCCCGCCTGGTTCCTGCCAAGCCCGGGCAGCCCGAGTACCAGGCGTCACCACAGATCACCTCGATCACTGCGGCCACCATCGGCGGCACGGTGACTGCCGAGCACAGCGAGCCGGTCGGTCGCGAAGAGGTCGGTACCAGCACCAACAAGCCCGGCCAGGTGTTCCGGGTCCAGCACGCTCCGATCCTGCCGCGCAACGACGACGAGAAGGTGTTGCTCGTTGTCGACGGCGAAGCGGAGCCGTGGCCGACGGTCACCGACTTCATCGACTCCGATCGGCACGACAAGCACGTGGTGTGGGATTCCTCGACCGGCGACATCCGCTTCGGGCCACGCATCCGCCAGCGCGACGGCACGTACGCCCAGCACGGGGCCATCCCACCCGAGGGCGCCCGCATCGTCGTCTCGGGTTACCGCCATGGGGGCGGCGCCGCCGGCAACGTCGGTAAGAGCACCATCACGTCGTATCGCGGGGCTGTGCCCAACGTGTCACGCGTCGAGAACGTGTTCCCGGCGACGGGCGGCGTCGACGCCGAGACCGTCGACGAGGCCAAGATTCGCGGGCCGCAAACATTGCGCGCCGGCGAGCGCGCCGTCACGGCAGCCGACTTCGAACGCCTCGTCAAGCAGGCCGACCCGTCGATAGCCAGGGTGCGCTGCCTGCCCCCGCGCAAACCCGACGACCACGGCGATGCCGCGGGCGGCAACGGGCAGGCCGGCGGCCCGCCAGACAACGGACCGACGCCGAGCGCGAGGGTCGACGCAGATCGGCTGGCACCGAAGGAGGTACCGGGTCTGGTGCGACTGCTCGTCGTGCCCTCGGTCAAGACAACGCCTGGCGAGTCGCAGACGATCGACGACTTCCAGCTCACCCCCGACCTGGTCGCACGGGTCACCAAGGTGCTCGACGAGCGCCGCATCCTCGGCACTTCGATCGAGCTGCGCCCGCCGTACTTCCAGGGAATCAGCGTGGCGGCGCTGATCACCCCGGTCAAGGGCAGGTCGCCCGGTCGAGTGCAGATCCAGGTGCTCGACACGTTGTACCGGGCCCTCAGCCCGGTCGGCGACGACGAGAACGAGGGTTGGCCATGGGAGACCGACCTCAACTCGGCGATGATCTATCAGCTCCTCGAAGGTGTCGACGGTGTCGATCGCGTCGATGACGTCGTGCTGTTCGAGTACGACCTGCGCAACGGCGAGCGCGTCGGCTTCGGGCGCGATGTCGTCAAGCTCGAGGCGCATTCGTTGTTCTTGTCGGCGAAGCATCGCGTGGTCGTGCAGTGACCATGCTCAGCCCGACACATGGCCACGTCGACTGGCGCGGCGACTGGCTGGTGCGCCAACTCCCCGTCGGGATGACCCAGGACCAGTTCCTCGTCAGGTTCGTGACGCTCATCCAGCAACTGGCCGGCGGTCTGCTCGACCATCTCGACAACATGCCGCACCTCGCCGACGTCACTGTCACACCGGAGCCGATGGTGCGCTACCTCGGGTCGTGGGTCGGTCTCGACTGGATCGACCCGATGCTCGATCAGCGCAGCCAGCGAGAGATCGTGCGCCGCTACTGCGCCGATCTGATGTGGCGGGGCACGCGCCGCGGAATACAGCGGTTGCTCGCACTCGTCACCGGCGACGACGATGCAATCGTGGCGGATTCGGGAGGCATCTTCCTCCACGGCCAGGCTCCCGACGCCCCTCCCCATGTTCACATGGCGGTCGCCGGTCTCGGGCCGTGGGCCACAGCGGCCGACCTGCTCGATATCGTCCGGTCCGAGCTGCCTGCGTCGGTCACATTCGACCTGATCGTCGCCGGTCGACCGGTCGGCCAGCACCTGAGCGGACCCCGATGAAGCCGATCACCTGCCCCAACGCGAGCTGCAAGTCGATCGCCAACTTCCCGGACGGCTTCGACACCTTTCAGCGCTCCTCCGACGAGTTCTGCAAGGTCTGCGACACTCCCCTGTTCTGGGCACCGACAGGTCAGCTGCTCAGCGCTTCGGCGCCCGGCTCCGACAAGACACGCCGCCGGCTTCCGGGTGCCGGGCCCACCGGGCAGGCCGCACTGGGCAGCCGGGCGTGCCCCATGTGCCACGAGCGCAACACGTTGAAGGTCGCCTTCTGCTACCGCTGCGGGGCAGACATGCACCCCAAGCCCGCACCACCGCCGCCGCCGCCGGTCGTCGTGCTGCCTCCACCGATCGTGGTGATCGAGCCAGAACCGGAACCGGAGCCCGACGACTTCGTCTGGCTGATCATCAGTGTGCTGACCGTCGTGTTCACCATCGCCATGGTCACCTGGCTGCAATAGCAGCTCCACCCACGACTGGTGCCACCCTGGCTCACGCGAACGTCAGTGTGAGCGGGCTGGGGGTGACCACGCCGGCAGCGGTGACGTCGACTGCCACCAGCGGGGTGAAGCCTCCGGCGCCGTTCTTGGCGACCGCCTTGTAGCTACCGGCCACGACCGGCGAGAAGGTGAAGGAACCACCTGCCGCAGCCACCGTTGCGGTCGTGGTGCTGGCAGCGCACGTAGCTTCGACGGTGACCGTGCCGGCACAGAGGTAGACGGTCGCAGAGAAGTTGGTGCCCGCACCGGCCACGGTGCCGGTGACCGTGATGGCGGTCAGGGTGCGGGGAACGGTGACCGTGTCGGTGCCGTTCCACGTCGTGATGACGACCGTGCCCGAATCGGCGAGGAAGCCGGGGGCCGTGATCGAGAACGCCAGGTTGCCGTCCTCGGGGAAGGTGAACGTGGTCTGTCCGGGCGTGCCCACTGCATCGTTGATGGTGATGGTCGGCACCGCGGTCGACGGTGTGATCGTGAACGAGACGGTCAACTGACGGGCGAGGAGCGTGACGTTCTGCGCGGTGGGCGACGGCGACCCGGCGTTGACGTTGATGCTCGTCAACTCGCCGGCGCCAACCCCCGGCTGAGCGGCGCTGACCGTGTAGTTGCCGTAGTTCAGGCCGGTGAAGCTGTACACGCCCGTGGCCGACGTTGGCGTCGGCCCGGCTATCAGGGTGTTCCCGCGGAACAAGCTGACCTGGGACAGGGTGCCGACTCCTGCCTTCAAGGTTTGTCCGCTGATCGACTTCGGCGACTCCAACGTGACGGTCGCCACCGTGTTGCTGCCGATCGCCGGGGTGAGGCTGCCGGTCAACGGATACGTCTGGGTGAGGAAACCAGGCGCCGAGATGGCGAACGTGTAGCTCGCTGCCGGGTCGAGCCCGGCGATGTGGAACTCACCAGGCGGTAACTCGGTGACGGTGACGCCCGTGGCCGGCGTCGGCACGATCGACGCGGTGCTGACCGGCGCCCCGGCCACGGTAATCACCGCTGTGGCGAACTTGTCGACGAACGCGGTCGGCACGGTAATGCTCTGGGCCAAGCTGAACGCCGGCACGGCGACGATCGCCTGTTTGAACAGCGGCACGGTGACGCGCACGCGGAGCGCTTCGACGACGGTGACGTTGAAGGTGTACGCCCCGAGCGAGGTGGGCGTGGTGGTGGCGACGACCGAGCCGTTGGAGGCCCTGACGAGCTCGACGCTGTTAACCTCGGTGACCGGGCCTGTCGTCGTCGGTGTCAGTCGCTTGGTCGCCGTGCCGGACAGGATCGTGAACGCTGCGACTGCGACCTGGTGTGTGACAGCGACACCGGAGGGCGGCACCTCGAAGCTCAGATCTGCTGCATTGGTGACGGTGTAGTGGGTGGACGTGACGGCGATGGTGTAGTTCGACTGCTCCGGGAGGACGGCGTCGAACACCCAGGTGCCCGATGCTGCCGGATCCTCGGTTCCCGGTAGGGCCGCACCACCCGCCGGTGAGGTGAGGCTGACCCCGACGTCGGGATGGCTGGCCGCGGCGACCAGTCCCGTCAACGTGATCCGGACCTGCACGGTGTTGGCAACGTAGGTTACGTCGGGTGCGGTTGCAGCCGTGGCACCGTCGACGGTGACCGGGATCGGCGACGGTGCCGTGTACCCGGTGGCGGTCGTGAACGTCAGCGTGTGCACCCCCGCGGCCAGTTCGGCGAACGAGTAGCCCTGCGAACTGCCGGACGGGGTCGGGAACGGGCGCCTGTTCTGCTGGGCGAGACGGCGCTGCGTTCCATCCGTCGCGTCGTTGGGGAGTGCATCCGGCCCGGCGGCCTGTGGGACGGCGAAGGTGCGGGTGATGGTGAACGGTGGCAGCTTCACGGGGCGGAACCCGTTGGTGGCCAGCACCGTGCCGGTGATGCCACCGTCGGTGCGTGGCATCACGGCCCGCTTCCTGACGGTGCGGAGCGCGTCGGTAGGGCCGCGCGGCACGGTCACGTTGGCGATCACCGGGAAGTTCTGGTCACGTCCGGTGGCGAGCGGGTCGGCCTTGCGCACGACCACCAGGTAGGTGCCGGGGATGATCCCGACGGACGCGCCGGGGGTGTTCCCGTCGGCCGTCGCCGGGTCGAAGTCGATGAAGCCGGACGCGTTGAGCGTGCCTTGGTAGGAAGGCGTGATCGTGTCGATCGATCCGATCGCCGTTCCGACCGGCCACAGTCGAACCGTGGCCCCGTCGACCGGCGCCGTCGACACCTCGTCGGTCACGACGGTGAGCTCGAACGAGCCGCGGGCAATGTCGAGATCGATGCTCGCCGACGTCGGCGCTCCCTCGAACACCTGTACCACGCGCGTGCGGGTCACGAAGTCGGGATGCGAGTAGGTGATCAGGTAGAACCCCGCCGGCACGGCGAACGTGAAACCGGGCGGGGTGCTGGCCACGCGTGTCGCATCGACGATCGCGGCCGGTACCGGGAACTGCGTGCCCGCCGCGTCTTGCACCTGCTGGCGGGTGACCCTCAACTGGTTCGCCAGATCGAGCGGTTCGACGTCGGCCAGGTCGACGCTGGGCGGCCGCAGCAGCAGCCCGCGCACGGTTCCGCTGATCGAGCCGAACTGCGGCGCCTTCACCACCACGCGCAGCCGCGTTCCGGCAAACATCGACGCCGAGATGATAGGTGTGCCGGTTCCGGTCGCAATTGGCACGTTGGCCTCGCTGAACACCGTCCATGTTGCCCGGTTGAGCTCGTACAGCGGCAGGTCGTACCTGACCTGGTAGTTGATCGGGAAGAAGGTTGGAAGGACGCTGCTGACCGACACCAGTCGGGCGGTGGCTCGTCCGTTGGCATCGCCGAACTCAGTGCGGTTGGTCCAGTTGGGGAACGGTGCAAAGAACCCGGAACTGAGGTTGACGTGCATCTGCGGGTAGGAGATCGAGTTGTCGAGGTACGGCTGGATCGGCGTATTCGTACCGTCGATGAACTCGGTCGTGATCTGACCGAGCTCGACGTACCGCCTCGCGAGTGCAGTTGCGGCGGTGTTCCCAGCGTCGACGAAGACCTCCTGTGCCGGCTGCCCGACGTCGGGCACGAGGTTGGCCGTCGGGACCGACCCCAGATCCAGGCCCCACGTGCCGGCCGCGGCAGGGTTGATGGTGTACGTGCCGGTGGACTGGACGGGGACGTCGACGGCGGTCGTTTGTCCCGGCGCCGTCGCACGGATGCGGGCGTCGCCGAAGGGCACCGGGTTGCGGGTGGTTGTGATCGAGACGGAGCCGGTGATCGCACCGGGGCGTGGCACCACGACGATGTCGAGGTTGTTGTCGTCGACCAGGGGCGCGGTCGGGTCAAGCCCACTGGTTGCGGTGATGGTGCGCACCCCTGATTGGGTGATCGTGAGCTCGAACGATCCGGTGAGCGTGGTCGGATGGGTGAACGTGTAGGTGGCCGCGCCAAAGACCTGACGAACGCCCGGGAAGCTCCAGAACCCGGTGCCGTCGGTGGCCGAGGTGGTGTGCAGGTTGGTCGTGTCCTGCGACGGATCGGCAGCGGCCGGGTCGAGCGGTCCGGTACCGTCGGGGTCGGTGGTCTGCCGCGCACCGAAAGAGGTGATGGCCCCCGGGGCATCGACGCTGGCATTGGCGACGTAGATCGGGCGGCCGTTCTTCGGGTCCTTCCAGTACACGGTGCCGAGCAGCGCGTCCGGGTCGTCGACGAGTGCGATGTTGACGACCCGATCCTCGTACGGCAGTGCCGTGGGGATGACCAGCGGCGTGGGCAGCACGGCGTTGACAGTGGCGAAGGTTTTTGCTGTCGCGCCGACCGTGCACGTCGGCAGCACGCCACCGGGTGGCATCGGCGCCTGCCCGAACATGCTGGCCACCTTGGCGCGGTCGAACGTGAACGCCGTTGAGCTGCCGGCACGGGTGAGCTCGGCAGTGGCCAACGTTCCGGTGCCGCAGTCGAGCGTGACGGCGAGGTCGACGGCGACGAGCGCATCGAGCCCGACGAACGACACCGTGCCGGCGTTGTATCGCGGCGCCAGCACGAGCCCGCGCACGATCGGGTACGGGTACACCGGGATGTCGGCGAGCTCGATCGGGTTATCGTTGTCGGCGGCGACCGTGAACGTGCCGACGTTGCCGTTGGGGTCGGGCTGGTCGGCGTGGCCCGGAGGCAGCCGTCCACCGGTAGCGCACGGCGTGCCTGTGTCGCCCGGCGCCGGTCGGAAGCGCACGACGTAGTCGCCGGTGAGCAGTTGCAGATCGACGCCGACCTGCCAGCGGATCTTGCCTTGACCGTCGAGCTGCTCAGTGGGGCCGACCGGCAGCAGCGCCTTGCACAACAGACCCGGGTGGGTGTCCTGGTACAACAGCAGCTCGTAATCCTTCAACGGTTCGACCGGCACTGGCAGGGGGTCGACCACCTGCCCGAACGCCTGCCCGAACTTGAGCATCGTCACCGGCTGGTCGACGTTGACGCGACCGATGTTGATCCGTGGCACGGTGAACGGCCGGTATCCGTCGCGTTCGACGAGCAAGCGGTAGGTCCCGATGGGCAACTTGTCGTACCTGAACGAGCCGGTGACGCTGCCCGGTGCCGGGTTGACGATGCTGATGCGCCCGGCGATGTCGGTGAGCGTGATCGAGACCAGATCGAGCGGCACCGGACTTCCATTGATGAGCTTGTTGATCGTCAGCGTCAAGCTGCCTTCTGGAGTCAGCTGGGCACGAGGTGTGAACGTCAGCATGATCTGCCCGAGGTCGAGCACCTGGCCGGCCGCGAGAGAGATCGGTCGCGACTCCGAGGTGTGGTCGTAACGACCAAAGGTGACGGTGTAGTCCCCGGGTGGAAGGCTGCCGAGGGTGAACGACCCGGGATCGGGTGCCACGGCGCTCGTGGAGCGGACCTTCAAGGCGCCGAGACTCAATTCGATCGAGGCGTTGGGAAGTGGTGCCGGGGGCCGCGCGCCAGTGGCGTCGACGCTCATCACGACACCGGTGATCGTGGCGAACGTGCTGACCATCTCGAAGTCGATGCCGGTGGCGTTGCCTTGCAGGTTCACGAGCCGGGTCTGGGTCGAGTAGCCGGGTGCGGTTGCGGTGATCGTGTAGGTGCCGAGCGGGATGTTGGGGAACAGGTAGGCGCCGGTGGCTCCGGCGGTGAAGCTGGTCGTGGTGCGCGTCGTCGTGCCGTTGGAAGCCGTGAGGGTGACGCCGCCGAGCACACCGCCATTTCCTCTGACGACGCCGGAGATGCTGCCGAGGCCGTTGGTCATCGTCAGCTTGAGATCGGTCGTGCGTTGTTTGGGCTCGAGGGTGACCTGAGCAACCTGGCTTCCGTAGCCGTCGAGCGTGGCGATCACCGTGTAGGTGCCCGGTGTGGAAACGCCCTCGATCAACCACTGACCTTTGCCGGCCGCGTCGGTCGACGAGGTGGTGGTGAAGCTCAGCGTACCGTCGGTGACCGACATCTTGACGCCGCCGAGTGGTTGATTTCCGGGCCCGGTGACAAGACCGCCGAGCGCGCCCTTCCCGGGCTGCAGCACGACCTTCATCTCCACCGGCTTGCCATCGTCGGGTGGACTGATCTGGAAGGACTGCGTGTCGAACCCGGGTTTGGCGAAGCTGACCTCGTACGAGCGGCGCAAGGGCACGCCGCCGAAGCTGAAGGCTCCGTCGGCATCGGACAGCTTGGATTCCACGCTCAAGGTGGCGACCCTGCCGAGCAGGCGGTCGCCGCCGACGTAGCGGCCGCTACGGGCGCTCCAGAACTTCGTCTGGTCGTCAGAGCCGACGGCGCTCGTGCCGAGCAGGCGCGAGATGGGCAGGGTGGCGGAGGTAGAGTCGCCAGGGCCGCCCGAGCCGGCAGCTCCAGTGGAACCGGCAGAGCCGCCCGAGCCACCAGAGCCAGCAGCTCCAGTGGAACCACCAGCGCCACCAGCGCCACCGGCGCCAGCAGACCCGCCCGGGCCGAGCACGGAGGTCGATTGCCCCTGCCCGTCCACGAGCGGGGTGAGGATGACCATGACGTCGCCGTTCTTGCCGGTAGCGCCGGCCTTGACGCTGCCGCGGACGAGTGTGGCCGTAGGAGCCCCCGACTGCACGCCATCAGGCAGCACGGACCCGCCGGCACCAGCCGCATCGCCCGCGCCACCACCCGAGTCGCCGGTACCGTCGGAGTTGCTGCCGCTGGATCCGGGTACCGCCGCGCCGGTGGCCGAGGTGTCAGTGGGCGATGTACCGGTCTTGGTCTGTTCAGCAGTCTTCTTCGCGGTGCCCCGCTGGCTGAACCAGTAGGCGCCGCCGCCGACGATGCCCGCCCACAGGCCGAGGATCGCCAGCCCGGCCATCAAGCCGCGCAGCCCCCGGGCGAACATCGGTCGCTGGATGTACGAGGCCGTCGCGTAGCTCGGCACCGCAGCACCGCGCCCGGAGACCGTGAGGACGTGCTGCAACTCGTCACCGGTGCGGTGACGCGGACCGCGCAGCCTGCCTTCGATCCGGTGCTTCTCGTTGGGCTCGAGATGTAGGCGGTTGGGGTCGAGCCGCACCTCGAGGTCGGTGCCGACACCTTCGAGGGCGAGATCGACGACATCGTCGCGACGGTTGTCGACATCGACAGCGAATTTCTGACGCCGATGGCCGCGCAGCACGCCCGGCACGATGCGTAGGATCACTCGATCCAGTGAGGCGACCCTGATCGTGAGCGGAGCGAGCACGACGCCTTCGCCCTGGCGATCGCTGCGAACCTCGATGGCCAGCGCGTGGTGACCGTCGCTGAACGTCTCCGGGATCGCCAACGGCACCACCAGGTCACACGCCGTGCCGGGTGGGATCGGGTCGCCGGGCACCTGCCGGGCATCGTCGGGGCCGAGCCCGTAGATGCGCACCGACAGCACCGCCGGTCCGCCGGCCTCGTTGAGCACGCGCAGGCGGCACTCGACGGTGGTTCCCGGTACTGCGGGGATCTCCGGGGTGAGCGTCTCGACCCTCATGTGGCGATGAGCCCGCCGACGGTGACGTCACTGCCCGGCGCGCTGACGACCTGCTCGGAGTCCAGGGCCTCGGTCGTGGTCGAATCGAGGTAGACAGCGACCACGAAGTCGGCCGGGGCGGCGACCTCCACGAACGTGTACCTGCCGTTGGCGTCGGTGATTGCGGTGGCGATGCTGGTGCCCCTCGGGAACTGATCCGGCAGGAACAGCTTGACGACGAAGCCGGAGGCGGGTGTGCCGTCGACGTGGCGCACCTGGCCCGACAGCGAGGCCTGCTGGCCGAGCTGAAGTCGGAGCTGCTCGGTGTCGCCGGGATGCACGGTGACCAGTTGAACGACATCGGCGGCGCCGACGAGGCTGGCGGTCAAGGTGTAGCTGCCGGGAATGACGTTGGCGAAGGCGAACGCCCCCGGCGGCTCGTCGGCCGACAACAGCGTTCGCGTCGTTGCACCGTTGGTGAGCTTCAGTGTTGCCCGCGGAACTTCCACGCCGTTGACGTCGACGACCACGCCCGTGATCACGGCCAGGCTGGTGCCGAGCGAGGCGTCGATGTTGGTCACGTCGGGTGATCCGGCCGCCGGGTCGATCGGGGCCAGGCGGACCTGGTCGACGAACCCGGGCTTGGAGAAGGTCACCGTGTACGTTCCGGGTACCGGGAGTTGGTCGAACGAGTACGTTCCGAGCCCGGATCCTTGGCTGACCGTGGTGGCCACCACGTCGATCTCGCCGCCGGTGAGATGCACGCTGACGCCGCCCAGCGGCCCGCCGCCGGGGCCGCTGACCGTGCCACTGATGGTACCGACGTTGGGAACCAGCGAAAAGTCGATCGGAGCGAGTGGTATTCCAGGGCCGAGCGTGACGGCCCTCGTCTGCGACTGGAACCCGGTCTTCGACACCGTCACCGTGTACAGCCCCGGCGTCGCCAGATTGCGGAGCGCGTATGAACCCAACGGGACGTCGGTCAACGACACGGTGTCAATCGTAGTCGTGCCATCGGTGGCCGAGATGTCGACACCACCCAGCGGCCTTCCTTCGGCGAACACGGTGCCGACGATCAATCCGCCGCTCGGTCGCAGGTTGACCTCGATTCCTTCCAGCTGCTGTCCGGGGGCCAGTACCACGGCGCGGGTCTCGGTGGCCGCGCCGGGCTTCTCGGCGATGAGCGAGTACTCGCCCGGCGAGGGCACCTTGACCAGCGTGAAGCTGCCGTCGGCGGACACGTCGACGCTCGCCACCAGGGCCGGGACCGTCGGGTCGGCGAGCCCGACGCGGATCAGCGAGACCTTTGCGCCGATCGGGCTGTCGGTGGCGATCACCTTGCCGGACACGGTGCCAGGCTCTCCCCCGAACGCGATCTCATCGAGAGGCGGCACCGGAGCTCCTTCGGTCACCTTGACGTCTGCGCCCTCGGTGAAGACCCGCCCGCCCGGATACCACAGCTCTCCGAAGCCGGCCCCGGAGAACTTGATCCGGTAGACGCCCGTACCCAGCCGTCCGAAGGCGAACGAGCCATCATCAGCTGTGGCCGCCGACGCCACTGGCACGGTGCCGTCGCCGGCGCTGAACAGCTCGGCCTGCACGCCGGCCACACCCTTGCCCGATGTCGGCGAGATCACCGTTCCGGTGATGCGTGCCGGTTTCAACGGCACCTTGGGGCTGGGGATCTGGCCCTTCGACAATGCTTCGTTGACCAGCGCATCGCTGACCGACGCTTCCTTGACGACGCTGTTGAACGTGCGGCTGAGCACTGCGGCGAACACTGCCGCGGCTGTGACCAGCCCCAGCAGCGACAGCAGCCATCGCCCGATCCGTGGCCGTTGGACGAACGTGCCGATGGCCTCGACCCTGCCGGTCGATCGCCTGTTGGCGTCGATCGAGGTACCGATGAACGACAGCACCCGGACCTTGGGGGTGCCAACCCACGGTCGACGGGCCTTCACCTGGGTCTGCACCGCAATCTGCTCGCCGGGCAGCAGGTGCAGCATCGCCGGTGTGAACTCGAAGTCGGATTGATCCTCGGGATCGACAGCGCCCGGTCGGATCGACAGCGGCGCGTTGCCCTTGTTGGCGACGACCATCCCGAACTGGGCACGTGAGCCGCTGGTGATCGAGACCGGGTCGACGGCGACCGTCATCTTCGGGACGCCGGCGATGTTGACGGTGATGGTCGCCAGAGCGAATTGATTTGGGTCGTTCTGGCTACAGGCGTGGAAGGTGATGCTGCGCATCCCGGCGGGGAACCCCGACGGGAGCTGGAGGTGTAAATCGACGGTGCCGATGTCGCCGGGGAACAGCGACAGAGGCGCGGGGTCGTCGACCCACAGGGGATCGAGGCCGAAGACCTTCACGGTGTAAGCGTCGATCACATCGGAGGTGTTGGCGATCGACACCTCGACCTTGACGGTCTGCCCGCCAGTGGCCTCGATGAAAGCCGGGAACGCAGAGGCGATGAGAGTGTTCACGAGGCCACCGTGTTGATGTCCCGGACCAGATCGTCACCCGGGCTGGTCGTGATCAAGACAACCCGTGGAACAACCCCGGGGCCGAAGACGCGCAGGGTGTAGGTGCCCTCGGGAACGGCGGCGAAGCCGTAGAAGCCGGCCGGTGTCGACGTGGTGATGGCAGTTCGCACCTCGGTGCCGTCGGACAGTTCGACGTTCAGCCCCACGTTCAGGGCAGGGTTCCCGCCGGTCACGGTGACGGTACCGCTGATGTTGCTCGTCGCCTTGTGCAGGACGATGTCGATCACCGATGGCGTCGATGTCGCCGTGAGAAAGCCGAACTGGCGGGTCTCGCTCTGATAGCCGTCGAGCGAGAACGTCACGGTGTAGACGCCTGGCGTCGGCAGACCGGACACCGAATAGCTCCCCGTACCCGTCGACCCTGCACCGCTGGTGAGGGTGGCGGTCTCGGCGGTGATCGCTCCCTTGGCGACAACGACCTTGACTCCACCGAGTGGGTTGTTGTCGACGTCGCGAGCGGTGCCGACGACGGTGCCCGCGCCACCGATCAACTGAACGTCGACACCCGGCTTTTGCTGTCCACCCGTGAGGTCCAACGCAACGGTGGCCGAGGTGAAGCCGTTCAGCGTGTAAGTGATCACATACGTGCGTGGCGTCGGCAGCCCGTCGATCGTGTAAGCACCGGCGCTCCCGACGGTCGGCGTGACGATCGTTCGCTCGATCGCCCCGCTGCGCAGCACGATCTTGACGTTGCCCAGCCCGTTCCCTCCGCCGTCGGTCACCAGCCCGCTGATGCTGCCATTGGCTGCGACGAGGCTGGCCGTGTCGAGCACACCTGACTGGCCACCGGTCAGCTCGACCCGCGTCACCTGCGGGGCAAAGCCGTCGCGTAGGACCTTGACCTCGTACGTGGCCGGAGTGGTCAGACCGGGGAAGGTGAACGGACCATCTGTGGTCAAGGTTTGTGGGTCCTGAGGGGCCTGTTGGGCGTTGGCCGGGACCAACGTGACCGTGACGGTGGCCGGCGCTGGGTTGTTGCCCTCGGGTGCCGCGACCTGGCCGATCAGCTGCCCGCTCTGGCCGGCGATGATCGCGTCGATTTTCAACTTGTCCTCACGGGGTGCAACGGTGAACTCCAGGGCCCCTGCTTCGGAGGTTGCCGAGACCGGGACCGCGTACCACACGGTGTCGAAGCCGGTCGAGCTGAACTTCACCCTGTAGGTGCCTGGCAGCAGTGCCGAGAGGTTGAAGGTCCCGTCGTCGCCGGTGACTGCGGAGGCGGCGTTCTCGTACCCAGTCTTCGTCTTGCGCAGCGCCTCGACGGTCACCCGCGGGAGCCCCTGTTTGGTGCTGGCCGCAGCGACGGTGCCTTTCAGCGACGCGGCGACGTCGGAGATCTTGACTTCCCGGGTCCCCTTCTCCCATGTCGCCGGCACGGCCTTGGCCGGCTCGGCGCGGGTCCGCATGTATTGCACGACGAGGAGGAAGATCGTCGCCCACAGCACGATGATCGCGGCCAGGATCAGCGCCGTGATCACACCCCGGGGAATCCGAGGCTTCTGCATGAATCGCGCCGTCTGGGTGAGCTCCAGGTTCGCCGACGTCGCCGTGACCTCGATGTTGCGCGAGAGCATTTGGCCGATGAACGGACGACGACCTTCAGCGTGGAGGGTGACCTCACCCTGCTGGCCCGGCTCGACCAGGATGGTCGTCGGCAACACCCGGCATTCGAGCGCCCGTGTCGGTTCGAGGGCGGTGATGCTGAACTCGGTGGCGACGTTGCCGGTGTTGGTCACCACAGCATGCATGTCGGCTTGGGCGCCGCCCTCCACGAGGCTCGGGCGCATCTCCAGTGTCGCCGCCTCGACCGGCTCGACAGTGATCCACACTGCATGTTCGTCGTGGCGGCGCTGGTCGATCGTCGAGTACACCCGCACGGTGATCATCGACTCGCCGGCAGGGCACGACGTCGGCAGCATGAACCGGATCGTCAAGGTCCCCGATGTATCGGGGAACAGGGTGACCACGGGTTGCACGAGGGGGACCCATGCCGGGTCGAGGCCGTAGACCTCAGCGGTGATGCCGTCGATCACATCGGAGGTGTTGGTCACCTCGATGTCGAGGGTCGCCGGAATGCCGGGCTGGATCCTCACCGTGTGGGCGAGCAGGGTGGCGCGCATCGGTCAGCCGATCACCACGCCTCCGTGCTCAGGCACGACAGCGGTCACCTGGGGTTCGACGTCGATCGTCAAGGTGTCGCCCGCCTGGGCGCGCACCAGGAAGCGACCGGCGTCGTCGATCGTGGCCCGACCCCGTGGGGAGATCACGACTCGCCCACCGGCGGCGGGCAGATTGACCTGACCGGCAACACGGCGACTGGTCGACTGCCGTGCGGTCATCGTCGAGTCGTTGAGCACGAAGGTGAACTCCTCGACCGGGGCGGCGGTGACCTCACCGAGATCGGTGTCGACATCGGTGACGATGACGACGTCGAGCGTCGGTTTGAGCTGCCCGTCGAGCGCTTTGAACACATCGACGCCGGCCTCGCCACCGCGTGTCATGGTCATGGTCAGCGGCGACAGTTCGCGCAATGGCTCGGCCAGGAACTCGTACGGGAGCTCGGAGTGAGCGAGGAAGGCACGCAGCAGACCGCCCATCAAAATCCGGTCGTCGGTGTGCTCGGCCGTCCAGGTGGAGATGAGGTAGCGCAGCTCGATGCGCGGCAGCGCCATGCGGCGCTTCGTCTGGCCGTTCTGCTCGTAGGTCTCGAGGCCCGTCCGGCTGCGGTCGGTGCTGCGCTTGATGTCCCACAGGAAAAGATTGACCGTCGGCCGGTTGTTCAGCTTGGCCGCCCACTCGCGGTCGGGCGCCTCGAACGAGACATCGGTGTTGCGTGCCGAAAGCGGAACGGTCGAGCGCAGGAACCGCTCAAGGCTCTCATCGACGCTGTCGAGCACGCACTCCTCCCCATCAACGAGCCAAATCGTCTGTCCCCGGTCCCATGCCGTTGAGCAAGAACCCTACTCGGTAAGATCGCCGCATCACAGGGCCGCACGCACTTCTCGGCAGCGCCAGATTGGCTCGATTGCTCGCGCTCTCCGGATTGCTCGCATTTACCGCTCTCTCGGCATGCTCCGACGACAGCAAAGAAGGCCGCAAGGTGATCCAGCTCGCCAAGGACGGCCCTGGAACGTGCATCAACGCCGCTTCGACGCTCGGCCCGGAAGTCAAGACGATCCCGACCGTCGATTGCAACATCGCCCACACGCACGAGATCTTCGCCGTCGAGTCGTACGTCGAGCAGGTGCCGGGCCAGCCCGACAAGGCCACCGACCTGTTCCCCGGTCAAGAAGCGCTCGACGCGTTTGCCGAGCGGAGGTGCATCGAGAAGTTCGAGCTCTACGTCGACGTCAGCGCATTCGACTCGACGCTGACGTTCTCGTGGCTCACGCCCACGCTGTCCAGCTGGAACGGATCCAGCAAGGACCGTTCGGTGATCTGCGTGCTGGGAATGTTCGACGGCAGCACACTCGACCGCTCGATGAAGGACTCGCACCAGTAGCCGGAAGGATGGATCGCTCTGATGAACAACCCACAATCGAGCAGATGATTGAACTCCGTTAGGCTTGTTCCATGATCGTGACGGACCGAGACAGCTAGTGGAGCGGGTCAAGGCCACGGCCCCGGAGCAGACTGCGCCCGCGACAGAACCGAGGCAGCATGCCGAGCCGGTGGCTCAGCGACGGTCGCGACGGGCGGGGATCGAAGTCGGCGACGTGGTGGTACAGGCGAAGCTGTCGGTCGGTGCAGTCGGCGACGCCTACGAACGAGAAGCCGACGCTGTCGCCGCACGCGTCGTGCGTTCACTACGCGCCGGCACGTCGACCCCTGAGCCCGACACGACTGGCGACGACCTCGTCGATACCGACAACCTCAGTGAGGGCGCCGGTCGAATCCGTGCGGCCAGTGCCTCGCCTTCGCCGCCGAATGCACCGATCACCGTCAGCCGCATCCAGCGGGCCGCAGCCATCGGCGCCCAGGGCGGACAGCTCGACGGCATCACGGAGAACGCGATCGAGTCGGCTCGGGCGGGCGGCCAGCCACTCGACGAAGGCACCCGCTCGACGATGGAGGGCGCCTTCGGCGCCGACTTCTCCGGGGTGCGCGTGCACGACGATCAGCGCGCCGGCGAACTCAGCATGCGCATTCAGGCCCGGGCGTTCACTGTCGGTTCCGACATCTTCTTCAGCGGCGGTGTGCCCGACGTGTCGAGCCGGTCCGGCCAGGAATTGCTGGCACACGAGCTGACCCACACGATCCAGCAGAGTGGTCAGGCAGCCGCCCAGCGGGTCGTCCGTCGCCGGTTCCTCGACCAGCAGCAGGACTGGCTCGCCGGGTCGAAGGTCTCGGGGAGTCTCGGCACCACCAAGTCGAGATCGAAGGAGTTGAAAGCGGTCGACGTCGCCGTCGCCCGGTGGAACGAGGCCTACGACCTCGGTGACGTGAACTACATGATCCTCGCCTCGAAGTCCGTTCTCGACTCGATCGGTGCGTGGCGCTCGAGCAAGGAGGACTCTTCCATTTCGATCCGCGCCGCAGAGATCGACGAGCTCGAGATCGAGGCCCGCACCTGGAACGCGAAAACCACTCAGTGGAAGACCGACTTTCCCGCCCGCAAGGCGCAACACGATCAGGACCGGGCCACCGTCAAGGCCTGGATCGACGAGGGTGCCGCTCAGGATGCCGATCTGCGCCTTCGTAACGCCTGCGAATGGATCCGCAACCGCAAGACCAAGTTCTACGTGGTGACCGAGACACCCGACGGCATCGAGCGCGGCGCGGCGATCAAGGGCAAGTTCCCGACCGACATGCCGGCCGACACACGGTGCTACTTTCCGGCCTTCAAGGAGGGCGAGGGCGATCTCTGGTCGAGCGTGGCAATCTACAACGCCGTCAACTTCCGCGACCCCACCCACCTCGACCTCGACCTGCAGGGTGCGGGCACCAAGGGCTGGAACGTCACGGGTGACTGCATCGTCATCACCGAGGAAGGCGTCAAGGACGGAAAGGCGGCTACGTTCGAAACCCTGAAGCACGAGGTGCAGCACGATGCCGACAAGAACACGGGCGACGAGCTGAGCGCCGGCATCGCCAAGGCCGAGGCCGACAAGGCGGGCGCGGAGGGGACCGAAGCAGCACTCAAGAACTCGTGGGCGCTGGCCTACCAGGCATGGGAGGCGTCGAAGTCGGCCAGCGACGAGACCGCCACCAACCAGGCGAAGGCTGCCTACGACACATTCACACAATCCGATGACTATGCGCTCCGTGACGCCAAGGTGAAATCCGAAGAGGCGTTGCGGGGCTACAAGACCGAGTACCGCGCACACTTTTACGAGGGCCGTCCGGAGTTCGAGGCCGAAACGCACAACCTGGCTCGAACGATCACGAAAGAGGGTCTGCGATGGACCCGACGGCAATGGAAGATCTTCGACAACATCCGCAGGAACTACGACTACGTGGAAGAGGCATGGGGTGATGCGAACGGCACTCCCACTGCCATGCAGACCGCATTCCGGGCGTCGGTCGCTTCCTACCGGAACCCCGACACCGAGGGCTTCAACAAGTACGACTCGGCCCGGGTCGACGATGTCTACAACGCACTCCATCTCGTGCCGGCCGGCACCGTCGATGCCAAGGATCCAAAGGTGGTCGCTCTGCTCAAATGCGTTCACGCGCTCGACAAACCCGACATCGACTACCTGTTGGACGCCACCCAGGCGGTGATGATGAACCAGAAGATTCACAAACACCTCGCTGGCGCGGCCCTCGCTGCGATGATGGCGGAGATGGAAGAGATCTCGGTCGGCCAGTCGATTGCGAACCTCTTCTCATGATCGTCAACTCACCGCAGCTCATCATCAGTCGCGGCGGTGCAACCGTTGCGGTTTCTCTCGGCAGCGAGGTCACGCTCGTCGATGTCGGCGACGGTTCGCAACGAGTCGTCAAGGCAGCAACGACGGCGAGCATCGTCGGCCTGGCGCCGACCGGCGGCCACATTCCGGCGGTCGCCGGCGGATTCGAGCTCTCCTGGCTAGCCGGGGATCCCGCAGGCCCCGTGGTCCAACTGCCGGGGCAGGCCATGTTCGTGAGGCTCTCCGACGATGGAACAGTCGTTGTGCTGACACGATCCGACTCGCACGGCACCCGGCTGTGCGTGTACGGCGGTGACGACCTTGCCGAGGCGTTCGTACCGCTTGCCCTCGGGCACTCGTCGGCCAACGCTGTCGAGTTCGACTCCGCAGGCTCCGTGGTGATGGCTGGGCTCAACCGTACGCGGTCCAGCGACCCGGGCGAGCATTATGTTCGCCAAGTCGACTGGACCGAAGGCCATGCCTCAGTCACCTGGGGCGGGGATGGCATGCCGAACGATGTCGATCTCGTCCGGGCGAGCGCGGGCCACCTCGTGGTGTCGCGCGGAAGACAGATCTTGACCTCGTCGATCGCCGCCCTGGCAAAGAGCGGGGTCAGCGACGGCAAGTCGAGCGAAATCGACGGTGAGATCGAAACGTTGGCGATCTCTCCAAACGGATCGTCGATCTGCATCGTGGTCGACGGCGACGATGGCCTGCAAGTACTCTCGCGCTCGTTCGGCGGTGCTCGCATGGCTGACCGTGGGGCCTTTCCTGCAGGAGTCAGCGCAGTGGCGGCTGCGATCGGTGATGACGGCACGGTCGTCGTCGCCGGGCTGCGATCGGCGACCGAGGTGGTCATCGCGGTTGCCCCGCCGAAGGGTCCGTTGGTCGAACGCTGGCAGGTTGACCAGCCACGCTCGGTCTTCCGCGACGACCGCTGACCACATCACTCAACGCTGGCGTGGCGACGCCTGAACAGGGGGGCGTCAACGACGTGGAACGATAGGAGGCATGCCCTACGACAACAACGAGCGGCCATCTTCACCGGCGAAGCGCTGGAACGGGCGGCGGGCGACGACCATCGGCGCAAGGTGACGCTGGTGTGGGACCCCGCGGACGTTGCAGGAGTCGTCGAGTCGTACATGCGGCCCGAGGACGACGTGGTCGAGCCAGCTCGGCGGACCGCGTGCAGTGCGGACCTCACGCAACCGGGACCGGCGCGTTGACCCTCACCCTGGCACGGAGATGGACTGGGTCATCTCCCTCGTTCGCCTCCTCATTCGTTTGTATTGGTCGTCACGCTCGGAGTACCTTTCGCCGAAGCACCCTTTGACGGGGAGTTCACGGAACCAATCAGGGGGGATTGACCATGCGTGCACGCGTTGGCCTCGGTATCACCGTGACGCTGCTGACCGTCGGTGCTGCCACCGCGGCGGCAGCGACGAAGGACTACCTGTTGAAAGATGAGCAGCACTTTCTCGAACAGGCGTCGAAGACCTACACGGGCGGTCAGAAGGCTGCCCAGGCCTCGAACATGGAGGTCGTGGGACACAGCACGCTCGGCGGTCGTGGCTTCAACGGCGACGTTTGGGTGCATGAGGGATACGCGTACGTGGGCCATTGGGGCTTTCAGGACTGGGCGAACGGGAGCAAGAACCGCTTCTGTCCCAAGCCGCCCGAGAGCGGCGTCGCTGTTGTCGACGTGACCGACCCGGCCGATCCACAAGTCGTCGCCAATCTGCAGAACCCGGTCGGCACATCGGCAGAGGATGTCGTTGTCTACGAGGCGCTCTTCGGCCCGTACGCCGGGCGAGACATCGCCGCGGCCGGCCTCCAGACCTGCGGCTCGGCGTCGGACCCGGAGGCGGACCGCGGACTGATGCTGTGGGACGTGACCAACCCAGCGGCACCCGTGCAGATCGGCTATCTGCGGACCGCGTGCTGCACCCGTGGGATCCATGAGTTCGAGGTCCAGTCCCGCACCGATCTCGGCCGCACGTTCGCGTACGTGAGTGTCCCGACGTCGCGCTACCCGGCCGGCGACAGCCCGAGCGGATATCGAGATGTCAACGGGGACGGGGACTTCAGACTGATCGACATCACGGACCCCTCGGCGCCATTCCAGGTCTCCGACTTCGGGATCCAGGACGCCGGAGGGCCGCTCGGGGCCGGACAGGGGTGCGACGCCGACCCCAACTACGGTCACGGGGCGGAGCCGTCGGACGACGGCACGCTCGTCTTCCTGTCCTACTGGGACAGCGGCTTCGTGGCGGTCGACCTGACCATTCCGGAGCGCCCCATGTACCGAGGTCGCACTACCTACCCCGCCAACGCCGACGGTGACGCGCACTCATCGAGCTACGACGATGCGCGACAGTTGCTGTTCTCGGCCGACGAAGATTTCTGCAAGAACTCGGGCCCCGACACGGAGACGGGCTACGGCTACCTACGGGTATGGAACTACTCAGAGTTGTCGGCGCCGGTCCAGGTCGGTGAGTTCCGCACCCCCAACTCGCAGGGGCTGGCTGCGCAAGGCTCGGGTGACTACTCGATCCACAACGCGCTCGTCGTCGGCACCGACGTCTACATCTCGTGGTACTCCGACGGCGTGCGCGTCCTCGACGCGACCGACCCAGCCCATCCCACCGAGGTCGCCTACTTCGTTCCACCTGCCGGACAAAACCCCGTCAAGCCGGCTCAGCGAGGCGTCCTCTCGCAGATGCCCCAGGTCTGGGGCGTCGTCGTCGACGAGGCGACGGGCCTCATCTATGCAAGCGACATGAACTCGGGACTCTGGATCCTGCGCCGGACGGACTAAACCCTTCGTTGTCACCTCTGGGGTCGCGCGTCGTGGCCATTGATCATGTCCGCGGTCATACGCCAGGCAATGCCGTGAGCGGCTTCGCTGCTCGCCAACGAATCAAGGAACTCGGACGTGTCGAGCGTCGCGAGGTGAACGTCCGACAAGGCGACAACAACTCCGGGACGGGCCCCATCGATATCGCGTCAAGGGACTCGTGGCGCACGCGGGTGATCTCCTATCGTGCACTCGGCGTCCCTCGGCAGAAACCCGAAGGAGACGACGTGACGAACCAGACACCGACCCGGACGCTGCAGGATGTACTCGACTCCGTTCCCAATCTCGTCGACCACCTGTACAGCAACCGCAAGCCAAGGGATCGGTCCTGAAGGACGCCGTGTTGCGCCAGCCCACCGAGTTCGTCGCTCCGGAGTTCACCACGTGGCGTGACGAGCGACGGGCGTGGCGCGAAGGGATCGCGTTCTACGACCAGTCATTTCACATGACGACGACCTACCTGCGCGGCCCCGAAGCGCAGCGGCCGTGGCTGCCGGCGACCAGCGAAGAGGCAACGTGGGCTCTCGGTGGCAGCTTCAATGCACCCAATATTGAGGACTACTACTTCACGTCGCGGGAGCTCGGGTACGGCAATCTGATCAAGTTCGACCACGATTTCGTTGGGCGAGAAGCGCTCGAACGGACGGCGGGCGACGACCATCGGCGGAAGGTGACACTCGTGTGGGACCCCGCAGACGTTGCTCGAGTCGTCGAGTCGTACATGCGGCCCGAGGAACTCCCGGCGCTCTACATGGAGTTTCCGCGGGCAACGTATGCGACATGGCAGTACGACGCGGTCGACAACGACCAGGGCCGAACGATCGGGGCCTCGACCTACACCGGCGTCAGCTGGAACGAGCGGGCGATGCTCTCACTCGCGGTCGTCGAGCCCGAGTACGCCAAGCCAGGGACACGCGTGTCAGTCACCTGGGGCGAACCGGATGGTGGCGCCAAGAGCCCCTGGTTGGAACCCCACCGCCAGATGGAGATCGGCGCCACGGTCGCGCCGGCTCCGCTCGGGAAGTAATAGCAGCGAATCGACGTCCGGCGAAGGATCCGTCCGCCCAGACCCCTTCATCAAGGTAGTTGGGTCGGCCACGCCGACGGGAATACGGCTCCTGCCTTCACTGCTACGATTTCGGACGCTTGACGGGCGTCATGTCCAACCTCGAGGAGGGTCCTAATGAAACGCGTTGTGGTATTTGGTGTGCTGGCGTCGATGATGACGATTCTCGCGGCTTGCGGCTCCGACGAAGAGCGCCTCAGCACTGAGGACTTCCTCAAGCAGGGAAACGCTATCTGCGCTGCAGGAACCACTGCCATCGACGATGTCGCCGCCGAAATGTTCGCCTCCGGGGAAGAGCCGACCCCGGAGCAGTTGACGACCTTTGGCAACGACGTCCTCGTGCCCAACGTCCAGAACCAGATCGACGGCATCAAAGCACTGAACCCTCCCGCTGATCTCGACGAAGAAGTCGGCCAGATGCTCGCCGATGCGCAAACGGCCCTCGACAAGCTCAAAGACGATCCCGTGACCGCGCTGAGCGGCGAAGTGGATCCGTTCGCCGACGCCAATGTCCAAGCAACGGCGATCGGCCTCACCGCCTGCGCTGGCGATGACGCCGGAAGTGGATAGTCAGACAACGACGAGTGGGCGCAGAGGGACTCGAACCCCCGACACCCGCCTTGTAAGGGCGGTGCTCTAACCAACTGAGCTATGCGCCCGCCGAAGCGGAGTCGTCAGCCTACAAGCCTCGCCGCCTCGCGACATTCCGGAGGAAGTGCGTAAGTTCGATGTACACAGGTCGCGTTGAAGTTACGCACTTCGTCGGCGCGCGGCGAGCAGCGCGGCGGCCAGTTCCGAGGTTGCCGCGGCGACGGGGGTGCGGCGAGCAGCGTGGTTCATGTGCAGCATCTCGCGGTCAAACGCATCGACCACCTCGACACCAGCCTCCCTGCAGATCAACCATCCGCCGAGGTAGTCCCACAACCCGTGCTGGTCGTGTCCGAAGTCGACGTAGGCATCGACAACACCATCGGCGACCGCGCACAGGTCCAATGCGCATGCTCCAAGCGCACGGAACTGGGCCCACCCGACAGCAGACGGAGGAACATCCGACACCACGACGATCGCCTCCGACAATTCGGCACAACCCGACGGTCGCAGGCGACGCTCGCCGCACCACGCCCCGCTCTCACGCTCGGCCGAGTAGCGCACGCCGGTTGCCTGGTTGACCACGACTGCTGCGGCGGGCCCGTCGTCGTCGACGAGGCACAACGACGTCGCAAACCATGGGATGCCTCGGCTGGCGTTGGTTGAGCCGTCGATTGGATCGATCACCACGATCTCGCCGGTGGTGCCCGGGCTGTAGCCGCTCTCCTCCGACAACACGCCCACGCCCGACCGGTTCAATACTGCCAGTGCTGCGTCGTCGGCGGTCACATCGAGCGCGTACTGCCCGACACGTCCACCCGACGGTCCCCAGTCCGTCACCGTGCGCATGGCCGCGGCAACAGCATCGGCGAGATCGTGCAACAGGCCCAGACGGTCGGCGATCATCGCCGCTCACGGTAGTGTCGTCGATCGTGGCCGTCATTGATGTCGCCGGATTCGTCGCCGAGTTGAAGAGCCACGCCGTCGATCACGGATTCCACGTGCACGACGAACGCCATTTCGTCGAGACATACTCGCTTCGGCAACTGTGGGAGGTCGACCTCCACCCGGAAGAGGCGTGCAACGGTCCAATCGACCTCCACCTTTCGCTCGAGGTTGATCCACGGGCGCTGCTGGGTTTCGAGGACGAGGTCATCAAGCAAGACGATCCCGACGCCGATCCTCCACGCGGCTTCACGTTCCCGCTGCTGTTCACCTGGACGTTGCCGCCGCTGCCCGAGCCACCCGATCTGCTGGTGCTCGCCACCGAGATCGCCGGGGTCGGTGGGCTCGATCTGCCGGTCGAGGTGTCGGCGATCGATTCGTTTGCCAGTGTCACCGACGCACCAGAGCGCAGTTTGTCGATGGTCGCCAGAATCCCCGTCGATCTCGCCGACGTCCTGCTGGGCGAAGAGACACCATTCTGCGAAACACTCGACCGTTGCAAAGAAGTCAGCCTCTTCTTGCTCGACCATGCTCCGGGATGGCTGGCAGAGTCGTGAACTAGGGTGCGGCCATGCGCGTCAGTGAACTCATCGAGATCTTGCAGGATCAACCACCTGATGCGGAGGTCGAATTGGCCATCGTTGCACCTGTCGTCGACGAGAACGAAGACATCACCGTCGATCGCTACAGCGTCGAAGGCATGCTGCCATGGAAAGACGACGAGCCCGACGAAGAGAACGAGGACGGGCTGGTGATCTGGTTGGTCGGCGGCGAAGACGACGACGTCGACGCCTTCCTCGACGCCATCGAGCATCCCGACGACTGATGACGCCGGAGGAGCGTTATCGCTTCGACATCCAGGGGTACCTCGTTCGCCGAAGCGTTCTGTCGCCGGGCGACATCGAGGCATTGAACATCGCCGTCGATGTGCTCGGCGTGCCGGAACCCGGCAACGACATCATGAGTCAGCGGTTCGGGAATCATCTTGCGACCGCACGCCGATTCCGCGATCTGCTCGATCACGACGGCATCTTCGACATCATCCTCGAGTTCTGCGGTCACACACTGCGACTCGATCACGCCTACGGAATCGTCATGCGTCCCGGCACGACTGGTCTCACATTGCACGGCGGCGGCAAGCCGTTCGATCCAGCGCAGTACTACACCGTCGACGGCGGCAACATCCGCACCGGCTTGGTTGCCGTGCAGTGGGCGCTGGTCGACCATCCCGCCGGTCGGGGTGGTTTCTTGTGCGTGCCCGGCAGCCACAAGGCCAGCTTCCCCACGCCTTCACGGGTTGCCGCTGAGATGGCGGTTGAGATACCGATGCAGGCCGGCGACGTTGTGATCTTCACCGAGGCGCTCACCCATGGGACGGCTGGCTGGCGCGGCTCGCAGCAGCGACGAACGTTGCTGTACAAGTACTCCCCCGGCAACTCGGCCTGGTCGCACGAGGTGTGGCCCGCCGACTTGGTCGAATCGTGCACGCCGCGGCAACGCCTACTACTGCAGCCACCGTCGGTCGGCAATCGCCGCCCGGTGCAGTGATCATCCACCTGTTCGTCTACGGCACACTGCGGCCGGGCCAGCAACGTTGGCAGTTCCTCGCGCCGTTCGTGACTGATGAGGGTCACGACGACTCGGTCTCTGGTGCGCTGTACGACACGGGCAACGGCTATCCGGCCGCGCGCTTTGATCACGGTGGGAGCATCCATGGTCGGGTGTACTCGTTGCGCACGGATCGTCTCGACGAGGCCCTGCGATTGCTCGACGAGGTCGAGGGTGCGGTAGTCGATCTGTTCCGGCGAGTCGCGATCACGACGTCGACCGGTGTTGAGGCCTGGGCCTACCAATATTGCGGCGAGACCGCATTTCCCGCGATCGCCTCCGGCAACTGGCTCACCGAATCTGCTTGATCCTGGGGTCCAATGGAGTGTTTCAAGCCACCCCGGGTGGGCGAAGACACTCCGATGCGGCTCAGCGGGCCGGAAACACTCGCACGTGCTTTGGTGGGGCGGGCGGGGATCGAACCCACGACCTAGGGGTTATGAGCCCCCTGCTCTAACCACTGAGCTACCACCCCAAGTTTTGGCACCCGTACCTGCAAAAGGCCAACGACCCGCCGAGGCGGGCCGTTGCTCTTTTGGCTCCGAGAGCAGGGCTCGAACCTGCGACCCGCTGATTAACAGTCAGCTGCTCTGCCAACTGAGCTATCTCGGAAGGCGTTGACGAGGATAGCAAAGCCTCC
>JANPBZ010000029.1:0-30554 GCA_031430695.1 Ilumatobacteraceae bacterium
GTCGTCATCGCGGATGGCGGTCGGCTTCGCGGCGGGCTGTCGCCGTTGGCCAGTCAGGCCGGCATCGTCATCGTGGCCCACCACCAGCATTCGGGTTCAGCCGCGGCCGCAGTGCTCGGGCTCGAACGGGTGGCGGAGCTCATCGCACAACTCACCGTTCGCTCGATCCCTTCTGTCGTGGCCCTGATCGGAGACCGGCCGTACGCGGCAGACGAGGTGGCAGCGTTCGTTCAAGCCGACACCGTCGTCGCACTCGCTGACGATCCGTGGGCTGCCGCCGTGCTTGCCGGTCGTGCTGGCTCTGCAGTTCGCCTGCGGAGATCGGCGTTGATGCGGTCACTCGCCGAGTTGGCGGGCGTGGTGTCTGCCAGGCTTCGATACAACGCCGTCGCCGTCTGGCCACGGCCGTTCGACAATCGACCGGTCGATGATCGCTCGTGACTGTCGACCGTGTAGTGGTCCGCGAACTGACGGCTCGACTGTCGGGCCGTCTTGTCGAAGCGATCGAGAGTGACACTCCCTCGATAACCATGGCCGGATTCGGCGCGGCCGACGGACTCCGCCGCGTTGGCTTGCGCGAGGACCGGGCTCGTCTCGAATTGCTGATGGGACGCTGGATGGCCGAGGAGATCGCCCGCATCAATCAGACGCGGCTGCAGCGCGGCGATGGTCTTCTCGATGACCACTCCGAACGCAGCCTGCGCGCCGCCGCCTATGCCGAGACAGTGGGCGCCGGTCCGCTCGAGCCGTACATGCATGACCCCGAGGTCGAGGAGATCGATGTCAACTCGCACCGCGTCACCTGGGTGTCGTACTCCGACGGCCGCAAGGAGAACCTCGGTCAGTTGTGGGACTCGGCCGACGACCTGTACGCCTTTCAGCGCCGGCTGACACTGTCGATGGGCGTGGCGGAGTCACGACTCGACGAGCAGTCCCCGATGGTGACACTTCAGGCTCCCGACGGCTCGCGTGTGGTGATGGTGCTCGGCGGTCCTGGGCGCAGCGGCGTCTCTTCTGAACCGCGAATCGCCATTCGACGTTTCACGGTCAATAGTGTCGGCCTCGACGGCCTGGCCGTACGGGGATTGTTCCCCCTGTGGGTGGTGCCGCAGTTGGAAGCGCTTGTACAGGCGGGCATGACGATTCTGATTTCCGGCGGGCCGGGCGCCGGCAAGACCACACTGTTGAAGGAGTTGCTGGGCGCCGTCTCGCCACTGGAACGCATCGTCACGGTGGAGAAAGGCCTGCTGGAGCTGAGGCTCGAGGATGATCCTCGCCACCCGGATGCTCCCGCGCTGTACACACGTCAGGCGAATACCGAGGGCCGAGGTGCGGTGACCGCTCGCGAACTTGTCGAGCTGACGCGCCGGCTGAACCCCGACCGAGTGATTGTCGGTGAGTTGGTGGAAGACGAGGCCTTGGAGATGCTCGACGTGGCATCGATGTGCAAGCGCGGTTCCATGGCCACCATCCACGCTCACACCGTCGAGGCAGTGCTCAGTCGCTTGGCCTTCTACGTGGCGAAGAGCAACACCAAGCTGCCCGAGTATGCGGTGTGGAGCCTGATTGCAGAAACCATCGACTTCGTGATCCATATCGATCTGGTTCGAAACACCGACACCGGTGCACCGCAGCGGTGCGTGACGTCGATCGTTGAGTACGGCGGGCGGGGCGAGAACGGTGGCGTGCGCTCGACCGAGACATGGGGTATGAACGAGCTGAACCAGTTCGTGCAGCGCAACCCATTGTCAGAGCACCATCTTCGCAGGCTGCGGCTTGCGGGTATTGGCGATCGACTGTTCGTCCCCAACGACGGGATGGTGGTCGTATGAGGCGCGACGAGTTGCTGCTGGCCATGGCCGGGGTGCTGTTCGCCATTGGGCTGGCTGTTGTGTGGTCGGGTTGGCGGTATGAGCCGGGCGCTCGTCGCGCGCGTTCAACTGTGCGGCTGCCGGTTCTCGTGGCCGTTGTCGCCGCCTCGCTCGTTGCCGTGGTCTCGGGATGGATCATCCCGTCCGTCGTGGTCGGCGCCATCGTCGGCTGGCTGGCCAACACAATACGCCGCCGCCGTTCTGGCGTCGACGTCGGCGTCGAACGAACCGAGGCACTGGCATCGTGGGTCGAGAACGTTCGCGACGTGCTGCAGTCCGGCAATCAGCCCGTTGGCGCGATCGGTGCAACGACTGAAACGTGCCCGCCCTCCATTCGCCCGCAGGTGCGCTTGTTGTTTGCCCGTCTTTCAGCGGGTCAGCCAGCCGAAGTCGTCTTCCGACGATTTGCCGACGAGATGGATGAACCTCTTGCGGATCTGGTAGCGGTCGGACTTCTGATCGCAGTGTCACGTGGCGCGGAAACAGAGGATGTGCTGTCCGCCCTCGCCGCACAGGCCAGGCATCAGGCCGATCGTCGTCGCATCGTCGAGGCGGAGCGGGCCCCCATGCGCCGCGAGGTCGCGATGGTGTCGCTGGTGATGTGCGCGTTGTTGGGCGGGGTCTTCTTCTTCTCCCGTAGTTCGTATCTCAACGCGTACGACGACGCCTCCGGACAGGTCTTCCTCGCTCTGATCCTGGTCGGGTACGGCGGGCTACTGGCCTGGGTCGGTCGTCTGGCCACGTTCCCGCAACCGTCGCGCTTCCTCACGCTCCGTCCGGTCGAAACATGAACGCCGCGGCGCGGTTGATCGTGGCCACGTTGCTCGGTTCTGGCGGTGTGTGGCTGATCGTCACCGGAGCAGCACAAAGGCGACCGGCGCTGGCGAAGTTCTCGACGTACCTCGGTCGTGCACCGATGGTTGGCGGTGCACCGATCGAAGGCTGGGCGCGCCTTGGCCAGTCCTTGGCTCGTCGCTGGCGGCCACGACCCGATGTTGTCGCCGATCTTCGTTTGGTAGGGCGGTCACAAGAGGTTCATGCCGCCTACCTGGTAGCTGCCGCAGTCGGTGGACTCTTCGGCCCATCGTTGCTGTTGGCAATCGGCCAGACCTTCGGGATGCTCTCCATCGGAGTGGTCATGCCCCTGGCCGTCGCCCTCCTCGGAGCGATCGTCGGTCCCCTGGTGGTTCACTCGACCATGCGGTCCGAGGCGGCCGAGCAGCGACACGATCTTCGGTACCAGCTCTCGTCGTACCTCGACGTCGTCACCATGCTGCTCGCTGGCAATGTCGGCAACGAGGGAGCATTGCGTCAGGCCGCGCAGGCCGGCGACGGGCGCTTGTTCGTGGAGCTGCGCAGGCGAATATTGGTCGCCGAGACCTCGAACCGTTCGCTCGTTTCGGCGCTTGCCCAGCTGGGAGACGATCTCGACCTCGTCGAACTGCAACAGATATCGGCGTCTGCTTCTCTGGCCGCTTCGGCGGGCGCGCCCGTCGCCAAGAGCCTGGCGGCCAAGTGCGCCACATTGCGCGGGGCGCTCTCGGCTGAGCAGGAGACCGACGCCAGAGTGCGCACCGGAAAGATCACTGTTCCACTCGTCGGCATGTCGCTGCTGATCATGGCTGCCGTCATGTACCCCGCCCTCAACTTCTCTCGATAGGAGCACGATGAACATCGAATTGATGCTGTCAGCTGTCACCCACATGGTCTATGGCCAGCTGCGCCGTTTCACGTCGGACCGCACTGACGGTGACCGTGGGGCGGTGTCGTTGGAGCAGGTTTTGTGGTTCGTCGCCGCGGGCGTGGCGGTTGCGGTGATTGCCGCCATTCTGTGGGGCAAGATCAAGACCGAGGCCGAGAAGCCGATTCAGGCGCCGTCCGCGCCATGAGTCGAATCCTGTGACCAAACACTCCGACGATTCCGACTGCGGTAGCTCCTCGCTCACAATTGTTCTGCTGGCGCCTGTGCTGCTGGTGTTGATGTTCGCGGGCTTCCAAGCAGCGATGTGGAATCACACGCGCACCGAAGCACGAGTCATTGCTCGCGAGACGGCAGTGCTCGTCGCTCGCGATGGACTCCCGGCACCGCAGGCGGCGGCAGCAGCCTCGGCGTCGCTTGCCAACGACAGCGTGCTGACCGATGTTCACGTTTCGGTCGACAGTACCGCCACCCTCGTCATCGTCACGATCACGGGTGATGCCCCCGGGGTGTTGCGTGGCACGTCGGCACCAGTTCGCGTTTCCGCAGCGGTCTCACTCGAAGGATGGGTTCTGTTGTGAGCCACGGCAGCGACCGAGGTGAAGCCAATGCGCTCGGACTGATACTGATTGCCCCGGTCGCGGTTGGCCTTGCAATTCTCGTGCTGTGGATCGGGCGACAGGTCGACACCGATGCCCAGCTTCAGGCGGCCAGTTCGGCAGCTGCGCAGGCCGCGGCCCGCCAGCGCAATCCCGCCACTGCGCTGGTTGCCGCGCAGTCGGCGGCCACTGCGATGCTGACCGACGTCACTGCATGCCCTGGAGGTCCGTCTGTCTCGGTCGATGCCTCTCAGTTCCGCGCGGGTGGCGAAGTCACCGTCGTCGTCGCCTGTTCGCCGCATCGTGCCGACCTCGGCCTGTTCGACCCGGGTTCGGTGACGTTCACGGCGTCGTCGACGGCCTCGATCGACACCTATCGAGCACTCGGTTTGCCGTGACCCGTTCCGACGAGCGTGGCGATGCCGGGGCGGCAACGGTGCTGATGATCACGCTGTGTTTCACCATGCTCACCGGCTCGCTGGTGTGGCTATCGCGTACGGTCGATCAGTCGCTCGGCGATCGCACCAACGCCGCGGCGATCGCCTTTCAAGCGGCCCGCTCCGGCGCCCAGGCGATTGACCCCGTGTCGGCGCGCAGCGGTGTAGTCATCGTCGATCCGATCGCGGCTCGTGTGGCCGTCGCTTCGACGACTGCTCGCCTGCTCGCAGCGAACGGTGACAGCGGGTCGGTGTCCGCTGTCTCGATCGAGGCCAATCGAGTGACCGTTTCGGTGACCATCACCACGACCGGTCGTGCGGCTACGGGTACTGGATCCGCATCCGCTGTAGCTGCAGTCGACGCACCGTTGCCCTAAGGAGACTCCGATGTCCACTTCAACACGCAGCCGTTCGGGCGGACGTCTCGTCACTCGACTGGCAGTGGTAGCGGTCTCGACTATCGCAGTTGTCGTCGGGCTTCCGATCCTGCTCGTTGCCGCGGCCGCGCGACGATTCGATCACGCATCGCCACTGCATGGCATGACTGCTCCGTGGCGGTGGTCGATGGCGGATGTGCGCTCCTGGGGCGACCGCCTCATCGACGGCCTCGACTCGTCTCCACAGTTGGTCGACCTCTTCTTCCGGTGTGCTCTCGTCATTGGCTGGGTCTGTGTCGCGGTCTTGATCTACACGGTGGTCGACGAGAGCGTGTTCCAACTACGTCACGGCATGCCGTCAGCGCGCCATCGTCGGCTCGGCGGGCTTGGTCCGTTGGGACGGAAGTTGGCGACGGTGCTCGTCGCGGTTCTCCCGTTGGCGGTCAGCGCTTCGCCGACGCTTGCCGGCTCGACTGTCGCCCGGCCGGCGGCCGGAGTTGCCCGGCACCGTGATGCCGATCTGGGCGAGCCAAGTGCGACAGCCGTCGCGATGCCGCGGGCGGTCGACACGACAACTACGTCCGTTCTGGGCGGTGGCTGGTCGGTGGTCGAAGTGAAGCGCGGCGATTCGGTGTGGGCGATCGCTGAGCGTGTTGCTGATGGGCGCAATGTTGCCGCAGTCGCCCAACAGATCGTCGCCGCCAACCTCGGAACCGTGATGAGTGATGGGCATCGGTTCTCGACCCCGGCGCTGATCGAGCCGGGTTGGCTGCTCGACGTACCCGTTGCTTCAACCGCCGTCGCGCTGGCTCCTGCCGGGCCATTCCCTGTCGCCGATGTGCCGGGCGAGTTGGTTGCACTCGAAGGTAGCTATGTGGTCGTGGCGGGTGATTCGTACTGGGAGATCGCCGAGGACCACCTCGATCCCTTGGCAAGCGATCTCGAGGTCGCCGTCTACACCGAAGAACTCATGCACATCAACTCGCCCGTGCTCGGCTACTCCGACGAGCGTCTGATTCGGCCCGGTGATGTTGTGCAACTCGGCGGGCGAGAGATTCAGGAGGCTGCTCCAGTCCTCACACCTGTCGCGACATCAGTCGAGACGCCACCAGTCGTCGCTGACGCGCTGCCGTCGATCGTCGTTGGGCTGCCAGCGCCAACCGGGGCGCCGACCACTGTGGCAGCTCCGCCGTCGCCGCTGCCGCCACCAACTCCAGTGTCGGTCGCGAGTCCGGCGCCGGTGGCGATCGGAGCCACGATCACCGCCGCCGCCGATGATTGGTCGAGCGGCGGTCTGCCGATCAAGCGCGGCCTGGCAGCAGCCGTACTGCTGGCCGGCGGGGCGATCGCCGTCCTTGATTCCCGTCGTCGTCAACAGCTCAGGAGTGCCTGCGTCGGCGCCCGCTTGATTGCACCGACCGAACAGGAAGTCGAGACAGAAGCCGCGCTGCGCTCGCTGACCGCCGCCGATCGACTAGCGCGACTCGATCTTGCCTTGCGCTGCGCAGCACCCGGTCTTGCCCGCCAGCATGTGCGGGCCTTGGCGGTGGAGATCGCTGACGACGGCGAGATTCGCCTGTACACGGATCGACACGCGATGGAGTTGGCACAACACTGGCTCGACGATGTCGAAGCTGGTACCTGGCGTCTGCCGGCAAGAGTGACACTCGCCGAGTTGGCCGACGACGCCCGTCGAGCCAACCAGCCGTGCCCCGCCATTGTTCACATCGGCGAATCGGCGGGCGGCCAGCTGTTCGTCGACCTCGAAGCCGTTGGCGTGTTGACCGTCGATGCAGAGCCCGCAGTGGCTGCGTCGATCGTTCGCTGCGCCGCTGCGTCGTTGGCCGTCTCTCCGTTCGCTGAATCCGCCCGCGTCTTCACGGTCGGAGTCGGGGTCGAGGTGCAACTGGGCAGCCTCACCGTCGAGTCGCACGACTCAGTCACCGCAGCCGTTGATGCGGTTCGAACCACGGTTGGCAGCATTGCAACGGCGACAAGCGGCACGGTCACGACATTTGCGTTGCGCGCCTCCGCCCGCGGCGGCGAGGTATGGGAGCCGTCACTGCTGCTCGCCATCGGCGCCGACGATCCTCATGAGTTGGCACTGCTGGTGTCGCTCGCTCGAGGTGGCGGGCGCGGCGTGGGCGCGATGGTCGACCGCTCAGTGGCGGGTAGCGGCGCCGCGCTTCGCGCCGACGGAGCTGACTTTGTGCTCGAGCCTCTAGGGCTGCGGGTTGTCCCGGTCGGTCTGTCTGAAGTCGACCTGATTGCGGTGGACAATCTGCTCGAGAGCGCGGAGCGTTCACTGATTCCTGATCTCGATACTGTGCTCGCGTTTTCGCCGATCACCGTGGCCGAATTCGTTGAGCACGCTCACCAACTAGTCGTTCACGTGCTCGGTCACGTTGCAGTGCAGACCGGGCACGGTGAGCCAGTCGGATTCGATCGATCCAAGGCGCTGGAGCTGGTCGTGTGGTTGAGCCAACATCGCCACCGTCCAACCAGGACGTCGGCGCGAACGGCGCTGTGGGATCTCGCCGTCCGCGACGCCACGTTCTCGAATGTGGTCAGCGATGCCAGGCGGGCGATGGCCAAGGTCGTTGCGCCGCCACCGGGACACGAGTGGATCGGGCGAACCATGAACGAGGATCTGCCATTGCACGACCTGGTCGTCAGCGACGCTGAACTCCTCGCCGACCGAGTTGCCGCTGCTCGGGGCCTCGACGCCGGCGATGCGATCGATGTGCTGCGACCCGGCGTGGCCCTGATCCACGGCATGCCGTTTGCGGGCACGTCGTACCTGTGGCCCGATGCCGAAGGCATCACCTCCGCACTGGTGCTGCTGGCCACCTCGGCGGCCGGCGAACTCGCCGCCCGCTACCTGGCCATCGGCGACATCGACGGCGTGTTCTGGGCCACCGGGCAAGGCTTGAAGGTGCTCGCCGGTCACGAAGCCCTGATCGCATTGCGTATGCGCGCCCACGCGTACCGCGGCGACCTCGCCGGGGTACGCAGCGAATGGGACAGCTACGAGCGGGCAGTCAACGCCGATACGTGGGCTGCCGCCGAGCCCTCCCCGAAGCTGGTCGACCTGCGCCGCGAGCTGCTATCGCCGTCGCTGGCGTCGTAGCCCGGACCGGCTCCGAACCGCGCAGCCCCAGAACGCTACGTAGTCAATCGGGGCTGCCCAGTTCAGCAAGGCTTGCCCTTGCCGGCCGTCAGGGGTCTGGCGGAAGGTTGCTCGTCGCCCAGATGGCGGCCTGGGTGCGGTCGGTAACGCCGAGGCGCTTGTAGAGGCGACCGCAGATCGAGGTCACCGATGCTCTGCTGAGCTTCAGTTCTGCGCCGATCTCCGCATTGCTGCGGCCGGCGACGATCATCCGGAGAACGTGGAGCTCGCGTTCCGTCAACAGGTCGGGAGTGTTCGTTGCCGCTCGTTCGCGCATCAACTGGGCGGCAATCCGAGGACTCAGAGGAACGCCTCCAGTCGCCGCGGCGCGTATCCCGGCGAAGAGCACCTCGGGCCCGACGTCCTTGATCAGGTACCCCTGGGCGCCGGCGGCCAAACGCTGCTGTCACCTGCGTCGGATCCTCGGGCGCCCGTGTCATCGGCGAGATCGGGCGTGGGTTCGACCGAACTCCTGAATGGCCGAGCGATCCGACGTGCGCTGAAGGAGCCATTCCCAGGTGATGCCAACCCGGGCAGGGTGAGCGCGGTGATGAGAATGCTCAAGCCGATCGGTCCGCGCAAACTCTTGAGATTTCCATCGCCCCGCCCGAGGCCCATGGGCAAAGTGTACGGCGATCGCTGTGGAACGCCGTGGGGCCGGCGCCTGCCCGCGCTATCTCGTAAAGGTGCTCGAGATGACCGCGGTCGTTCCGTTCGTGTAGGTGACCCGAGCAGCGATCCGGTGGGTGCCGGGGGTCAAGGCGCCGACGTTGAACAGGATCGCCCGCCCGTTGCTGGCCGTCCCGTTGAAGTCGAACTGCGCGCTGGAGTCGATCGACCGAGGCGGAACCGTGAGGTTGGTCTTGTCCAACCAGAATGCAACCGACTTCACCGAGGTCGATGGCGCCACGAAGATGGCGACCGAGCCGGTGAGCGTGCGTCCGTTGAGATCGACGGGGCTGGTGCGAGTTGCAGTCGTGCTGACCTGGAGCCGCTGAGTCACAGCGGGTGCGGGGTTGTTGACGGTGAACGAAACGGTCCGGCGTTCGACGGAGCCGTTCAACCGAAGCAGATCGACTGTCACGGTGTGTGTTCCGTTGAGCAGCAGCCGCGTGTCGAACAGATTGGCCGTGCCGTTCTGCGCCGTTCCGTTGAGGTCGTACGGGCTGATGAGCTGCACCCAGTACGGAAGGCTGATTCGATTGGGATCGTCGATGTAGAACGCCACGATCGCGACACGACTCGACTCCGTACCCGGCACCGGAGTGGCGAAGATGGCCACGTTGCCCGACACCGTCGAACCTGCCAGATCGATCGCGCCAGTGCGGTTGGCATTGGTACTGGCCGACAAACCGATTTGCGTGACGGTCAACGTCGTGGTCGAGGTCTGCGACCAATTGCCTGCCACGTCGAGAGCTCGAATCCCGACGGCGTATGTGCCCACCGGCAAGCCGGCGCCGAAGGTCGCCGAGGCCGAACCGGCAGCAAGCGCTGCCGTGGTCGCCAAGCCGACGCCGGGATCGGCGCCGACGAAGTACTCGACACGAGAGACGCCGGAGGAATCAACAACCGACGCCGTCAGCGTCGTGCTGCCACCCACCACCAATGACGCGGGCGTCAACTGCAACGCAGTCAGTGTCGGCGCTGTGGTATCGAGCGTGACCACGGTGCTGGGTGCCGTGCTGGGCGAGTAGGTCGAAGGCGTACCGCGGAACTCTGCCGAGACCGTATACGTGCCGTCTGGCAGCGCACGAGTCTGCAGTTGGGCCCGTCCCTGCGGATCAGTGGTCGCCGTGACCAGAGTGTTGACCGGGCCCGTGACCGTGAAGTACACGGTCTGTTGTGGCACCGGAGTGCCGGGTGCGGCTCGAGACAAGATCGCGCTGATCGTCGTGGCCGCGGCCGCGGCGATGGTCAACGTGGTTGGGACCTTCGTGATGCTGAACGGCCGTGCGTCCGACGAACCTAGATATGTGGCATCGCCGGCGTACGAGGCCGACAGGGTGTAGTCGCCGACGGCATCCTGCAAGAGCAGCGTCGCCGTGGCTCGGCCAACACTGTCGCTGATGGCCGTGGCAGACACACTGCCGAGGGAGAACGTGACGGCACTGCCAGCCGGGGCCCCGACCAATGTCGCGGCTGCGGCGAGGCTCGTTCCGGAGATGCCGTCCGCCGCAGTCGGGTCGAGCGCGATGGAGGTCACTTGCGTCGCCGGAGGGGTCGGAACGCCGACGGGTACGCCCGGCGTGTAGCCTTCGCCCAGGTTGTTGTCGAGTCCGACCAGTCCGACGCCGTTCACCGCCTGCACGAGGTAACGGACATCGGCAACTTCTTGTCCGATCATCAGTGCGAAGGTTCCGGTCCATAGTGTCGAGTCGATAGGATCCTGGGCGAGGTCTACCGACCGCCACGCGCCGTGAAGCGGGGCGGACTCGGCCGTGTAGGTCACCCACGCCTTCTGGATTCCGGCAGACGGGTCACCGGTGATATGAGCGCTGACCGTCACGGCGGCGCCGCCGGGTAGCACCGTGTCTGCAACGCCTGACACCGATGGCGGCGCTGCCAGCGCGGGCGTGTTGTTGCCGTATGTGGTGGTGTTGGCGCTGTAGTAGAGTTCCAGGCCGAGCTGCGAGTAACTTCGCTCGGTGTTCGTCGTGGTGCTTGCGACGTCGGATCGGTACTGCGCGGGTGTCGTGATCAACCTGGTACGGCCGTCGGTGCCGTTGCCGTCGAGGGCGCCGAAGTAGTTGACGGTCGCCAACTTCTGGGGGAAGAACACGGGCGACACGAAGTTGGTGTGGACACCGTTCTGTTCCGTTGTCGGCGCGCCCGTCAGCGGAGTGACTCCGAGCGTGTCGGTGTAGGTGCCGCTGAAGAAGCCAACGCCGCGCAGCACCTCGCCAGTGCTGCTGGTCACGTCGTCGATCTGCTTGGGAAGTGCCGGTAGACCGGGCTCTGTTTGCACTCCATCGCTGCCGGTCAGCCATTGGTACGACGCGCCGGTCGGGTTCCCGGCTGTGTCGAGAACGGGCTTCGGCGCTGGTGGCGTCAAGTTGGGAGTGAGGTTGAGCGGTGCGCTCTTCAGGCCGAGGACTGCGCCCGGTCCCGAGGGGACCAGCACGGGATCGATGTCCTGGACGGTGACGGGGGGAGTGATACGCCCCGCAGGAAGGTTGACCCCGGTCATGGGCAGGCCGTACAGCGTTGATTCGATCAATGACTTCTGGTCGATGCCGGTGAGGTTTGCGACGCCAGCGAGATAGTCCTGCTTGGCGTCGACCAATGCCTTGCCGAGGGGAACCGCACCTGAACCGCTGCGCAACTGGCTCGCCAAGAGGGCGTACAGCTTGGCGCTGTAGGCGAGGAAGTCGGTGTCGGCGTACTGATAGCCGGTGCCGCCGATGAACGTCGCTCGCTGCCTGGCCATCGCCTCTGGCCAATCGAGCCCGTTCGTCAGTCCCGGTACACCGTCGGCGTCGAGGAGGTTGTACCCGGAATGGCAGCCGGCACTGATGACGAGGGAGTTGGTGAGCAGGTTGGGACGAGCGTCGAGATCGGATGTGGCCAAGCTGGTCTGGTAGTCCGCGGCCAGCGCGTCGTTGGCGCTGAAGTGACCCGCCAAGAAGACCAGGTCGTGCCGCGAGCCGAGGAGTGAGTTGGAGAGGTCCGCGGCGGTCCAGGACCTGTCACGAGTTGGTGTGCCCAACGTCGTGGTCCTGGTCGGGATGCCTTGATCCGTGATCAGGGTGTCGGCGCGTCCGGTGGGGCCGAGACCTGCTGCGAAGTCAGCCTGCACCGAGTCGGCGGCACTCGTGAGGAAGTCATACCCGGTGACGAGGGAGGAAGTCGGTGTCGGCAACACTCCGTCGGTCAGGCCGAGGTACGCGTCCACCATGCCGATGATCTGATCGGGTGTTTCGACCAGCCGTCCCACGGCAAGGTCCGGAACGGGAATGACTGCGCCCTTCAGGTTCAAGTCGGAGACAGCGCCGTAGGCGTCCTGCCCGAGCACGTAGTTGCGCCGCAGACTGGCCTGCGAGGCGCTGGTGTCGAGCGACGGTGGCACGAAGTCGGATTCGGGGCCGATACCAGCCGAGTCGGCGTACCGGAAGAACGGGATCACCGAGTCGCCGCCGGCAATGACGACGTACTGCAGTGTCTCAGCGGTATCGCGGTAGGAGTTCACCACCTCGCGGATCGCCTCGGCGGCCAGGTTCTTCGCGTACGGGCAGGCTGTGTTGAGGTCGGCCTGGGCGTTCAACGCATTGATGCGCGGGCTGAGGCTGACGTCGACGACTACGCCACCAGTGCCAAGGGCCAGTTCCTGGAGCTTGGCGCCCAACCCGGTTGACTGTGTCAGGCGCGAACCATCCGTGAGGATCACTGTCTGCGCCGCGCCCGGTGTACCCGCGATGGTGGACAACGAGCTGAACGAGTCGAGAGTTACCGCCGAACACGGCCCTCCCGCGGTCGAGAGACCGAGGTGGAACGGTGTTGCCGAGAACGCGCCGTTACGACCCTGGACTCGCACGTAGAACTCACCGGTGTTGTTCCACGTCGCGCTCCGAATGGATTCGGATTGGGCATTCTCACGGGCCGAAACGCCGATGAGGCTGCGCGTCTGGGCGCTCGAGAACGCCGAAAGGAATGTGTCCGAGGGGGAGTAGATGGAGGGGCTGTAGATGGAGGGGCTGTAGATCGATGGTGAGTAGATCGATGGTGAGTAGATGGAGGGGCTGTAGATGGAGGGGCTGTAGATCGACGGCGAGTAGATCGATGGTGAGTAGATGGAGGGGCTGTAGATCGACGGTGAGTAGATGGACGGGCTGTAGATCGATGGCGAGTAGATCGACGGTGAGTAGATCGACGGGCTGTAGGCGTCACCGGCGAACTGCGCGCTCAGTTTGGTGAGGTCCTGCGTCGTGGTCAGCGTCGTGAAGGCCTGACCGATGTCGCGGAACATGGTGAGGTCGAAGTTCTGATCCAGATTGCTGAGGTCGACCTGTACTTGGCTGTCTGGCTGGATCGGGAACTTGTACCAGCGAACCTCACCTGGTTGCGTCAGCGTGCCGTCGATGCCGGCAGTGGTGAGCGGAGCCGCAGTCGTCCACGAAGTGTTGCTGGCTACTGCAGCCGGATCTGTGTACGGGGGAGGCCCCGTGAGCGTCAAGGTGCCGGAGAAGTCCGGGTCGGAGTCGAAGTTGAATCCGCCGAAGGTGAACCCATACGTGTCACCGCTGACCACGTTGAACGAATGGCTCCCTGTGTAGGTGAACCCGCCCGATGGCGGCGTGCAACAACTCACGGGTCCATCGGTAACCAGGCTTGTCGTGGTCGTGATGCCCTCGTGGCTCACGAACGCGACCAGGTGCACTCTTACAAGGAAGAAGGCGTGATAGCCGGTGTACCGGTACGGCACCACGTCGGTGAAGTTACTGGTTGCCGTGGTGCTGAACGACCACGTCTGGTCGCGGAACCGTGGGGGCCCGAGGGGATCAAATGGATTGTTGAAAAGGTTGTACGTCATCTGCGGAGGGGTGACAGAGCCATTCGAATCCGTCGTGACATTGGCGGGCCCGCTTGCCGTCCACGGAGTCACCGTGGCAGCAGTGGCAACCTGTGACGCGCCGACGATGGGTGTGATGATCGCCAACATCGACGCAACGAGCGCCAGGTGAATAACCCGAACGGATGAACGGCGAGACGGTTGGTTACGCATGATCTCCTCGAAACTGACGTCACGGAATCAACATGCAAGCGAGTCCGTCCCTTATGAACTGCACGTACATTAATCGCTTATGCCTGCGGATGCTTACGTGGAGCGCCCGATGTCTCGTAGTAGGGCTCCCAACGCCGCCGCGTCGACGTTCAGTCCCCGATCGTGCGCAGCGGACTCACCGTCACCGAGTCGGGGCCGCACTGGGTCCAACGCCGCCTCGAGTGTTGCCGTCACCGCAGGCGGGCGTGGCGCCTCGAGCCGGGTTCGGAGGGCATCGGCCGCGCCGACGAGCTCGACGGCGTGGACGAGTTCGTCCTTCGCCAATGCCAGCAGGACCATGTCCTCGACCAACAGTGCGACCGACCAGAGGTCGCCGTAGTCCTCGTACGCCTGCAGGGCTTGTAGGAAGGCATCCCCGGCCTGCTCGGGCTCGCCAAGACCGACGTTGGCGTTGCCGAGATTGTGATGGCCGACGGCAACGATCCATCGGTCGCCGATCTCGGTGGCGAGGCGCATCGATTCCTGGAAGCGCATCTGTGCAGAGGCGAAGTCACTCTGCAGCAGTGCGATCATTCCGAGGTTGTTCTGCGAGATGCAGATGGCCCACCGGTCTCCGAGCTCCTCGCGCATCGCGAGCGCGCGCTCGTTCATCGTGCGTGCCTGTTCGAGATCCCCTTCGCACTCGGCGACCAGCGCGAGGTTGCTCAGCAGGCTGCCAATGCTCGCTCGATCACCGAGGCGCTCCCGGATCTCGAGGCTCCTCTGGTAGGCGGCGCGGGCCGGTTCGTACTGACCTTGTTGCGATGCGAGGGTGCCCTCGAGATGCAGGACCAAACCGAGTCCGGCCTGGTCGTCGTTGTCGGAGAAGATCTCACTGGCAAGGATCAATTGTTGTCGGGCGTCGTCGAATCGACCTTCCTTACGCATCGTCTCAGCGAGGTCGGCGTGCGCCCGCGCCTGCTCCACCACATCCCCGAGGTGCTTCGAGACCTCGATCGCTTCGCTGTAGGTTGCCTCCGCGTCGGCCCATCCGCCGCGCAGTTCGAGCACCTTGCCGAGTCGACGCAGCACTCCCGCTCGCTCCGAGTCGTGAAGCAGTGGTAGCGCACGTTGGAAGTAGTCGGCGGCCGCATCGTTGGCGTAGCGCGACTGCGCAGCAATTCCCGCTCGTAACGCGTACTCGCGCTTCTTGTCGTCGTCTTCGCCGAGCCAGTAGTGATAGGCGAGAAGATCGAGGTTGTGCTCGATCGCCGAAGGGCCTCCCGATTCGAGAAACCCGCCGACCCGATCGTGCAAGTGCGCCCGCATCGCAAACGGCAAACTGTCGTACGCCACGTCTCGGGCAACGACGTGGCGGAAGAGCCACGACCGATCCTCGATGCGATCAATCGCGACGATGTCGGCTTGGCGTGCTGCTTCGAACCCGGCCTCGACCTGCTCGAGCGAGCCGAGGTCGGGGTACACGCCGTGCACGAACGGTGACTCGAACGTTCGCCCCACAACGCTGGCGACCTTGAGCGCGGTACGTGGAGCCTCGTCCAACATGTCGATGCGGCTCTGCACCAGCCGGAACAGGGTGTCGGGCACGTCAAGGTGTCTGAACGCCGCAGGGTCGGTCGGATCGATCCCTCGACCGTGGACGTAGTTGATCAGCTCCTCGAGGTAATACGGGTTCCCCTGCGCCCTTTCGAGCATGAACTCGACGAGTTCGGTGGCGGGGCTGACCGACTCACCGAACAATTGCTCCAGCTTGGCCCGAAGCACCACGTCGGCATCACTGGCCGTCAGTTCGGCGAGGGGGAGTTCTTGGTAGTACGGGATTCGATCGAGCCCGAGTCCTCCGCCAGACGCTTCCGCAGGTCGGTAGGCCAGCACGAAAAGCACGGGAAGCGATGCGGACGCCAGGACCAGTTCTTCGAGGAGGTCGCGCGAGAGGGTGTCGATCCAGTGGCAGTCCTCCAGAACGATGGCAAGCGCACCGTTGGCGGCACGAGCTGCGAGCAGGTCGACCAGCAGTGACTCCAACGATGTCTTGCGGAGTTTCGCATCGAACGTGCGGGTGAGCTCGTTGTCGTCCATGCCGACACCCACAACCGTCGCGAGCAATGGACCGCGGCGCGCAAGGTCGCTCGAGACGGCCCGCAGGCGGCGCGTCAAGGCTCGGCCTTGCGAGGCTTCGGTTGCGTCGTCATCGACCTCGAGCAATGTTCGCCAGACGTCGCGCCACACGAGATAACTGGTCGTGCGACCGAAGTTCTGCGCTTCGCCCCACGCCACCGTGACACCTCGATCGACAAGTTTGCGGACGACCTCGGAAACGAGTCGTGACTTGCCGCGCCCGGCCTCTGCCGAGATCCCGACGACTCGCCCGGCACCACCGAGCACCTCGTCGAGCGTATCCGCGAACACTGCCATCTCAGCATCTCGGCCGACCATGGGGAGCGGATATCGGATCTCCCTCTTCGCCAGCCCTCGCCGAAGCCCGAGGATGCTCAGAACCCGCACAGGGTCCGCCTTGCCCTTCACGGTGAGGTCGCCGACGAGCTGACACTCGACCCGCTCGCTCAGCGCCCGGTGCACCTCTTCGCTGATGTAGGCGTGGCCCGGTGGAGCCTGCGACATCAGCCGGGCCGAGAGGTTGACGGCGTCACCGAGGCACGTGAACGTACGTCGCGCTGGATGGCCATATGCGCCGCTGCGGACCCTGCCGTGGGCGATACCGATCTGCAGGTCTGTCGCCGCCGTTTCTCTCTCCAAGGTCAACAACTCGATCGCCGCCGTGGCTGCCCGTGAGGAGTCGTCCTCATGGGCATGCGGCGTGCCGAACACGGCGCACAGATACGCGCCCTTGTCGCCGAGGATCACATGCAGCAGGTTGCCGCCGAATTCCGACAGGATTTGCTGAACACGCTGAGTGAAATGGTCGAGCTTTTCGACCGCCTCGGGATCGTTGTCGTAGTCGATCCCGCCGAAGCGCACGAACATCGGGTAGGCGGAACGGAGCTCGGCCAGGAACTCGCCGCGACCTGTGACGAGCCGCTCGTACACCGCCGGCAGTATCCACGGGCGAACCAGGGCCTCGCTGAGCGCAGAGGGTGCCGACATGGGCTCCGCCTCGTCGACGTCGATCCGGAGACCGGCGAGAACTCCGACGGCCTCTGCGTGATGGCCGCCGTCCTGATCTGTCGGCGGCCGGAGCTCGCTGACGATCGCATGGTCCCCGAGGGAAACGAGCGCCGACTGCGCCAGCACGACGTCCCCCTTCTCCGCGAGATGTTCGGCATCGGCGAGTTCGTCGATGAGCCTGCCGGCGAGCACGTCGATCAATTGGATTCCGGGGTCCCCGACGACGAACCGTCGAGCGGATCCGACAGCGATGGCCACCTTGATGGCCAGTACGATCTCGGTGCCGGCAGGCGTCCGGATGGTTCCCACCGAGCTCATGGTCCGTTGGATCGCCAAGCCGCATGCGGCGCCGCGTCGGCCGTCGTCGCCGTCGATCCAGCACGTGATCGCATCTCCCCCGAAGTAGATGACCTCGCCTCCGAAGCGATCGACATCGTCGATCACAGCGTGGAACACCCGGTTCAGATGAGCGGTCAGTTCCTCGGCACCCCGCTGCGGGCCCAACTCGTTGGCCAAGGCTTCGGTAAGAGGCGTGAAACCCGATACGTCGGCGAACAAGGCGGTGCCCCACACCCTGTCACTCAGCTCTCGCCCTTCACTGAGCGCTCGACGGCGGTCGCCCGCCAGATAGGCCTCGGATCGGTCAGTGTAGGTATCGCTCATCGCCATAGACGTCGACCGATGAACATCTGTCCTGCCTCTCCGATTGCTTCAGCACGGGACCTTACTCAGCGAGACTCTGCACCCGTCGGTCTAGATGAACCGGAAGTCGGCGGTGTGGACCGTCGAGTCGTCCAGGACGAGTGTGAACGTGCCACAAGTGCCCCTCCAGGCGCGCACGGGCTGCCAGATGTAGACATAGTTGTTGAGGACAGGGATGAACAGCGGAGCAGGTCCGACGAAGGTCGCCGGTCAGCACGGACAGGAGCAGCTCGCTCGGGTATGTCGGACGATCGGAGGTTCCGAGGCAGTCGCTGCGGACATGTCGGAGCCCGCGTTCGACGAGCTGGCGCAAGCAGCGACAACGGAGACATTCATTGGCGGGGCAAGTGGTCCGATGCTGATCGTCAGGGAAACGTTGGATGGAATCCGGCAGCGTCAGACCGTCCGCCACCCCTGACGCAACAGCGGACTCGAGGATGTGAAGACCAAAAAACTGTCTTGGAGCCGGGTGAGAGAATCGAACTCTCGACATCTTCATTACAACTTCTACTCCGAGGCCCCCACAGTCTCACCAACACCCCCACCGTCTCACCACCAGGCATTTCGTACCCCCCAGCGTCTCACTCACCGTCCCACGGTCTCAAAAAAACTTGTCCGAAGAATAGGCCGGAGCGGCGACGGCAGCGGTCCTTCTAGGCGACCACACATCCCGGAAGGAAGTCTAAAATGACCGAGTCCCTGGTGACCAGAACCAGTCCGGAGTTGGCGGCCTGAGCGACCAGCATGCGATCAAACGGATCGCGATGACTCCAAATCAGCGCGGCTGCATCGACCCCGTCATCGATTCCGATGCCGCGGAGCCGAATGCGTTGATCCGCCAATCGCCGGAACAGCCCTCGAACGTCGATGGAAAGCTTGCCCTGTGCCGACTTGATGGCGAGTTCCCACGCAGACGCGGCGGACGCCCAGACATCGTTGCCCGGATCTGAGATCGCCGCCGCTGCGCCGGTGCTGAGTTGAGAAGGATCGTCAGCCCACCACACAGCGGTGTGCGAGTCGAGCAGCAGGTCCACGTCGTCTCACGTGCCGAAGTCGTCGGCAAGTTGATCGTCGGCCTTCCACCAGTCGGCGTCACGCACGACAATCTCACCTCGCATGAAGCCACCCTCGCGCTGGCGGACCGCCGACAACCTGGCGACCGGATGACCGTTGCGCGCCACGAGGATGTCCTCGCCGTCCTCGGCCCGCCGGAGAAGATCGGACAACGTTGCCTTCGCCTCGGCGACACTCACAGTAATGGTCATAGTGGTCATACTAGTCCAAATCCTGATTGGCCGAGCTGCGCTATGGCGCGATCATCGCCGAGTGGGGCGCGCCCCGGCGCGGGCGGATCGAGATGGCGACCGCCGAAGCCACGGTTGTGCCGGTCACCGACGCGCTGATAACGGCCGTCGCGGAGATGCGGGCGGCGTGTCGAAAGGTCGGGCACCCACTCGCCGACCGCATCCACGCCAACGATCCCTGGATCGCGGCAAGCGCGGTGCACATCGCCGCCCGCCCTCGTCACGGCCGACGGCATCTTCGAGCACGCGCCAGGTCTCGGCCTCGCGTGATGGTTCTCACAAGACGCGTCGTGATCGATCCGCCCCACTACACGATGCGCGATGTCGAGCGGCGCCTGGCCGGATCCGCTAACGGGCGGCACCCCTGTCCGGCGGCGCGGTCGAGCGGTATGGAGTACCCGGTACGGCTGATACCGGGTGATGGCTCCCAACTCAGCGACAGATTTCAGCGCTGGCGCGATCACCTTGACGGACGCTCATCGTGATTGCCGCGACCCCAAAGTCATGCGCCATCCAGCTGTCAGGGGACGGTGTTCGACGTACTCCGGTCCGGTTCGCGCGAGGACGTTGGCTCTACGAGGTCGGAGCTGCGGCCACGACGGCGTACATCGTGAGGGCCATCGAGAATTGATCACGAAGGGCGGCCTGGCGGATGGTCGACACGAATCGATCCCGGTCCGCCGGTGCAAGTTGATCGGCGTCAACCAGATCATCGGCGAGGCTCTGCATGGAGAAGCACCCGTCGGGTGCGGGTGACTCGTCGGGGTTCCACGCGGTCCAGGTCTGGGTCGCCTCCGCCTCGACGAGCGGGGCGAAGCCCGCGGTGCGGACGAGATCATGTAGTCGGTGTCCGATGTTGGACGGCCGTCCCCGCTCGGTCCGCATGGCCTTGCGAACCCGTTCGGCGAGATCGTCGTCGCCGACATCGATCGCGAACGTCGACCAGTCTGTGTCGATGAGCGAGACGCGGCCGCCAGGGCGCACCACACGCGCCATCTCGGCCACGGCAGCAATCGGGTCGGCGAGCCATTGCAGAGTGCGTTCGCATCGCACCACGTCGAAGCGACCGTCCGGCTCGTCAAGCGCGCAGGCGTCGCCGACGGTGAAACGTACGCGACACTTTGCAGCACTTGCCTTCGCGCGAGCTACGCGTAGCATCTCCGCAGAGACGTCGACACCGACGACCTCACCGTCGTCGCCGAGATCCTCAGCGAGGGCGAGCGCTGCCTCGCCGAGACCGCAGCCCACGTCGAGGAGCCGTTGACCGTCACCGAGCCTCAGCTGATCCCGCTCCCATGCCCGCAACCGGCGCGTCGCCTCCCACCCTGCGGTGGCGTCCATCGTGGCGAGGAGCACCGGGACGTTCGGATCGTCATCTACCCGCTCATAGCCGAGGCCGTGGGCGTCCTCTGTCCCCATGCACAGAGGCTACGACTCCCCGATGGCCTCTGCCTTGGCTGGCGGCGAGCGCACCCACCAGCCGGCGGTAGGGGTGACCCGCGACGGCCGACGCGGTCGCGTGCTGGGACGGTTCGCGCCGCTCGAAAGTGCCGATACGAGCGGCCGAGGCGTTGTCGGGAGCGAATATTTTGGTCGCTCGCGTAGGGCGTTGCGACCGCGCGATCGTCGGTGAGGTTCACGATCCCGGTGATCTGCCAGGCTGCCCAGAACGCGCTAGCGGGGGCTCAACACACAGAACTCGTTGTCATCGGGATCGGCCATGACCACCCAGTCGACCTCGCCCTGGCCGATGTCGATTCGAGTCGCCCCAAGCGCAACGAGACGGTCTACCTCCGCTCGCTGATCAACGTGGCTGGGCGGAGCGATGTCGAGATGGAGCCTGTTGTTCCCGATCTTCGGGGCAAGCGGCGGGCCACCCCAGGTGATGAGCGGACCCGTGCCGTCCGGCGCACACCGTACTCTGGCGGCGTCATTCGGGGGTCCGCGGTTTCCCCGCCACCGGAGCCGGGTGTGAGAATCGAACTCACGACATCTTCATTACAAGTGAAGTGCTCTGCCGACTGAGCTAACCCGGCGTGGGATCGACAAATGGTAGAGGACTACCCTCGATAAAACGTACGGGAAATCTTCCAGCTGTCAATCACGACCCGCCGAAGCAGATTCAGCCGCGGCACAGAGCCGCGCTGACCAGAATGATCGTCCCAAGAGGCTGTCGACGGCGACAAATGGCTGACTGTCCCTTTGATGACCGCCGAGGCTCAGCAATGTGCGCCTCGCTAGAAGGTCAGCTTGCTCAATTCGTTCAGTGCGGCTCGGACGCCCGACCGTTGATGTCCGTGAAATCGCCGCCCGAGGCGCCATCCCGCTCCTGACCTTCGATGATCATCGTCGGCGACAGGTGCCGAATGTCCAGTTCAGCCACCGTTGTCCACCGCCCGGGGTTGGCGGCGGCCAGGCCCACTGGCACTGTCGAGCGCAAAGCAGGCGCATCTACGGACCTCGACGGCCTCGAGGAGGCCCTGGTCGATACCGTCCTGGCGAGCCGACCCCGTTCGCGCATCAGGCGGAGTCACTCGATCCCTTCGTGTGACCCCGCCTGCTGTCTGCGTCAGCGCAGGTCGAACTTCGCCGGGTTGGCGATGTTGGCTCCTGCGATGTTGAGCCACACTCGATAGGTCCCGCCCCTGGTTGCCAGGTTCGGGTCAAGGCTGCTTACGTCGAGGTTGTAGATGTACTTGCAGTCGACGATCCTGTAGTACTCGCCACTGTCCTTGGGTTGGATGCTGTCTGCTTCGTTGAGCGCCCCGTCAGGAGTCGGGTCGTTCTTCGACCATTGGATCGTGGCAGCGAGCAGTGCGCAGGTCTTGGCGAACGGTGTCGTGACAACGCCGGTGACCGTCGATCCCGCAGTCTGTGGCACCCACACGTTCCCATCGGCGCTTGCCCCGGTGAGTGTCACCCGTTGATCGCCTGCCCAGCCACTATCGAGCACCAGTGAGGTGCTCAGCACGGTCGCCCCACCGACGAGGGCGAGGCTGTCGGCGTACGTGTCATCGTCATCATCAGGTCGAAACCCGAAGGTCGCAGCTTCCACGAGGCGAGCCCGGAACCTATTCGCGCCGTCCGCTATGCGGCGTTCCGGGCACCCTCCCCGGTCGCTGGATTGAGCGAATGCATCGTGCCAATCAGAGTCGACCTCTACGGTCGATCGCGCGGTTGGACGGAGGGCGCAGCAACCAGGCCAGCACGACTGGTGAATGGAGGCATTCCAGTTCGTCGGCGTTCCAAAATCCCAGAAATGCGGGCGGGCTGCCGCCGATATCACCCTCGATAAAACGTACGGGAAATCTTCCAGCTGTCAGTCACAGCCCGGCCTAACGATTTCGGCCGCGGCACTGCAGACCGTGCTGATCAGGAGGATCGTCCCGTCAGAGGGTGTCGAGGCGACCAATGCCCGCCCGTTGATGACAGCGGAAGTTCAGCAATGGTGCGCTTCGCTAGCGGGTCAGCTTGTTCAGTGCGGCTCGGACGCCTGGCCACCTTGAGCCGAGCGCGCGCAGAGCCTTTGTTGTCGGCGCGCTAGAGGTTCGATCACAGTTTGTTTCGCAGTGCGGGTAGTCGGGTACACCGGGTCAACGGTTGTTCGACCGTCGTTCTCAACCCCCGATGGAGACAACCATGTTCAACTTTGCGCGCGCCACATCACGTTCGATCACACGGAGGCGAACGGTGGCTGCGGTCGCTCTGTCGGCTGCGTTCATGGTTCTGGTGGTGCCCGGCACCGGCCACGCAGAAGCCGGTGGCAACGACAAGGTCACCTTGTGTCACTTGACCGGCAACGGCGGCTACGAAACGATCACCGTCAGTGCCAGTGGCGCGGAGAACGGTCACGGCAAGCACGACGGCGACATCATTCCGGCACCAGCGGGTGGATGCCCGGCCGGTAGCTCAGCAGCAGGAGACAAGGTGTTGGTCTGTCACCTGACCGGCAACGGCGGCTACACGGTCATCAACATCGCGCAGGCCGGCTGGGAGAACGGCCACTCCAAGCATGAGGGTGACATCTTGCTCCTCGACGGCGCGGGCACCGAGTCCTGCACCGACGCGCGCCTCACGCTGGACGCTGCTGTGGCCGGGACCGCGGGTGTCGCCGGTGTCGACGTCGAGTCGCTCGTTCCTTCAGTGCCGGACTCCGCACCGCAGGACGGTCTTGTGACCGTCTGTCACATGACCACCAGCGACGGATACGTCAAGATCACCATCGCACAGGCCAGTTGGGACAACGACCACTCCAAGCATGAGGGTGACGTCCTGATGGCCGGGTCGTCTGCGTCAGCGTCATGCAGCGATGTTGCGTCTTTCGCCCCGGCGGTCCCCACCGCTGCTGCTGATCCTGTACTTCCGACAACAGGGAGCGAGCACACGACGATGGCGATCGTTGCCGCACTGGCGTTGCTGTCAGGACTGTGGTTCGTCCGGATCGGCAGCAAGCACGTCACGAGCTGATACGAGCACGGTCCACATGCGCTCCTGGCCTTGGGGTTCAGCCCGAACTGCCAACAACTTCACGAACGCCGCCCCTCCCAGGGGCGGCGTTCGAGCTTCAAGGTGTTCCACGAACCTTGGATTGGCGTTCCAGATCGGCCCGATCGAACGCGAACAGCACGGTACCGTCAGAGCGCGGTCGCGTTTCCGCTGATCAATATGCCGCTGCCCGGCTCCGAAGAGATTTCGACGGTGAGGCGGCCGGGGCGACCCATGTCGTCACCTTGGTGGATGGTGATCGTGGCCGGAGTCTCGACGAGACCGAACTCTCGCAAGTATCCGCCGAAAGCTGCTGCCGCGGCGCCCGTCGCCGGATCTTCGACAACTCCCCCCGGCGGGAATGGGTTACGGCAATGAAACAGCGTCTCCGACTCACGCCACACCAAATCGATCGTTGTCCACTCACGTGCGGCCATCAGAACTGAGAGGCGGTTCATGTCGTAGTCGAGGTCGGCGAGACGTCCTCGGGAGTTGGTGGCGATGATCGGATGCCACGCGCCGGCGTATGCCACGCGAGGTGCCAACCGCGTGTCGAGCTCGGAGGGGTGCCAGTCGAGGGCTGCGAGGAGTTCCACAAGGTCGGTGTCGTCAAGCGTGGCCGTGCGCGGCGGGACGCTTGTCAGTGTCGCTGTCATCGCGCCATCGGTGAAGCGGGTGGTCACCTCGACAGCGCCAGCGCGAGTCGATAAACGGAGTGTTCGCGGGCCGCTCCGATGCGCGTCGGCGACCGCCGCCGCGATCGTCGCATGACCACAGAACGGAACCTCGGCGAGCGGGCTGAAGTACCGGACCTCCAGATCCGCACCGTGTCCTGCGACAACGAACGCCGTCTCGGAGAACCCCACCTCCGCCGCGATGGCCTGCATTTGGGCGTCGACGAGTCCCGAGGCGTCGAGTACAACCCCCGCCGGGTTACCACCCAGGGGGTCGGCGCTGAACGCTGTATACCGAAGGACGTCCACGGCCCAACGATATCGAGACGGTGACTCGCGGGCCGACGGTCCTCCCTGAGCGGCGCTCAGCGCAGCGATGTCCGTGTGGTGCGTACGAACGCACACCAAGTGGCGACCAGGAACACACCACCGCGAACGCGGCGAGAATCAGCCAGTAGGTGCCGGTGGACTGGATGCCCGTATCGCCGTACGACGCGAGCAGCGGGGGCCCCGCTCAGCGAACCGACGGGAACGTCGGCGTGATCGGTAAGGCTCACCGCGTCGATCGCGTCACGTACAGCGTCGTCGACCTCGGCCGCGCTGGCCGGCGACGGGAGGCGTAACCGAGCTGCGTAGCGGAGCGTGCGCTGCAGAGGCAGGTCGGCATGGATGATGTCATCCTGCGGTACGTAGCCGAGCACGCTGCGGAATGTCTTCAGGTTCGCATACACGTCGATGCCGTCGAAGCGCACCGACCCCGAATCCGCCGGGACGATGGCGGAGATCGCCTCCAGCAGGGTCGTCTTGCCGACGCCGCTCGGACCGACGATTGCGACGAGCTCGCCCGCCGAGAGCGTGAACGACACGTTGTCGAGGAGCGTCCGTTCGCCTCGTCCTCGGACCCGGACGCGCCGGGACACCTCGGTGCCCGTCCCACGGAAACAACGCACTGACGGAGAGCGCACTCGGGAAGCGATCGTGCGCGAAGCGGTGTCGCTCGCGACCCTCGACGGACTCGAAGGCCTCTCCATCGGGAACCTCGCCAGCGCGCTCGACATGAGCAAGAGCGGCGTCTACGCCCACTTCGGCTCCAAGCAAGATCTCCAACTCGCCACCGTGGATGAGGCCGAACGGATATTCCAAGCCGAAGTCATCGAACCGGCACTCGCGGCCGCGCCGGGAGTCGCTCAACTCGTCGCGGTGTGCGACGCCTTCTTTGATCACCTTCTGCGACGCACGTTTCCAGGCGGCTGCTTCTTCGCGCCGGCGCCTCCCTGGAGATGGGCACCCGCCCGGGCCCCGTCAAAGAACAGATCGCAGCCTTCCAGGGTCGGCTCACGGCGCTGATCCGCCAGTTCGCGGTCACCGCACTCGAACGACACGAACTGCCCACCGACGAAGACGCCGACGCACTCACCTTCGAACTCAACGGCATCATCCTCGCCGCCAACACGAACTTCGTCCTCCGCGACGAACCCGACGTGCTCGACATGGCCAAGAAGGTCGTCCGCCGACGACTCGGAGTCACTTAGACGACTACGTGACAGTCCCTCGCCGGCGCCTTCTGAGAGCCGTGTCCCCCGGTCCATTGGGCGCGATTTCGGAAGCCCGCCTGCCCAGAGTTTCTCCACTGCCCAAATCGCGCCCGACGGTGTTCGGCCGGAGACCATTCCCGGCTATCGCGGCCAACTGGTCAGCGCATCACGAACGGGTCGGGGATCGGGTCATCGGAGGTCCGCAGCCAGACCGTCTTGGTGCGGGTGTAGTCGAGTGCTGCGGCCAGACCGCCTTCTCGACCATGGCCGGACATGCCGTGTCCGCCGAAGGGGGCGATGGGCGAGACTGCGCGATAGGTGTTGACCCACACGACACCTGCGGTGATTCGTTTGATCATGCGGTGAGCACGGGTGAGGTTCTGGGTGAAGACACCGGCGGCGAGCCCGAACGGTGTGCAGTTGGCGAGCTCGACGGCTTGGTCCTCGGTGTCGAAGGACTCCACGGTCAGGACCGGTCCGAACAGTTCGGTCGTCGTGGCCGATGTGGCGACGTCGTCGCAATCGAGGATCGTCGGTGGGAAGTAGAAGCCCGGGCGATCCGCTGCTCGACCACCGGTGACGAGGCCGGCGCCGGCGGCAATCGACGCGTCGACGACCGATTCGATCAGCCGGCGCTGGCGATCAGTGCACAGCGGGCCAACCTCGGTCTCGGGGTCATCCGGCGGTCCCATCCGTACCGCTTCGGCCTTCGATTTCAAGATCGCCAGAAATCGCTCCTTGACCGATGCCTCGATGATGAGCCTCGAACCGGCGACGCAACTCTGCCCGGCTGCGGCGAAGATGCCGGCAACCTGGGCGTTGGCGGCACTCTCGAGGTCGGCGTCGGCGAAGACGACGAACGGCGACTTCCCGCCGAGCTCCAACGACGTGCTGGCGAGGTTCTCGGCCGAGTTCCGCACGATTTGCCGGGCGGTGGCGGGGCCGCCGGTGAACGCAACGTGGGCGACCTTCGGGTGGCGGGTGAGGGCCGCACCGCAGTCATCACCGAACCCGGTGATGATGTTGACGACGCCCGGAGGAAACCCGGCCTCGTGCACCAGCCGGGCGAACTCGAGCAGCGGCGCCGGGCCGTCCTCGGACGCTTTGACCACCACGGTGCACCCGGCAGCCAGTGCCGGGCCGAGCTTCACCGCGGCAAGGAACAGCTGGCTGTTCCATGGCACGATCGCGGCGACGACGCCGACTGGTTCTCGGCGGATCCACACCTCCATGTCGGGCTTGTCGATCGGCAGGTGGGCACCTTCGATCTTGTCGGCGAGACCGCCGTAGTAGGCGTAGTAGTCGGCCACGTACGCGATCTGGGCGGACGTCTCGCGAATGATCTTGCCGGTGTCACGCGTCTCGACCTCAGCAAGGGCTTGGGCGTTCGTCGCGGTCAGGCCAGCGAGTCTCATCAACAACTTGCCGCGTGCGGTCGGGGTCATCGCCGGCCATGCCCCGCTGTGAAGGGCGTGGTGGGCGGCCTCGACGGCTCGGTCGACATCGTCCGATCGCGCCTCGGGCATCGTCGCCCAGTGTTCGCCGGTAGCGGGATCGATACTGGGGAAGGTGGCGCCGGCGTCCTCGAACTTCCCGTCGATGTATTGCTGGAAGTGTCTCATCACTTGGTGTTGTCAAACGCCGGCATGACATCTTCGATAAGCCGCCGAAGCGACTCTCGCTTACGTTCGAAGCTCATTCCTGTGTCGATCCACATCGAGTACTCGTCGTAGCCGAGCGACTCGCAGTGCTTGAGCCTGGCGATCACCTCGTCTGCCGTACCGACGACGGCGTTCTTGCGGATCACCTCGGGCGAGTACGCCGGATTCGCGGCGAGCTCGGCCTTGGTGAGTCGCTCGATCAAGCCCTGCGTGATGGGTTTCTCGTTCTTGAACCACGCTCCGAAGTAGTTGTAGTACACGCTGATCTCACGCGCCGCCTGGGCGACGTCGGATTCGTCGCTGCCCACGTAGGTGTGGCGCAGGACCATGATCTTGGGGCGCGGAGTCTCCGGGTGGTTCGCACACGCATCGTTGAAGCGCTGCATCAAGCTGTCGACCTCCTCGTCGCCGAGCGCGAGTGGAGTGACTTGCACGTTGCAGTCGTTGGCGACGGCGAAGTCGTGACTGTTGGGGTCGCGGGCGGCGATCCACAGTGGTGGGTGCGGCTGTTGAATGGGCTTGGGTGCCGACGTGGTAGCCGGGAACGACCAGGTCTCACCCTCGTGCGCGTAGTCGCCGGCCCACAGGCCTTTCACGGCTGGGACGAGCTCGCGCATCCGCTGCCCCGCCGAGGCGGCGTCGAGGCCCGGCGACAGACGTTCGTACTCGAAGTTGTAGGCCCCGCGAGCGATGCCGATGTCGAGCCGCCCACCAGTGATGATGTCCGTCATCGCCGCTTCGCCGGCGAGCTTGATGGGGTGCCAGAACGGCGCGATGACAGTGCTCGTCCCGAGCCGGACGTTTGTCGTGCGCCGGGCGAGATCAGCAAGGTTGATGAACGGATTGGGAGCGATGGTGAAGTCCATGCCGTGGTGCTCACCAGTCCAGATTGCGCTCATGCCGCCGCGGTCGGCCATCTCGCACAGTTCGATGTACTCGTCGTACAGACTCTCGTGACTCTGACCGGCGTCCAGCCGCTCCATGTGAACGAATAGGGAAAATTTCATAGCGTCAAACCTCTCTCGTGAGCCAGTGCCGAAGTGCTGCCGTGACCTCGTCAGGTGCCGTCATGTTCACCATGTGTCGATGATCGGCGATGATGCAGGCCTCGCCGCGCGGTGAGGCGGCTGCGAGGTCGAGCGTCATCTGCGGAGTGGAGTTCGGGTCGTGCTCCCCGGTCAGGAACAACGCCGGACACGTCACGCTTGGCCAGCGATCCGCGTACAGGACGTCGCCCTCGGCGAACGCTCCGTACGCAGTTGCATAGGCCTCGAGGTCGACGGCGGCCAGCCATTCCTTCACCACTTGGTAAGGCTCCGATGCCACGCACTCGTCGCCGAACCAGCGCGAGAGCGGAGCGATCGGGTCGACCTTTCCGGCCGCGATCTCCGCAGCGCGCGCCCTCACCGCGAACGAAGCCTCGCGATCCCTGCGATGGACCGCACTGAGCAGCGCGACGCGTCGCACGCGCTCGGGCGTTGTGACGGCGCAGCCTCCCGCGATCAGCGCGCCCATCGAATGCCCGGCGACGTTCACGGAGTCGAGACCCAGATCGTCGAGCGCGGCCACGAACCAGTCGACGAACGCGGCAAGCCCGGACCCGTGGCCGATCGGGAAACTGGCGCCGTGCCCCGGCAGGTCGACCGCGATCACCCGGTGAGTCGCGGCGAGGGACTCGATCTGTGGTGCCCAGGCCTCGAGCCGAAGCCCGACACCGTGGATGAGTACTACCGGCTCGCCCTCGCCGGCATCGACGTAGGCGGCGCCGTGCAGCGTGCTAGATCGCGGCAGGATTGGAAACGTCATGTCCGAGATCTTTCAGATCCTGGTAGCGGTCACCGATGCGATGATGCGGCCGGCCGCCGATGGATGCACCGAGGGCGACCACGATCTCCCCCGACGCGGGCGCATCGGGGATGGTGCACTGGATCGTGAGGTAGTGCGACCGGCGTCCTTCGTCGTTCTTGTCCATCAGTGGGATCATCACGGGCGCGTTGGCCGGACCTCGTGTGTTGGAGAACGCGAGGTACGACTTCGCGCCGACAGCCTCGCGGTAGTGGTTGCCGAAGCGAAGCGTGTGGATCAGCGCCGATGCATGTTCGATCTCACCGTCGAGGCCGACGACCGCCGCCTTCCCGTACGCCTCCACGGCGTCGCCGGAGCCGACGGTTTCGATGATCATCCGCGTCAGCAGTTCACCCAGCACCGGCGCGATCTCGTGGATCTCGGGCTGCAGATCCTCCACGAACCCACGCCCGGCCCACGGATTGCGCACGACGGCCAGCGCGGCGATCAGCCGCAAGGGGACTGCAGCACGTCGACCGCCCTCGATGAACGTCGTCTCGACGTGCAGCAAGGTCTTGCGCAGCTCGATCGGCATCACATTCTCCGTGTTCAATCCGGGGTGGAATACTGTATGATGGTATACTAAACACCGGAGGAGCGCAACGCTGAAAATGGACAAGGATGAGCCGATGACAAGTCGCCAAGCCGCGATCGAGTCGCTGAGGATCGACAGCCCACCCGTCACTCTTCGCGAGTTGGCCCTCGACCGGATTCGCGAGGCGATCGTCGCCGGCACGTTCGAACCGGGAACCCGGCTGGTCGAACGGACGCTCTGCGATCAGCTGGGCGTTTCCCGTTCGGTCATCCGCGAAGTGATCCGACACCTCGAGACCGAGGGTCTCATCGAGATGGCCAAGCAGGGACCGATCGTGGCCCGGCTCGACTGGAACGATGCCCGCCAGATCTACGACATCCGTGCACTGCTCGAGTCGGCAGCGGTCGCGGACTGCGCGTCGAGGGCCGACTCGGTGACCAAATCGCGGCTCGCCGCGATTCTCGACGATCTCGACCGCAACGCCGCCCACGACGACCCACCGACCATGCTCGACGCCACCATCGAGTTCTATGCAGTGATCTTCGCCAGCAGCGGCCACGACGTCGCGTGGGAGATCGTTGCCCGGCTCAACAGTCGCATCTCACGGCTACGGGTGATGACGCTCGGCACTGCGAATCGAACGGTGTCCGGTCCCGCTCGACTGCGCGAGATCTTCAACGCGATCGAGAGCAACGACCCTGTGGCCGCCGCAGCCGCCTGCCGCCAGCACATCGCCGAGGCGGCGAGGATCGCCGAAACCATCCTGACGAGCGCGACGACTACCGCCGAGGGATGACGCGGGCGTCGCCAGCGTGG